>CAXTRY010000001.1:0-83145 GCA_964246805.1 uncultured Acidobacteriaceae bacterium
AGGAGGTGAACAACCTGCTGCGCCAGTACGCGCAGATGCGGAAGATGTTCAAGACCATGGGCGGCGGGGGAGGGATGAAGGCGCAACAGCGTATGATGAGCCAGATGCAAGGGAAACAGCGGTTTGGGCGGTAAGAACAGAATATGGCGATCACACCAGAGATTCGTAAGGCCTTCGAGAGCTTCCTTCTAAGCAAAGACCTCTTTACGCTAGAATCACGCTTTGCGAAGTTCAATGTATTCGAGGCCTTGGGAGTAGAACGGAAGGAGATACATCATTCCAACTTCCTCGCTTATTTGCTAGAACCAAGCGAAAGTCACGGACTTCGCGGGTTGTTTTTACAAAAGTTTTTGCAGGAAGCTGTGCGTGAGTATTCAAATACAACCATTTCGGTAATGAAACTCGACGGGCTCGATCTTAGCCAGATGACGGTTCGCCGTGAGTACGAGAATATCGATCTCTATCTAACCGACAGCCGCAACAAGCTCGTGGTAGTGATCGAGAATAAAGTAGGTTCAAAGCAGCACGACAATCAGCTTACGCGCTATCGTGAAACAGCAGACGCGGAACATCGGGACTTCCGCTTCCTAGGCATTTATCTGACAGAAGATGGCCAAGACCCAAAAGATGAACATTATGCTGTAATATCCTACAAGCAAGTTCGCAAGATCATTGAAGATCTACTGAATCGTGAGAATGTTTTTCTCTCACCTGCGTTCCGGTCGGTGCTTGTGCAGTATGCAGACCTACTTAAAAGGAGGTTTATGGAAGACACCGAACTCACAGAGCTTTGCGCCAGCATCTACAAAGAGCACAAACAGGCCATCGACATCCTACGTAAAAATTTGCCCGACAGCCTGGGGATCGCTCTTGAAACCGTTAAGTCTCTGGTCAAAGACTCTGGGCTCACCCTTCTATCCGCGGATAACAATGCCATTCGTTTCATTCCGCCATCTTTCAACATTCCTCTTTTCAAAAGCGAAACCGCATGGTTATCGAATTCCGACCACCAGATGGTTTACCTGGAATGCAAGAGAAAGAACGATACCCTTGTGTTCCAAGCTAAGATGGACGGCGGAACGCCTGAGGAACGAGTGGCTGTGCACGGCTTTGCCGCAAGTCACAAACCTCCCTTCAAAGTGGACAAGTCCGTTTACGACAGATACCAAGTGCTCTACTCTAAGCTGATTCTTGTAGAGTCCCCTGACATCAAAGATGAAGAAATAGCTGGTAAGTTGACGGCACAGTGGAAGAGTATGGTCGAAAGTGCCATTGCCGACATGACGAAGGCTTGTCTTGACATCCCCTCAGAGACCAAGCCGACGGTATAGCAACCGTCCTAAGCCGGATGCCCACCTTCGGAGCGCCCTTAAGCTCAAGGTGGGTCTTCAACGCGCCCAATCACCCGTCATAAAGATCGCTCCGGTGCCTAATCCGCGTCACGCTGATCCGCAGTTTGACGTCATCCACGGTGTACACGGCACGGTAGTCCCCGATCCGAATCCGCCATTCTTGTTGCCCGCCCTTCAGCTTTTTGCGCCCTACCGGACGCGGCCTCCGACCCAAGCGCCTCCAGCTTCGTGAATATGCGTTCAATCAGCTTTGTCGGTAGCCGCTCCAACTCTTTACGCGCGCTCGGCTTCAACTCGACCGCGTACTTACCCACGCAACTTGCCGCTCGCGATCAGCTCAGTCTTCACCTTCTCCAGCGGCACTCCGCGCTCATGCCGCCGTGAGCGCGACACCAAAACATCTTCGATATCCTCCCAGAGCGCCTTGTGCATCTTCAAATCAATCACCGCCGCCGTCTTCTCGCCCCGCTCATCCGTAATAAACTGAATCCCGGTCATCCGCGACTCCTTACGTAAAGTATAACGACTGCGTTGATATTGAGCCGTCATTCCACGCTTGCCAGCAGCAGAATGGATTCGACCTGCTGGCCATGCAGTTTGGCGCGCATCTCGGTGCCGTCCTTCCATTCCAGGTCGATCTCGTTGGCTTTGCGGGCGAAGCGTAGGCCGTAGAGTTTCTGGAGGTCTTCGACGGTTGCGCCCAGAGCCAGACCTTTGCCGGTCTTGGTGAGCGCGGTGGGTTTGCCGCTCACTTCCACGGTATAAGCGATGTCGTCGACGTTGACCGTGGCGTGGATGGTTGCGCCGTCTTTATTCCAGACGATCTCGGCGGCCTCCTCCGTCTCCGGATACTTCTTATAGCTGATGGGTTTGCCCACCCGCTCGATGAGTTCTTTGGCTTCGGAGTGGTGGATGTCGATCCCGGCGAGTGTGGTCTCGGCTGGTCCTCGCGCAATGCGGCTCTCCCGGAGATGATCGGCATCGAGCAAGGCCAAGCCCGCCAATAATAGAAGGATGAGTGCGCCTTTCATGAGCAAGGCCTTACCTACTGCTTAGGGAGGTCTTCCTGCTCGATTTCCTTACCTTCGCCGGGGAAAGGCCATTTGCGGTTGAGAGGAATGGTTTCCTCGCGGGCGGTCTTGTCGGCTTTGTCGATCTTCAGGTTCTCGATAAAGTGGACGCCGAGTTTGCCGGCGCTGGCGATGTCGAGGTCGCCGTCATGATCGAAATCGGCGAAGACGAATTGGGTTCCGGCGCTGGCGGTGCCGTTTTCCGAGATCGTCATGCGGGTGAAGAGCGGATCGGTCGAGGGGTCCGCGACCTGCATGGCGGTAGAGCCGGGCTGAGGGCGTTGTTTGCGCAGACCCGCGAATTGTGCGGGCGTGGGAAGCTTGTAGGCATAGAGGACGACGGGGTCGTAGGAGCCGGGGTCATTACCGTTGTGTCCGCGATAGCGCTTACCGGTGATGAGCTCCGGCTGGCCGTCACCGTCGATGTCGACCAAGGCAAGGGCGTGGGACTGCGAGAAAGACTCGTCGATGGCGTGGCGAAGCCATAGCGGATGGGCGGGGGTGCCGGCCTGTTCGAGCCAGTATAGGCCGTAGCCGTGACCCTGGCCGTAGATCAGGTCGAGCTTGCCGTCGTGGTTCACGTCGTAGCCGATGATGGGAAAACCGGTGTCTCCGAGGTTCCAATCGCCATGCCACGTCCACTTGTCATTGGCGGCATCGATCTGCTCGAACCAGCCGTGCGTGGTGAGGATGTCGGGCTTGCCGTCGCCGTTGATATCGGCGATGCCCACGCCGTGGCCGTCCTGCTCCTTGCCGCCGACGTGGTGGACGCGTGGCGCTCCGTGGTTAAAATCCACCCAGATGATCGCGGAGTGTTCATAGTGCGCAAGGGCGAGGTCTGGCTTGCCGTCGCCGTCGATATCGCCGTAAGCGCCGCCCTCGGTGTCATAGCTGTCGGCTATCTTTTCGCCCTTCCAGAGGGTTCCAGCGGCTGTGGCTTGCGGACCGGGATTCTTATACCACCAGATGCCGTTCTGTATCCAACCGGTAGTGACGAGGTCGGGCAGGCCGTCGTGGTCGACATCGAAGACCCACTCGCCGCAGTCGGAGACGAACTCGCCATGGGTACCGACGTTGCGAAACTGGTGCTGGGTCCACTCGCCGCCGCTCGCGCCGGGGTTTTGATACCAGTAGGCTCCGCTGAGCAGATCGGGGAAGCCGTCGCCATTCATGTCGATGACGGAGATACCTTCAGCATGGTCGGTGCCGAGGCGATGGGCGAGGAAAGCGGAGCGAGGCGCACCGCCGGGTCCGTTGCCGGGTTGCTGCATCCGGAACTCCCGGGCATGGGCGGGATCTTGCGCCGCGGCGACAGCCGGGACGATGGCGGAAAGGGCGAGCGGGAGGAGGAAGCGGAGGTTCATGGTGCCTCTATAGTACGGTGAAGCTGTATTAGGAAGACACCACCCCGGCGACGATAAAGATTGC
Organism: uncultured Acidobacteriaceae bacterium; assembly: GCA_964246805.1. GTDB lineage: Bacteria > Acidobacteriota > Terriglobia > Terriglobales > Acidobacteriaceae > Edaphobacter. The sequence continues at coordinate 3,851 of CAXTRY010000001.1, forward strand.
CGCTAGGGTGGAGTACCCGGTTGCCAGGATTAGACGACTTTCATAGTTTCAGGGTTCCAGTGGACGATCTTGTCCTCGGAGACGCTTAGATTCGCGAGCAAAGCGGCACCGGCGGCGCGGAAGCCGAAAGTAGCGTCCTCGACCACCGGCTGGCGGCTGCGAACAGAGTTGAAGAAGTTATGGAAATGGTCGTAGCTATCCAAATAACCGGGCGCGGCGGCGTACTTCTGCACATCCTGCTGTGGCGGCCCTTCGGGGTGCTTGACCGGGTACTTCTGGCGATAAGCATCGAGGGTTTGCTTTTGCATGGCGTCCGCGAAGGTAGAGACGGTGTAGCCCGGCTCGGAGGCAAGCGGAGTGCGGGTGACGGTGACGGTGTTGCCGGCAATCTCCATCTGTCCCTCGGAGCCGGTAAAGAGAAAGCCTTCCGATTCTTCGCCGCCGTCGACGAAGTTGACGCGGAGGCTAAGATTGAAGCCCTGCGGGTAATCGAAGAGAGCCAGCAGCACGTCATTCGCGTCGCGGCCGTCTTTCCAGAAGCGCAGTGCCCCGGTGGCCATCGCGCGCGTGGGTCCGTTTGAGCCGGTGATGAAGTGAGTGCCGCTAAAGAGGTGGACAAAGAGATCGCCCGCCACGCCCGAGCCGTAATCCTTCCACTTGCGCCACTGGAAGAAGCGCTCGGCGTCGAAGGGGTGCTTGGGGGCGGAGCCTTCAAAGCGCGGCCAGTCACAGGTCTGGGTCGAGGCGTCAAGTGGGACGGTGTAGTTCCATGCGCCGATCGAGGAGTTTCGGTCCCAGCGCGCCTGGACCATGTTGAGCTTGCCGATGACGCCGGAGGCTAGCAGCTCTTTGGCTTTCGCGTAGACGACGGAGCTGACGCGCTGGCTACCAACCTGGATGATCCGGTTGGTGGAGCGGGCGGTATCGATAATAGCCGGACCATCCGGGTAGATGTGAATCATCGGCTTTTCAAGATAGACGTCCTTACCGGCGTGCATGGCGTCGACGGCGGCCTGCTTATGCCAGTGGTCGGGCGTGGCGATCAGCACGGCGTCCACATCCTTGCGGGCGAGGATTTCATGATAATCGCGGGTGGTAAAGATGTCGGAACCCCACATCTCCTTGGCGTGCGTCAGGCGGCCATCATAGCAATCGGCCACGGCAACAAGCTTCACCCCAGGAGTGGAGAGGGCGATCCGGGTGTCGAACTGGCCCTGGATGCCGGCACCGATCAACGCGAGATTGACTATATCGTTCGGTGAGCGGGGCGGGGTAGCCTGGGCGAGCAGAGGGTGGATGCGTGTGGCGGCCGCGGTCATTGCGGCGGTCTGAAGGAACGATCTGCGGTTCAATGCGGTCAAGGGTGTCTCACTTTCGCTGGAGCGAACGGGCGTTTATAGCTGCGGTATGACGGTAAGGGATTTGAGGGGCGACTGTCCAGTTTCGTTTAGAAACGCAGCAGGTAAGAGGCTTTGAGGAAGATCTGGCGTCCGTCGTTAAGGTAATTCGTCGAGCGGGGAAGAATGGTCTGGTTCGGATCGCAGGTGCCGGGAAGAAGACGGGTACAGAGGGCGTGGTCAAGATTTTGAAGATCGTTGTTATAGCCGAAATAGATGGCCGTGCCCGGATGTGGAAGCCAGGTGAGCAGGGCCTGGGTCCCGACTTGTTTGGTGCGGCGCAGCGAGGTCTCCGCCGGATTCACAAGGAGCGAATCATACTCCACGATGACGCGGGCGGAGAGGGCGCGCGTGAATTGATAGTTGATCTTGGTGCGTAGCGTCTGGTTTTCAAAAGCGAGCGGTTCGTTGGGATGGGCACGGTTTCGGTCGAGGAGATACGTATTATCGATAATCAGCGAGCGAAGAGGTGCGACCGTAATAAGTGCCTGGAGAAAGTCTTCGTGCAGAATGGAGGGAATGCCGTTTGCGGGACTATAGTTCGGATTCCCTCCATGGGTGTAGACGATATTGAAATTGAGTTGCGCAAAGGGAGCACTGCGAGCGACGATGCCGCCATAGTTCTCCGAAAGATTGTGATTGCGGGTGAGCAGGGGATATTGGGCGGGTGTGAGGGTGTCGGAGTTTTGTCCGATGAGCGGAGCGAGCGTAGTGTTTCTGGCAAATAGAAAGAACGGATCGCCCCCGAGATAGCGATAGACGCGATTGCCCTGGTGATCGAAGGCGAAGCGAGGATTGGCCTCAAGACCATAGCTCTGGAGGATGCTGTGCTTCGGGAACCATTGGTAATTGGTGTGATTGGTATTGGTGCGGATGTTGGCCGTCTGAATAAATCCAACCTGGCTGACGAAGCCGGTGCTGTAGTCCTGATAGAGGTCGTCGAGATTGAAGGAGTGGCCGCTGCGTGTGAGTTCCAGCGAGCTTGCGGGCCCGGCGGAGTAGGTAGAGAGCGCGTAGGGCGGGCTTAGGGTCCGCGTCGAACTTTCGACAAGTTGACCCTGGGCAGTCCAGTGATCGTTGAACCGAGCGGTGAAATCCGTGCCGCCGATACGGTTCCAACTGCCGCCGAACTCCTCATCGGTGTAGATCGCGCCGACCGACGAGCCTTTGCCTAAGTCCTGCGAGACGCGGCCGACGGCGAAGAGGGCATGTTTGCCGAACAGCGGATCTCCGGGGGCATAGACCTCGCCGGGAGCGCGGTCGTCGATGGCAAGCAGGCCGAGGTTCGTGTGGCCCACTTTGCCCGTGACGCGGCCGCCGTACTCCGGGTGGACGATGTTACGGGTATAAAGCAGGGTAAGCGGCGTGGCGAAATAGTTGGCATTTTCGAGGAAGAAGGGCCGCAGCTCGGGGAAGTACACAGGGTAGCGCTGGTTGACGGTGAACTGTGGCTGATCGGATTCGACCTGGGAGAAATCGGGGTTAATCGTGGCGTCGAGGACGATGGAGTCCTTAATAATAGCTTTCGCATCGCCGCCCGCGGTGGCTTCGAGGTTGCGATTGCTGAAATAGGGCGCGAAGGGATCGCGAGTGTCGAGCGTGTGAATCCTTTGAGCAATGCCGTAGGGATTGATCTGTAGATTGTGCGAGCCGGTAACGCCTTCAACACCCCGCAGGGTGGCCTCCTGGGTCAGGGTGCCGGAGATATTCTGGGCGATGCGCGGCCAGTCGTCGGACTCGCTATTGCGCGGCAGCGAACGGAAGAAGACGACGCCCCAGCCTTGCGGACCAGGACGGAAACGCAGACTCCGGTAAGGGACGGAGATAAGGGCGAGCCAGCCGGTGCGGGTAACGCGGGCGTCCGAGTCCCAGACCTGGTCATAGCTATAGTCGGGATTGTTGTTCTCCGTCCACGCGGCATCGGCCTGTACGCCCGAGGGGTTTACGGAAAAAAGGATGCCGCGGCGATGGTCCTGAAAAGGATCAAGCAGGACGGAAGCAAGGTCGTCCTTCAGGATGTTTTCGCGCCGGGCGAGATGGGTCCGTATAGCTTCGGGGTGGTGATCGTGACAGACGAAGACGAAGTACAGGGCCGCAGTGGTGCGACCAAGCCAAACTTCGGTCTGCTCGGTTGCGGGTTTGCCGTCCTCGGGGTTACTTTGGGTAAAATCTCGAATGTGCGTGAGCTGCGCGGCGAGACCAGGGGACGGCTCCATTTTCTCGGGACTCGCCGTAAAGTCGCTCAATCGCAATGGCTGCTGAATGAGCGGAACTTTGTTTTCCGTAGAGGGCTGGGCGGGAAGTGGTTCGACCGACAGGGCTGTAGGTTTGCTGCTTTGCGGAGATCCACTCAATGGGAATACCAGCACAGTAAGGAGGCAAAGGGTCTGAAAAATGCTTTGTCCGTGCAAAATATCCCCGATCAAGCTAACCGCCAAAGTCGTCTGTTGCGTTCCTCGGGTGGAGTGCGCATCAGCCGTGTAGGCGGTTCCTAAAAGGATGCCCTACTGCAACTCGCCCCTGACGCCATAGTACAGGCGTCAGGGGCGAGCCCCCGTTGACTGCTCACGGATAGGAAACGACTGGGCTTACCTGATCCGCATAGCTGCTGTTGACGGCTTTCCCAATGCCGTTGATGACATGAGTAATGGAGCCTTTTCCTGTAAGGAAGACGGTTCCGGCGTCGTGGATAGCGATGCCGCTCGTGGATGGGACGATCATTGCGTTGTCTTCCACGATATCCAGCCCTAGATTGAAGAAGGAGTAGATGCCCAAACCATAGGCTGTATGCGTCGTTGCCTTACCGGTGACGACATAAGACGGATAGCCATTAGCGGTGCCGTCCATCCAGGCAGCTTGCAACGGCGGGTCGTAGGGTAACTCGCTCTGGTAGAAGATCGTTTCGCCCGCGCTGCCATTCCACAGGACCTGCTCCTTTTGGTAATGCTCTACAGCCAAACCAAGTGCGGTGACGCGGTTGCCGTTGACGACAAGGCCATGGTCGGCCGTATTGACGGTCCAGCCGGTGCTCGTGGGGGTGACACCGTGATCGGCACGCCACGCCCAAATATTGTCGAGGATGACATCGGAGCTGTCGACTTCAAGACTCGTGGTCGCGGTTCCGAGCGTAGCACCGCCAACGCGAAAGGTCAGGTCGCTGAGGGTGGAAGGATCACCGGCGTGGTTTGCCTGGCCGCCGGGGGGCAGCTGAACGCCGAAGTTGGTCCCCATTCTCAGCAGGACGGGCGAATTGACAGGACCGGCGTCAATAATGAGACCGGCAATCTGCACGCCGCTCACATCCTGCACTGTAATGGCTTCAGTGCCGTTCGTGGGAACGAGTGTGGCGTACCCAAGGCCGAGAATAACGGTATCGGGATAATACACATGGATGGGGCGGGATAACTGATAAACACCGGGGGTTAGGATCAGGTTTTGGTGGAAGAGAAGCGCGTTGTTGATATCCGTAATAGAGGTAGAAGGCTGGGCGATGAAGAAGTTGCCGATCGGAATGGAGCGGCCTGCGCCTATGCCGTTCGTCCATGTAGTACCGGATGAATTGCGCTTTACGGCTGGAGCGAAAACATTGTAGTTGCCGCTGCCGTCGATATAGAGAAAGGGCTTTTCGCGGCTGACCGGAGTAGTGGTTAGCACCGTTTCAGGCGGGCTGGGGTAAGAAGGCGCGGGTGCTCCCTGAACGCCGGAGAAGACCATGTTCCAGACGCCGCCATTCCAGCTGCCATAGGAGCTGTTGCGGGTAAACCACTGCTGCTGAGAGCAGGGATTTACACCGCCGGTTACGACGATATCGCTGATGAAGCCGCCGCTGGCGTTACCGCAGTAGGAATCTACGAGTTCAAGGGAGCCATTGATCTGCATACGGCGTAATGGAGCGGCCTGCGAGACGCCCCACTGCAGCGTATTGGGCGCGGCGTTCTGCGCTTTATTCTGCACGGGGTTGATCGTCATGTTTTCCAGCGAACGCCAGAAGGTGTCGGTAATGTTCGCGCCGGGAAAGGTGGTGCCGTAGTTTGGCGTGAGGAATCCATTGACGGTCACCGAGTTGGGCGTCGCGCCAAGGCCGTAGAGCGACTCATAGTAACCGACCGGTGCCTGGACGATGTAGGTGCCCGGCTTGAAGAAGACGGCATGGCGGTTGGCGCTGAACTGGTCTTCATTCGAGATGCCGATCAAAGTCGACTGAATCTGCGCGGCCGGCATGGACGGATCGAGAATGATGACATTACTGCCGAAGTTGGGGGTGGATGCGGTCTGTGCGGCGGCACTCAAGGCGAGAGTTGCCGCGAGAAGAGACCCGGCAGTTCTAGCAAACGACGCGGGGATAAAACGAAAGCGTTCTGCTGTGTAAGTCACGATAGTCAACACTCCGGGTTACTTTCTCACTGCGTCAGCCAAGGTAGAGGTTCGATGGCCGCGTTGTCAATGCGGAAGAGCGTGCAGAGTCACAGTTTGCTCTGTCGCGGCCGATTGCCGGGCAGCGTCGAGAATCTGCATGACGACAAGATTGGTGTCCAGCGCGGAGAGATCCCCGTCCGGTACGATCTCGCCATGGAGGACGGCTGCCAGATAGGAAAGCGAATCGCGGCGATCAGCCGGAAGTGGTGGGGCTGCGCTTTGCGTCTCTGCCGGAGACTCAGTATGCGGCGCGGCATGGTACCGGGTGCGTATACGATCCGGACCTACGGTAATGGCCGTGCCGCCCGTGCCGTAGACCTCCATATCCTTGCGGGCGAAGCTCCAATCCCATGAAGGCATCAGAACGCCCTGCGCGCTGGGATACCGGAGGATGACCGTGGCATCATCGTCCACATGCGGGTAAAGGCGGGGCTTGTCGGTCTGAGCGACGGCCGTGACGGAAAGCGGAGCCGCGCCATGCATCATCACCGTCAGCAGGTCGGCACCATAGCAGCCAAAGTCGAAGAGCGCACCCGCGCCATTCTGGGCCGGGTCGGTGAGCCAGGGAAGCCACTCGGGGCCAACGCCGATCTCTGCCGGTCCTTCGTGGCCGTCATGAACCACGACCTTCCGGATGTCTCCAAGCTTACCCTGTTGGATTTCGTTGAGGGCTTCGGTGTTGCTTGAGTACCAGGTGGTCTCGTAGTTGACGAGCACCTGAACATGATGCGCGCGGGCGGCGTCACGGATGGCGATCGCGTCGTCCATCGTGGTGGAGAGGGGCTTCTCGACCATGGAGGAGACGTTATGCTTCGCGGCTGCCTCAATAACGCGGCGATGGTCGCGAATCGTCGTATAGACGAGGACGGCATCCGGGTGCTGTGTGTCGAGCATCTTGTCGAGATCGGTCGAGAAGAGCGATGGATCGAGATGGTAGCGGGCCTGGTACTTCGCCGCGAGCGCCTGGTCGGACTCCACAATCGCGACGAGAGTAGCCGATCTGTTGTTCGGGAGCGCCTGGAGAAAGCCTTGGACATGACCGTGGACAAGACCGACGATGGCGACACGGATCGGCGTACCGGCGGCTTGTGCCATGGTCGAGAAAAGCAGGATGAAGGCAAAGAGAAGAGGTTTCATCGGAGTCCTTTGGCGAGGTGTTCAGCGTAAGCCAGATTACACCGTGAACGGGATGAAGTCTCGCGCGATGCGTTCGCGAAAGGAGGAGTCGATCTGATCCAGGGCGAGGATATCGACCTTCATCGGGAGGAGCGATTCATCAAAATCGTCAGCCAGGCGGCCATGTTCGGAGAGCGTGAGGGTACCCTCAACGGCGAGGTCGAGGTCGGAGAAGCGCTTCAGACGTCTGCCCGTCGCGCGAGAGCCGAAAGCCCAGACGCGGCGGCTTGGAACGTGTTTGCGGAGGATGCCGGCGACGATCTCATAGTCGCGCCTGGACATACAAAGCCCGTGCGTAAGGACAGGAGCGGAGACTGAGGCTGAATTCACAGTAAATCCTCCGTTATCCTGGTTAGGAGATGCCGTAACTCTAAAAGAAAATCGGGCAGCTGCGAAACGACATCGAGCGCGGCCATTTCATTGTAGGTATGGCTTGTTTGATTGCGTACTTTGCGATAGTCGTACCAGCGATCCCATCCATGAAGCAGGAGTCCCTTTCGCTTGCCGTGCGGATAAGCGCCGGAAAGCTCATGGCGTCGATATCCTCGCGCCCGCTGGCTGTCAGTTCAAGGTAGCGTCGGAGCATGGCTTCGCACAGGCCGTAGGTAAACTCAAAACGCTGGATCAGGCCGTCCCGGACGATGGTGCGCCGCGGGTCGGCGGCGTACTCGCCGAGAGCTTCCTCGAAACGCTTTGTAGCGTTTACCAGCGGCGTAACGTCCATGGTCTCCATCGAATGATTCGATGCTCGCTCTATACTTGAGCCAACGTATGGAACCAGCGTTCTGCCAGGCCGGGAAGGTGGAGAGAGTTGGGGAAGAAATCTCCGTGGCTGCGATAGAGCTTCATGACGTTTCAAAGCTCTACGGCAGTTTCGCGGCGTTGCGGCATCTCACCGTGCGGTTGGAGCCGGGTAGCTCAACCGTCATCCTGGGGGAGAACGGCGCGGGCAAATCGACGCTGCTGCGTGCCGTCGCCGGGCTGATCGCCCCCACGCGCGGGACCGTATCGATTTTTGGCGAGCGCCCCAAAGAAACCCGGCACCGGATTGCGTATATGAGCCACGCTTCCATGCTGTACGACGAACTCTCGGCCATGGAAAACCTTACGTACTTTGCCGGGCTCTACCGGGACGAAGGCTGTGGGTGCGTCGCGAGTCCCGAGATGGCACTGCGCGCGGTTGGGCTTGACCCGGGGCTGACGCGTCCTATAGGGCAGTATTCGCAGGGAATGCGTCAGCGAACGAGTCTGGCCCGCGTCTTGCAGAGTGACCCGGAGCTACTGCTGCTCGATGAGCCATTTTCAAATCTCGATGTGGCCTCCGCGGCGCAGATGGTGGAGCTGCTGTGCGACTTTAGAACCTGGCCCGCGGCAGGCGGCGGCGGCCGGACGATCCTCATGACGACTCACCAGGCAAAGCTGGCGGAGTCCCTCGCCGAGACCACGCTGACGATGCGAAGCGGAGAGATCATCGGGCTGGCGCGCGGATGAAGGCCGTCCCTATACACAAGACAAACGCCGTGCGGTTGCTGGAGAGTCTGGAGATCGCTTATGAACTGCGCGTCTACGAGGTCGATCTGGAAGACCTGACGGCGGTGTCGGTCGCGCACAAGATTGGGCTACCGCCGGAGCAGGTCTTCAAGACGCTTCTAGCGCAAACGACTCCGCCCGGCTATGTTTTTGCGATTGTTCCCGGGGATGCCGTCCTTGACCTTAAGAAGCTGGCCGCCGCGGCCGGTGCGAAGAAGGCGGAACTTGCGCCGCTGCGGGAAGTCGAGCCGCTCACCGGCTATGTACGCGGCGGCGTCACCGTCATGGGAGCAAAGAAGGCGTTTCCAGCCTTTGCGGATGAGACGATCGCTTTGTTCGAGGTCATCTCCGTCTCGGCGGGAGTGCGTGGCGTACAGGTGGTGCTTGCGCCCGGAGAGTACCTGCGTGCCGCGGCGGCAACGGTAGCGGACCTCGCGCGATGAGCTACCCGCGTTTCGTTTGGGAGCATCTGGCGAAAGATCTCCGGTTGGAGTGGCGGTCGCGCGACTCCGTCAACGGAATGCTGTTCTTCGCGCTGCTGGTGGTGGTGGTGTTTTCGCTGGCGTTCGATCCTACGGCGGCCGAGTCGCGGCGCATCGCCGGGGGCATCCTTTGGGTGGCTATCCTGTTCGCGACGATCACGGCGCTCAATCAAAGCTGGAGCCGGGAGCAGCGCAACCAGGTGCTGGACGCCCAGCGGCTCGCACCCTCGCCTGCCTCCGCGCTCTTCCTCGGCAAGGTGCTCAGCAATATGCTTTTTGTACTGCTGGTGGAGGCGGTGCTGGCCCCATTATTCGTCATCTTTTACAACCTTCACGCGCTGGGGAACGGTTGGCTGCTGGCTTTGGTGATGCCGCTCGGAACATGGGCGCTGGTCTGCAATGGGACGTTCTTCGCGGCATTGGGCCTGCGGACGCGCAATCGCGAGCTGATGCTGCCGCTAGTCCTGCTGCCGATCTCCCTGCCCGCCCTCCTAGCCATGATCCAGGCGTCCACGGGCATCTTGACGGGCGAATTGGACCCCATTCAAGTAGGACTATGGATCAGGCTGCTGGCTGGTTACGACATCATCTTTACGACGGTCTGCCTGCTGCTCTTCGACACGGTTCTAAGTGCCGAGTAACGCAAACAGGCGTAAACTTGGGGCATGATGCGGGAACGAAGCACAATTCGTCCGATGCAGCTGGTTGGGTTTGCATGGTTCGCCGTGACGCTTGCTGTCCTGGCCATCGGCTTCCGGCAAGCTATCTTCATTTCGCCGACAGACGGGGCGCAAGGCGATGTCGGCCGCACGTTTTTCTACCATGTCCCGACGGCGATGTTGAGCCTGATCTTTCCTTACCTCAACGTGGCAGCCTCGATAGCATTTCTGTACTGGCGAAATCGCGATCCGCTCAAGGCTCTCACCGCCGATGCACTGGCTGTTACCTCCGCCGAGGTAACGCTCATTTACTCAAGCATTTGTCTCGTAACCGGAAGCATCTGGGGCCGGGCTACCTGGGGCATCTGGTGGACCTGGGACGAGCGCCTTACCAGCATGTTGTTGCTTTGGCTGATCTATGTCGCCTATATGATGACGCGGCGGCTTTCGACCCCAGGCCAGACGCCCACGCTTGCCGCGGTGCTGGCTATCTTTGCCGCCGTTGACGTGCCGATCGTCTATATGTCGATCCGCTGGTTTCGCACACAGCATCCGTCGCCGGTCTTTGGCGGGGGGCCGAACTCCGGGCTTGATCCGTCCATGCGCCCCGCCTTCTACTGGAATATCCTTGGCTGGCTGATGTGGGGTATCTTTCTCTGCGGCTTCCGATTTGTAATCGAACGTCGTCGGCAGCTTGCGGAGCAGAACGCCGCTTTGGACGCACTGGAAGCATCGTTGGAGTTGACTCGATGACCTGGCATAGTTTTTTTGATCTCGGTACGCTTGAAAGCCGTCATCTGCTTGCTTCGTATGCATTTGTCTTTCTGCTGCAGGGCGGATACTTCGCCTGGCTGGTGCGCGGCTGGATACGCGGCGGATCGAAGTAGCCGTGCGTTAGACTCGCAGATGTGACGGTCTTTCCTGTTTACAAGCTAGCTGGACCCCTTGCGCTGTTATTTGCGGCGGGCTGTCGCCGTTCGGCTTTCCCGGACGTTCCGGACGGCTATCGCGAGTTCGCTTACGTCAGCAATCAGGCAGGCAACACGGTCAGCGTGCTCGATCTCGTCTACCTGCGCCAGGATAGAACCCTCCAGGTCGGCAGTGATCCCAAGGCGCTCGCGGTTAACCCGGCGAAGAACGAGGTTTACGCGGTTAATACCGGCAGCAACTCAGTCTCTATTATCAATACCGAAAAGAATCAGGTCGCGTGGACGATCGCGGTCGGACGGCAACCTTCGTCGATCGCCGTGGACGCGGAGGGTCAACGGGCGTTTGTAGCGAACTCGGGATCCAACAGCATCAGCGTGGTCGATCTCGATCGGCGGCGGGTTACCCTGACCATCGGCGTAGGCGATCAGCCTGCGTTGTTGCGGCTCGCGCCGGACGGGCGGACGCTGGCGGTTAGCCACCGCAACGGCAATGTTTCTCTCTTCGGCGTAGCGTCCCGGGACGAGACACGTCCCGCTTTAAGGCTGCGGGCCGGCTTTACCGGTTGCCCACGGGTTGGAGAGATCGCGGGCGACATGGTCGTACTGCCGGACTCGTCGAAGGTATTTGCCGCCTGTGCGGGCGGCCATCAGGTGATGGTGATCGGCCTGGCGGCCGCGCCGGACTCATGGGCAGCCAAGCGCGATCCTTCGCTGATGACCGATCGTCTTTTAACACTGCTTGACGTGGGAGAGTCTCCGGTACATCTCGCGTTGAAACCCGATGGCGGCGAGATCTTTGTGTCGAACGCGGGGTCCGACAGCGTTACCGAGATCGCCACGGGCACCAACGAAGTAGGCGGCACCTACCTGATCGGCAGTCACCCGGCAATGGGTCTGGTAAGCGCCGACAATGGGACCTTGTGGGTCGCGAACTCGGGCGCGGATGCGATTAGCCTCTATAGTATCGACGATGGACGTTTGGTAAGCAGCGTTCACACGGGCTCGGGACCGGCGGCGATGGCCTTTTCCGCCGACGAACATCTGCTATTGGCAGCCGATGCCCGATCAGGCGATGTGTCGGTCGTGCGAACGCAAGGCAAGCTCGGGCCCGCGCTTTTTACCATCCTTCCGGCTGGCGGCGGTCCAGCGGCCATCGCCGTCAAGGCGATGGCCGGGAAGTAGAATTAGACTGGCAGCACTCCCGGGATGAGGTTGCCCTTGCGCTTCAGGTTCTTACACGCCGTCGTTGCCTTCCTCGTTATCTTTGCCGCGACCGCGGCTCACGCATGGCCCACGCAAGATGGTACCTACACAATCGCCAACTTTCGTTTCGGTACGGGCGAGACTCTCCCCGTGCTGCGGCTGCACTATCTCACGCTGGGCACACCGCACCGGGACGCCGCGGGACACACCGACAACGCCGTACTGCTGCTGCATGGAACGGGCGGCGACACGCATTCGTTGCTAAACGCAGCGTTCGCGGATGTGCTCTTTGGGCCGGGCCAGCCGCTCGACATCGCACGCTATTTCCTCATTCTGCCGGATGATATCGGCCACGGGCAGTCGTCGCGTCCGTCCGATGGCCTGCGCGGCCATTTTCCGGCGTATGACTATGACGACATGGTGCGCTCGCAGGAGACGATGCTGCGTGAGGGGCTGCATATCGACCATCTACGACTGATCCTCGGCACGTCGATGGGCTGTATGCAGGCGTTCGTCTGGGGTGAGGCCTACCCGAAGTTTATGGATGCGCTCGCGCCGTTCGCCTGTCTGCCCGTGCCGCTCGCCGGACGCAACCGCATGTGGCGTTATATGGCCATTTCGGCGATCAAGAACGATCCAGCGTGGAAGGGCGGCGAGTACGCGACCGAGCCTCTACAAGGGCTGACGGCGGCAAACGATCTGCTGCTGCTCGCGGGCGGCGCGCCATTGCAGCTACAGAAGAATTATCCAACACGCGAGAGTGTCGAGATCTATGTGGATCACGCGATCGCCCGTAGCAACGCCGCGACCGACGCGAACAATATGATCTTTTACCTGAACGCCAGCCGTAACTACAATCCCGCGTCGAAGCTTGGAACGATTACAGCTCCGGTGCTGTGGATCAACTCGGCGGACGATTTCATCAATCCCCCGGAGTTGGGAATCGCGGAGGAGATGGTGAAGGAGATACCGAAGGGCCGGTTTATCTTATTGCCGATCACGGATCGGACGCGAGGCCATGGAACGCACACGCAGGCGGCGATCTGGAAAGACTTCTTGATCGAATTCCTGCAAACTACTTCGCCGCGCTAAGCCTGGCGGGCGAGCACCAGTGTGATGTCGTCCGGCTGCTCCTCCGCCCCGATCCATGCATCGAGCGCTTGCATCACCTCGCGGGAGATGACATGCAGCGGCTGGTCGCGATGACGGCGCACCACCTCCATCAGGCGTTCCTCGCCGAAGTCGCCGAAGTCGTTTTCAGGTTCGGTCACGCCATCGGAATACGCGACGAGGATGTCGCCCGAATGCATCGGCAGATGCCCCTCTTCGTACTTCACTCCATCCAATAGCCCCACGACGGTGCCGCCGCAGTCCAAACGGCGAATGGAATTGTCGCGGCCAAGAAGCAGCGGCGGCAGTTGCCCGGCGGTCGAGTAGGTGAGCCAGGCGGTCGCCGCGTCGTAGTGCGCCAGAAAAAGCGTCGCGTACTTCTCCGGCTGCGTACTGCGATAGAGATGACGGTTGAGCAACTCCATGATGCGTCCCGGGGAACTGAAGAGCGTGGAGGCGGCCGTGGAGGCAGCTTCATTGGCGAACTGGTAGGCGCGTACAGCGGAGTGGAGCGTCGCCATGAGCAGCGCGGCGGAGATCCCCTTACCCGATATGTCGCCCAGCGCAATGCCGACGCCCGACTCCGTCCGCCGCCTGCCTGTAAGGTTTTCGTTATAGAAGACGAGAAAGTCGTAATAATCCCCGGAGACCGAGCGCGCGGGCCGGCAAATGCCATGAAGCTCCAAGGTGGGCAGGTTGCGGATGGCCGTCGGAAATAAATTTGCCTGTACCTCCTGCGCGATGGAAAGCTCGTTCTGGAGGCGCTCCTTTTCTCTCTGTTCCGCAAGCAGGCGCTGGAGCGAACCCGTCATGCGATTGAAGGAGTGGCTCAGCTCCGCCAGCTGATCGCTGCGCGAAACGGCGATGCGATGTTGCAGCTGCCCCCGGTCGACGTACAGCGTGGCCTGATACAGGTCCGTTACGGAGGCCGTCATGGTGCGCGTCAGGCGGACGGCAAGATAGAGCGCCAACGCTTCGATCAGCATGAAAAGCAGGCAAAGCGTAATCAGGCCGGTACGAATCGCCGAAGTGACCACGCCCGCGAGCGACGCGCCGAACAGTTGCAGGTAGAGCAGCGACGGCCGGGAGTAGACCTCGATCGGTACATTGTCCGGCTTCCCGGTCTCCCAGTCGGTCACGGCGGTGGTGGAAAAGAAGCGCACGCGGATGTCGGCCAACGAAAGCGGCAAAGGTTCGTTACCGCCTGAAACGGAGGTGGAAAGGGGCGGCCGCCGGCGGGTTTGCGCCGAAGCGTCTTCAGGACGATTGGTGGTCTGCGCAAAGATGCTGGCGCGCCCCAGGCCATCCGCCACATTCTCCATGAAATTGGAGTCGACCGGCAGCCAGCTGAGCAGTGTAAACAGGTGGCCATTCTTCAGCCGCTCCTGTTGGATAGTCACCAGATAGAGGCTCCCGGCATCGAGGACGATGCTGCGGAAGTTGCGGCGGGGCAGTTCGGTGGCCCATGCCGGCATGCCGAGTGGAGTACGGCGGTTAAGCGCGGCGGTATGATCGACCACGGGCGCGCCGTCCATGAAAGCCTCCACCTGCTCTTCCTGGACGGGCCGCGGGGCCGCCGCCGCCGCCGCGCGCTCCGTTGCGCCGATCTCGCCGATGCGGCTGTCGATGTCCGTGCGGTCCTTCTCGGTGTCGAGAATGTGGACGACGCGCGCCGTGCGAACCGAATTGCCGATGTTCATCCGGCTGAGATCGGCCTGCATCCGCGTATCGGCAAGGTGAATGGCAAACTGTCCGGCGGCGATGTAAGTCGAAATAAGAACGAGTGTCAGGAACAGGACAAAGGGGGCCGCGCCGATCAACACATAGGTCACGATCAGCTTGTTCCGCAGGCTCCAGAGCATTCGGGTGCGAATCAGCCGGACAACAAGCAAGAGCGCGATGGCAAAGATCGCCAGGGCAAGGAATACCTGGAGGACCATGACAAGCGCGCTTACCGGTGAAGTGACGAAGCTGAGGGCCGCGAGAAGAACATAGGCGGCGAGAAGCCGGAACATCACGGAAGAGAGTCCGGGAGCAGGCCGCCGGTCCAGCAGCGATGGCATGGCTCAGGCCCCCTGCCGGGCATCTGTTCCAACTGCGGGGACGGCCTCTGAGTTGGTCTCAAGCTCCGCCTCGCGCGCCAGCCGCAGCGTATAGCGCGTCGCGGAGAAGTGCGCTCCCGCCAGCAGCAGCAGACCGGAGAGAAACGCCCACATCATCAGGCTGACGGAGATGTAGAACGGTCCGTAGACTGCCTGAAAGTCGAGTAGCGGAAGCGCGAGAATATAGAGGTACTTCGCGATCTCCCAGCCAAGCCCGATCACGATAGCCGTCGGCAGCACGGCGCGCGCCGGGATCGCGCGGTTCGGCAATATCCAGTAAATCAGGAAGAACAGCAGGATGCCGGCGAGGACCGCGCAAATCTTCAGCACCAGAAACGCGATGCCGTTGAAGACGAAGTTATCCGTGTGGCCGAAGAAAATCCAGCTGAAGAGCAGGCGATTGCCGGCAGTGAAGGCGACCGAAGCCATGGCAAGCGCGCCCACGCCGAACGCCAGCCCCAGCGAGACCGCCTGGTTGTGCAGGTACGACCGGTTTTTGGCGACGCCCCAGACGCTGTTCAACGCGACCTCCAGCGGCAGGAAGACCCCGGTCGAAGTCACCAGCAGCATGACCAGCGAGAAGACCTGCGTTCCATGGCGGGGATGCGCCAGCGTCTGCATGTTCCGCATGACGAAATCCTGACCCACGGGCAGAAAGCTCTTCATCATGTCCGCGACCACCAGCTCCATCGTGCGCGAGTGGAAGAGCTGCCGGGAGAGCGTCAGCAGCAGCACGATGAACGGAAAGAGCGACAGAATGACATTAGCCGCAACCGAAAATGCGTAGGTATGGACTTCGGTCGTCGTCATGTAGCGCATCAGCGCGACCGTCTCCGCCCAACGCCCCGCTGCCTTGGGGGTCGGCGGCACAAGAGGAAGCGGCGTCTCGGCAATGGACTTGTTCGGCATTGAAGATAGAGGTTTGCGGCTTGGTATACCGATGCTAGCAGGCGGCCGCTTGCGATTGAAGCTGGTGGATGGCCCATGCAGCGGCTTCGGCCAGCACGGGATCTTCGCCTGCTCTCCAAACTTCAAGTTGCGGAACAAAGCCGGAGTCGCCGGAGTTGCCCATGGCGATAGCCGTATTGCGGTGGAGGCGCTTCAGCTTCGTGCGTTCCAGTGGCGATCCCTTGAAGTGCTGCTTGAAGGTCTTGGGCGTCAACCCCGCCAACCATGCGAGCGGAGGGTTGACCAGCTCGGAGCGTGTCGCGAGGCTATCGAGGCCCTCGATGTTCCCCACGCGCGCGATGGGAGCCTTCCGGTTCCATGGGCATACGTCCTGGCAGATGTCGCAGCCGAAGACCTGCCGGTTCATCGGCGCGCGCAACTCCTCCGCGATATCGCCCTTTTTCTCGATGGTCAGATAGCTGATGCAGAGCGAAGCATCCATTTGCCGAGGAGCAATCAGGGCGTCGGTGGGACAGGCGTCGATGCAGCGGGTACAGGAGCCGCAGCGGTCGGGCGCGGCGAGGGGAGCGTCTTCTTCCGGCAGATCCAGCGAAGTGACGATCACGCCCAGCAGCAGCCACGAGCCGAGTTTCTGGTTGAGCAAACAGGTATTTTTACCCGTCCAGCCCAAGCCCGCGCGGGCGGCGAAGTCGCGTTCGAGGATCGGTCCGGTGTCGACGTAACAGCGTGCGGTGCAGGGGCTTGCGGCTTGCAGGCCGGCTTCAATGACGCGCAATCGCCGGAGCAGGTCGTCATGGTAGTCCACCGGGACTATCCGCCCGCCTTCCTCACGTCCATTCCAGGCATAGCGAGCGATCCAACCGGTATCTGTCGGCGCGGGGTCGATCGAGCGAGGCGCGTCGGCGTTATAGTTGAACGCGCAGATGATCACTGAGCGCGCCCAAGGGATAGCCACGGTCAACGAGCTACGCAGAAGGGTACCCTTGGAGTCGCGGCGCTTCAGATACTCCATTTCGCCCGCGCGTCCCTCGTCGATCCAGGTCTCAAAGCGGCTGGCTGTCACCGCGTGCGGAGTGGACGAGCAGAAGCCGCTCAGCGCGAAGCCCTGTGCGGCGGCAAGCTCTTCCACGTGCGCGCGAAGCCCCTGGGTCCACACGGCTCCCTCGATGTCCGTTTCGCTCACCGCGGAAAGCTCGTTGCCACGTATCGCCGTTGCCGGTAGACTGAAGGAGTCCCGCCCGCTCGATACCCGGAGAGGTGGCAGAGCCCGGTTGAATGCACCTGACTCGAAATCAGACATAGGCGTAAGTCTATCGGGGGTTCGAATCCCCCCCTCTCCGCCACTTCCTTACCCGGCCATCTCTTCATCGACATAGCACCAGAGCCAGCGCTCGTCCGGTTGCGCCGAGGCGATCACCGGATGCCCCGTGGTTTTGAAGTGCTTGTCGGCGTGCTTGTTCTTGGATGAGTCACAACAGCCGACGTGGCCGCACTCGATGCAGGTGCGGAGATGCACCCATTGGTCGCCGAGCGCGACGCACTCTTCGCAGACGTGGACTTTGGGTGCGTGATACCTGCTGTGGGCCAGATGTTCGCAAAGCGGCATGGCGGTGTCTCTCCCTCACGACGATGATACTGGCAAGATAGATGCGCGACGGCGGATGGACGGCTGCTCTACCCAGTTGCGCGGCGATAATACCGGGGATGCGATTAGAGTTAAAAGTACCCGCGGACGCTCGGCTGTTGCAGGAGTATGCGACCTATCTGCGCGTCGAGAAAGGAATGCGTCCGGCCTCCTGCGAGGCGTATGCGAGCGATCTAAGGCAGTTTGCCGAGCACCTGGAGAAGCGCGACGGCCTGCTGATGATGGCGGTGCAGGCCGATGTCGGGGTCTTTATGCAGGGCCTCCGATCGAATGGTGTCGAGTCGCGGTCCATCGCCCGTAAGCTGAGCTGTCTGCGCGGCTTTTACCGGTGGATGCTGCTCGACAAGCGCATGGAGACCGATCCGACCGTCAACACGGAGAGTCCGGCGAGCTGGAAGGTGCTGCCGAAGTCGCTCGCCGAGAGTGAAGTGGCCGGGATGCTGGAGCGGTCTGAACTTGCGGCGCGGGCAGCCGACGCGGACTCGACGGCATTGCGCGACCACGCCGTTCTGGAACTGCTCTATGCGGGCGGTCTGCGCGTCGGGGAGATCTGCGCGCTGGGCGTTGAAGATCTGCACCTCGATCAGGCACGGGCACAGGTCCGGGGCAAAGGGGACAAGGAGCGCATCGTGCCGCTGGGGGAGCGAGCCGTTGCCGCGCTGGAGCGGTATCTGGTTTTGGGGCGTCCCGGTCTGGTACGGGGCTCGAAGCTGGAACGCGCCTTGTTCCTGAGCGTTCGCGGCCATCCGCTGACCCGTAATTGGGTTTGGGAGATGGTGCGCGGCGCGGCCAGGCTGGGCGGCGTCAAGGCCAGTCCGCATACGCTGCGGCATAGCTGCGCGACCCATATGGTGGAGCACGGAGCCGATCTGCGGAGCGTCCAGACGCTGCTGGGCCACGCCGACATTGCGACGACCCAGGTCTACACGCACGTGGCGCTGGGGCATTTGAAGGCCGTTCACCGGACGCATCACCCGCGCGGCAAGAGCCGGGAGACCGCGGCGTGAGCCGGATTTCGACTCTGGCGGAGGACTTCCTGCGGATGCTGGCGGCGGAGCGCGGGGCGTCTGAACATACCGTGCGGGCGTATGCGCGAGAGGTGCGCGGGTTTGCGGCTTACTTGAACGAGACGCTTGGCGGGGATGTGACGGTCGCGGCTGTCGAGCACCTGCACATCCGGGCCTATCTTGGCCTGCTGTACGAGCGCGGGTTGACGAAGGCCAGCACGGCGCGGGCTTTGGCGGCGGTGCGAAGCTGGTTCAAATGGCTCGCCAAGGAGGGCCATGCGGCGAAGAACCCGGCCGCGTTGGTCTCGACGCCGAAGCGGCCGCTGCACCTGCCGCGCGTGCCCAGCATGGAAGAGGTCAACCGCGTGCTCGACTCGCTTGACGGCGGTTCCGACCCCGCAAAGAAAGAGACTGCCGCCTGGCCCGAGCGCGAGCGGGTCATCTTCGAGCTGCTGTACGGCTGCGGCATCCGCAACTCGGAGCTGGTGGGGCTCGATCTGGCCAGCCTGCGGCTCCGCGACGATGTCATCCTGGTGCGCGGTAAGGGCAAGAAGGAGCGTCTGGTGCCGCTGGGCGAGATGGCGGCGGCGGCGCTGCGGGCTTACCTGCCGCCGCGCGAGGCAAAGCTGGTGGCGGGGGGCAAGGGCGGGCTGGTGCACACGGGGCCGCTGCTGCTGAATCTCCGGCTACGCGGCGATTGCCGGTTGACGACCCGGAGTGTCGGTCGGATTGTAAAGATCATTGCCGAGTCGCGCGGGCTGACGGCGGACGTGCATCCGCACACGCTGCGCCATGCCTTTGGGACCCATATGCTCGAAGAGGGCGCGGATCTGCGGGCCATCCAGGAGATGCTGGGGCACGAGCGGCTCTCGACCACGCAGCGGTATACGCAGCTGACGGTCGGTCAGGTGCAGCGGGTATACGACGAGACGCATCCCCGGGCGCGCTGAGGTTGTCCGGATCGCGTTGCCGCCGTTGAAGACAACTTCTTTCCCGCCGATATAAGGCTGCACGGGCGAAGGAGCCTCCGTACGCTTGATCTCACCTAAAACCGCATGGACAGCGCTATTTTTAGTGACGCTCGCTCTCTTCACGGCGACTGGATCCACGCAGATGGCCGGGTCCGCGACCCGCCAGGCCGGTATTCCCGCCACCGTTTCCGTAGCCATGCTGCGGGTTCCGGTAAAGGCGCGTCAGCACTTTGAGAAGGCTCGGGCGGCGGCGATCGCGGGCCATGACGCGGAGTGCGAGAAGGAGCTAACCGCCGCGCTGGCTATCGATCCGCAGTTTAGCGAGGCTTATGTGCTGCGCGCCTCGCGCGAGGTGGCGGCGCGACGTTATGAAGCGGCCATCGACGATGTTCTGACAGCGCAGCGGCTGGAGCCGGGCATTGCGTGGGCGGCGATCGTCCACGCGGAGGCCTGCAATGGTCTGCGGCGTTACGACGAGGCGTTCGCGCTGCTCGACGGGTTGAGGTCTACCGAGCTGGCCACATGGCAGGCGAAGTATGAGATGACGCGCGCCGCTATCGGCCGGGGCGACGCGGAGGCCGCGCTGCAGTGGAGCAAGCTGACGCTTGAAGCCGTCCCGCGGAGTGAGCAGGGGAACGCGATACTGCTGCGGGCGAACGCTCTCCAGATGACGCGCCGCTGGACGGAGGCGGTGGCCGAGTTCGATCAATACCTCAGTCTCGAGGAATCTCAGGCGATGCGCGCCCAGGTGGTGGCCGTCCGGGAGAGGGTCGTGCGGCTGGCGCTTAAAGAGAAGCTGGATACCGTGGCTTCACAGTAACTACTATCCACGCAAGCCGAGATAAAATGTAATCCGCAAAATTTAAAGTCTTGTAAACAAATGCACTTAGGTCGCGTGGGTACCGTAAAGTATTGTAAACAGATACTTTATGAGTAAAGTATCTGAATGCAATGACTTAGAGCTGTTTCTCAGAATACGTCCCGATTCCGCGAGATGCGACACAACTTGCATACTTTTATTCTACCTGTCGGGTCATAACTCGAGCGCACTTTGGAAAAATTTTCTAAGTCGATTGTCAGCAACGATTTACCAGCTTTTTCGGCAATTTGAGCGGGTTGACAGGAAAATCAAGAAGAGGCGCTAAAAGTCCCGACGGCCTTCCATGGCGCGGGTCATGGTGATTTCGTCGGCGTACTCGATGTCGGAGCCGGCGGGGATGCCGGTGGCAATGCGGGTGATCTTGAGAGCGGGGTTGGCGCGGCGGAGCTCGGTGGAGAGGAAGTGGGCGGTGGCTTCGCCCTCGGTGGTGGGGGAGATGGCGAGGATAATCTCGCTCGCTCCGGGAGCGCGGGTGAGGAGGTTGGCGATGCGGAGCTGTTCGGGGCCGACGCCGCCGATGGGTGAAAGGGTGCCGTGGAGGATGTGGAAGACGCCGTTATAGGAGCGCGTTTTTTCGATAGAGGCAATGTTGGTAGGCTCCTCCAGGACGCAGACGACGCGCTGGTCGCGGGTGGGGCTGGTGCAGTAGGTGCAGGGGTCGACGTCGGTGATGTTGTTGCAGACGGAGCAGAGGCGTAGGTGGAGCTTGAGCTCGCGGATTGCGTGGGCGAGGGCTTCAGCGTCGGCGGTGGGGGAGCGGAGAATATGGAAGGCGAGCCGCTGGGCGGTGCGGGTGCCGACGCCGGGGAGCTTGCGAAGCTCTTCAATGAGGCGGGACATGGGTTCGGCAAAGCGATTCATGGGCGTCCTAAGAGCGAAGGCGCAATCCGGGGATTGTTCGGCTTCGATTCGGTCGAGCTTCGGTCGAGCTGACGGAAGGCTAGTTGAGGCCGGGGAGGTCCAGGCCGCTCATGAGGCCGCCCATGGACTCCTGGACGCTGGACTTCATGGCTTCATCGGCGCGGCGGCCGGCTTCATTGACGGCGGCGATGATGAGATCTTCGAGGAGTTCGAGGTCGGCGGGGGAGCTGCCCATGACGGCGGGGTCGATCTTGAGCTTGAGGACCTCTTTCTTGCCGTTCATGCGGACGGTGACGACGCCTCCGCCGGAGGTGGCTTCGACGGTGGTGGCCGCGAGCTTTACCTCCATCTGGTC
This sequence comes from uncultured Acidobacteriaceae bacterium, assembly GCA_964246805.1. Classification (GTDB taxonomy): domain Bacteria; phylum Acidobacteriota; class Terriglobia; order Terriglobales; family Acidobacteriaceae; genus Edaphobacter. The sequence continues at coordinate 25,483 of CAXTRY010000001.1, forward strand.
CTGCATGTCCTTGGCCTGGGACATCATGTCTTTGAGCTTGCCGAGGTCGGAAAAGTCCACGTTAGTCTCCTTCACGCAGGTCGATGACGCTGCGGATTTCGGCGTTGAAGAGGCGCTGGGCCTGCTGGACGATGGGGTGATCGGCGGCCTTGCTTTGGGCGGAGCCGGCGCGAGCGGGACGTTTCTTCTTTGCGGGGGCGTCGGACGCGGTGCCGGGCAGGATCAGGAGTTTAAGGCCCGGAGGCAGGGTGGCACGAAAGAGGCGTTCGGCGTCAGGGTTGAGGACAAGGCCAAGCATGGATTTAGAAATGGCGGTTTGGAGGGTGAGGGTCTGGTCCGAGAGGGACCAGATAGCCTCGTCGAGGGCGTCGGCGGCGGATTGCTGGTTCTTAGCGGCGGCGAGGGCCTGGACGGCGGTCTCTTGCAGAACGGCGGGATCGATTAGGGAAGTATTTTCGACGGACGCCTGCAAGGAAGGCAGGATGGAAGGTTGGGGTACTGGGTCTACAGGTTCGAAGACTGGCTCGGGGGTGGGGAGATCGATGGGCAGCGCGACAGGACGCGGGAGCGGAACACTTGCTTGCGGGATAGAGCGTGCGGGAGCGGATGGCGCGGGCGGGTCGTCGAAGCGTTTGCGTTGCGTGCTCTGCTCGAAAGGGGAGAATACCGGAGGGGAGAAGGCGGGTTTGGCGGGTATCTGTGCAGCGGCCGGCGAAGCTCCAGTTATTGAGGTCGAGACCTGGGACACCCGGCTTTGCTCCGCCTCGGACGTGGAAGCGGCTATACCGCGTGGCGCGGCGGAGCTTCCGGCAGGGAGGGGCATGGCGCTGAGGAGTTCTTCTACGGGAAGGAGACGTCGAAGGTGGACAAGTTTGAGCAGGCCCAGTTCAAAGTGGAAGCGCTGTTCCTGCCGGTAGCCGAGCTCGTCGAAGGTGCGGAGCATGACCTGGAGGAAGCGGGTGAGCTCTTCTTCGGTAAAGAGGGCGGCGGTGCGGGCGGCGCGGCGCTGCTCGTCGGCGGAGATCTGGAGGAGTTCGGCGGCGTTCGCGTTCGCGGTGGTGCCGTCGGGCTCCATGGCGGCGATTTTGGCGATGAGGGCGTTGCGGAGATAGCGGCAGGCCTGGCGGGCGAGCTGCGCGGGGGAGTTGCCGGAGTCGAGCAGCTGGTTGGCGACCGTCATCACCTCGGCGGACTGGTTGGCGTCGACGGCGATGAGGATGCGCTCAAAGACGGCGTTGGGCACGGTGCCCATCAGCTCGCGAATCTGGGAGGCGGCAAGGCGGGCGCGGCTGGCTGTTCCATCGGCTGAGGACTCCATCGGGGCGGAGGCGATGGCCTGGTCCATGATGGAGAGCGCGTCGCGCATGGAGCCGTCGCCCGCTTCGGCGAGCAGGCCGAGGGCCGCGTCGTCGGCGTCAATGCCTTCCTTGGCGGCGATGCCGCGCAGTTCGGTCAGGATGTCGGCGAGCTTGACGGCGTGGAAGGAGAAGTGCTGGCAGCGCGAGCGGACGGTCTGGGGGATGTCCTCGGGCTGGGTGGTGGCCATCATGAAGACCATGTGGTCGGGCGGCTCTTCGAGGGTCTTCAGCAGCGCGTTGAAGGCCGCGTCGGTGATCTGGTGGGCTTCGTCGAGGATGTAAATCTTGTATTTGTCGCGGGCTGGGCGATAGCGGGCGGCGTCGCGGAGCTCGCGAATCTCGTCAATGCCGCGATTGGTGGCGGCATCGATTTCGATCACGTCGACGGCGTTGCCGGCCTTGATCTCGGTGCAGGACTCGCAGACCTCGCAGGGTTCGGGCGAGGGGCGCGTTGCGGAGCCGATGACGTTACGGCAGTTGAGCGCCATGGCGAGGATGCGGGCGATGGTAGTCTTGCCGATGCCGCGGTGGCCGGAGAAGATGTAGCCGTGGGCGATACGCTGCTGGCGCAGGGCGTTCATCAGGGTGACGGTGACGTGGTCCTGGCCGGCGACGTCGGCGAAGCGCTGGGGGCGGTACTTGCGGGCTAGAACCTGGTAGGGCATCGGCGGGTCTATGGTTATTCTACCGCCGCGATCCGATCGGTTTCGTCCTTACGGGAATTGCGACCAATTCGTAGCTACCCGCCTCAGCGTTGCAGCGTTGTGATGAGCTTGTCGGCGAGGTCGGCGGAGGAGACGCGATAGGTGCCGGCGGCGAGGGCTTGCTGGATGGCGGCGACCTTGTCGGCGCGGACGTCGGGGAGGCTGAGGGCTTGCGAGAGGAGAAGGCTGGCGGGACTGAGGTTTGCCTGGTCGCGACGGGTGGGGGCGGCTTGCTGGACCTTGAGGTGCGGCACGGCGTTGGCGGAGGGTTGATGGCCGATTCCGACAGGGCGGGCGGAGGCTTCTGGGGCGGCTACGGATTGGAAGGCGCTAATGTTGTTGATGGTGCTCATGGTGGTTTCTCCTTATACATAGGCTTACATCGGCAATTATTAGGAACACCTTAGTGTTTTTGACGATTCCATTTTGGTAACTGCACTGTAAGTAACTGAAATGCGGACGGCAACGCTATAGGTAACAAGGGCATCAGGAGTAGAGGATTAGATGGCGGCGGGCTTGGAGGAGCGGCGTTTCGCGGCCGCCGACTTGACTTTGGCGCGGCGTTCCAGTTCGCGATCGGAGAACATGGTGCCGCGGCACTGGAGCGCGCCGCAGTGACAGGTGCCTTCTTCGTCGTCTGAGTCGTAGAGGTTGTACTCATAGACGAGCTCCTCCCCGGCGGCGATGTCGCGCAAGGCCGTTACGTATATATGGTCGTTGTCGTCCTCGGTCTCGCAGTTCGGGTCGCAGGAGTGATTCATGAACATGGCGGTGCCGAAGCCGTCGATGACCATATCGCCTTCGCCGTAGCCGAAGAGATAGGTGACGAAACGGTCGGCGTAGCGAAGGTCGGCTACAGCCTTTGTCATGCGCGGACCGTCATACTCACAGATGCGCGCGCCTTTGCGGATGGAGCGTGTGGTGTAGCAGCCGGCGGCGTGAATCGCCGAGGACCGGATGATGAGGCCGGGTAGCATCATCTCAGAAGGGTAGCAGAAGGGGCGGCGGGACCGCCGTTTTGAGGTTTCGTATATGGTGGGCCGGTTCAAGGTTTGTCGGCTTATAGCGACGATGATGGTGTGCGGGGGCGGCATGGCGCAGAAGTATGTGCCGCCACCGCCTCCGCTGACGGTTGATCCATGCATGGCGGTGGCGAATCCGCTGCTGCCGAGGGATCCGGCGGCGAAGGACCCGCCTCCGTGCCCTCCCCCGGTGACGGAGAAGGGGCCTGCTCCGGCCGGCGCACCGGGCGGCAAGACGGCGGCGGATGAGTTTCCATTTCCGGGTGACCCCATGCCGGCGGCTGCGAAGACAGCGGCGGAGCAGTTTCCGTACCCAAGGAGTTTGCCTGCTCCAGCGACGCCGCCTCAAGGACCTTCTTCTCCGGCGGCCGGCAAGGCGGCGGATCAGTTTCCGTATCCGGGGGAGACGAGCAAGTCGCCGGATGCGGTGCCCGAAGGCGATACGAAGCGCTATGTGCCGGATGCGCCCGCGCCGGGGGAGAGTCCCGCCGGAGGGCAGGAGGGCAGCTCGAGTTCAAGCAGCAGTTCCGGCTCCGGCAGCTCCGGTGCTTCCAGCTCCAGTTCCAGCGACGATACGCCGCCGGGAGCGGGAGACGATGCCGGTTCCACCCGGCCGCGCGGACGACGGCAGCTGCCAAAGGTATCCGCGGTGACACCGGAAGATCGTGCCGCGGAGGACTTGGATGTAGCCAAGTTTTACAGCGATCGCGGCAACTTTCAGGCGGCATATTTGAGGGCGAAGGATGCGACCAAGCAGCTGCCGGAGGATGCGGAGTCGCACTTTGCGCTGGCGCAGGCGGCTGAGCGGCTGAAGCGCAAGGATGAAGCGGTGACAGAATACGCACTCTATCTCAAGCTCAATCCGAGCGGGCAGAAGACGGCCGCGGCGCAGCGGGCGCTTTCGCAGCTTCGCTGACGGGCAAATCTCGTTGAGGCGAGGCGGGTCACTCCGGCGGTTGCTCTTCGGGGTCAACTCCTTCAACCACAGGGAGATAGCGACGCATGTAGCGGAGGGGGTCTTCGGAGGCGGCCATCTCTTTCAGATGGTACATCCAGGCATTTTCCCTGGCGCTGCGCCGGATGAATGCCTTGCGCTGGACGGTGCCGATGGTGCCGTCGCCCATGCGGCGGGTAAAGGTCTGCGGCTCGACCTGGAAGGTGATGCGCGTGCCGGGCTTCCAGAAGTGGGAGGCGAACTCCTTTGAGAAGAGCAGCGCGTAATAATGGTGATGCTTGGCGAGGGTGGACACAGCTTCGGTGGCAGTCTGCCAGGGCAAGCCGAGGCGGCTGGTATACCATCGCCGAAACTCGAAGCCGTTACTGCGAGCCTGGGCGATCAGGAGTTGAAGCAACTGGATTCGTGTCATGGGCGAGTTTCTTGCATCCAGAGACGTGACCGCCTAAAAGCCCCTCCAGTGTACGTGGAGGATGCGGGCGCGTCTTAATGGGAGAAGAATATACGCGGGAGGAAAGATTGGGCGTGACGATTTATACGGGGCAGACGCGGGGCTGTATCGCCGGATGGGAGACTTTCTCATGAAAGCGATCGGGAAGGTTGTCGCCGCTGCTTTGATGGGAATCTATCTTTGCGGCTCGCCGGCCCTAGGCGAGACCGGCATTCAGGCCAATCCGCACACCGATCCGATCAACCTCGATCCAGCGGTACTCCACGCTCATCTACTGTTTTACAACCTGGATTACGATCGTTCGCTGGCGGAGTTCGAGGCGGTGCGGCGGGCGCACCCGCAGAGCGCGATGGCGCTGGATTATGTGCTGATGGTGCTGATCTTCCGGGAGCTTTACCATCAGGATTTGCTGGACACGACCTACTATGCGCACGACTCGTTTCTGACGAACAAGCGGACGGTGGTGATCGCGGAGGATGTCCAGCGGCGGATTGAGGCGACGACGGAGCAGGCGCTGGCGTTGTGCGATACGGAGATTAAAGCCGATCCGAACGATAAGAACGCGCTGTTCGCGCGGGGGTATGCGCGAGGGATGCATGCGGCCTACCTGACGTTGGCGGAGCACGCGTTTCTGGCGTCGGCGCGGCAGGGGCTGGGTGCCCGCAACGATAGCGAGCAGGTGTTGAAGCTGGACCCGCAGTATACGGACGCGAAGATGGCGGTGGGGATACAGCAATTTGCGGTGGCGAGCCTGCCCCGGTTTGTGCGGCTGATGGTGGGGATTGCGGGGGTGGGCGGTAATAAGGAGCAGGGCTTGCAGCTGCTGCGCGAGTCGGCGAGCGCGCCGGTGACGGGAGTGGAGTCGCGGACGGCGCTGTCGCTGTTTCTGCGGCACGACGGGCGGTATCCGGAGGCACTGGCGGTGGAGCATCGGCTGGCGACGGAGTATCCGCGCGACTATCTCTTCCGTCTGGAGGAGGCAAATCTGACGAAGGACAAAGGCGATGGACCGGGGGCGATCATGGCTTACCGGGCGGTGCTGGCGGATGCGCGCAAGCCGGGGTTCTTTGTCGACCCGCGGCTGCAGCTGGCGTGGTTTGGGCTGGCCGATACGGAGCGCGGCCAGAATAATGTGGAGGACGCGGCGAAGCATTATCTGGAGGCGGCCGAACAGCCGAACTCAAGCGACTGGCTGCGAAAGCGGGCGCGGTTGAACGCGGGCAAGATGCTGGACCTGCTGCACGATCACAGCGGGGCGGTAAGGGAGTATCAGCTGGCGGCGGCGAGCGGAGGCGACCAGACGCAGGCGGAGGAGGCGCGGCGGCTGATGAAGTCGGCTTATGCGGGAAAGTAGGGAACTTGCGGTAACCGGGCCGCGTATGGATACGTGGGGAATGGATACGTGGGAGATGTAAGATGAGCAATCCGGAGATAAGTGCCATGTACTGTGCGAAATGCGGAAAGCAGATGGAGGCGGGGGCGCGATTCTGCTCCTCCTGCGGGATGGTGCGGGAGTCGGCGGTTCTGCCGTATGGTTACCCTCGAACAGGGCAGCTGGTGCGGTCGCGTTCACGGCGGGTGATTGCGGGCATTTGCGGCGGGTTGTCAGAGCATTATGGTTGGGACTTGACCTTGATCCGCGTTCTTGCGGTAGCCAGCGTTTTGGTGTCGGGCTTTGGTTTGCTGGCGTACATTGTGGCGTGGATTGTGATTCCCGAGGGGCAATACGCGCTGCCGTTTAGCCCGCCGGTGCCGCCGCCTCCGCCTCCGCCGAATACGAGCGTGAGTACGCCGCTTTGACCGGTTCGGCGCGGCCGTTCGATTACCATGGCGGGGTTTTGCGATGTGACGGCGTAGATCTCGAGGCTCTGGTTACGGAACACGGTACGCCTCTCTATGTCTATTCGGCGGAGCAGATCGCTGAGCGCTACGGAATGTTCGCGGAGGCCTTTGCCGGACGGGGGCATACGATCTGCTATTCGGTGAAGGCGAACTCGGCTTTAGCGGTTCTGCGGTTGCTGGCTGGCCGGGGCGCGGGCTTCGACATCGTCTCCGGGGGTGAGTTGGAGCGGGTGCGGCGGGCGGCTCCCGAGGCGCTGGGCCGGGTGGTGTTCTCGGGCGTGGGCAAGCAGGTGTGGGAGATAGACGCGGCGCTGGCGGCGGGCATCCTGATCTTCAATGTGGAAAGCGAGGCGGAACTGACACTGCTGGGCGAGCGGGCCCGGCTGGCGGGCAGGCGGGCGCGGTTCGCGTTGCGTGTCAATCCGGATGTCTTCGCGGAGACGCATCCTTATATCTCGACCGGGCTGCGGGAGCATAAGTTCGGGATCGACATTGGGCAGGCGCGGGCGATTTATCGCGACGCGCTGAGCAGCGAATGGCTTGAAGCGGCGGGGGTCAGCGTCCATATCGGATCGCAGATACGGAGCGTGGAGCCGTTCGGGGCCGCGTTGGCGCGGGTGCTGGCTCTGGTCGCGGAGTTGCGGGCCGACGGGCACGGCATCCGGTACGTGGATGCGGGGGGCGGGCTGGGAATCGAGTATGGGACGGCGGCGTTCGACGCGATGGCCGAAGTACGGGGGTATGCGGCGGCTTTGAGTGCGCTGCCCGGCGAGTTGCATTTGCTACTGGAGCCGGGGCGGTTTATGGTGGCCCAGGCTGGTGCTCTGCTGACGCGGGTGCTGTATGTGAAGGCAAATGGCGCGAAGACCTTCGTGGTGACGGACGCGGGGATGAATGACCTGATCCGGCCCGCGTTATACGAGGCGCACCATGAGATCGTCCTGGTGCAGGAGGCGGTCGATGGCGAGGCTACGATTGTGGACGTGGTCGGGCCGGTGTGCGAATCGGGAGATTTTTTTGCTCACGATAGGGAGATGACGGCGGTGCGCCCAGGCGATCTGGTGGCGGTGCTCGACGCCGGGGCCTATGGGATGAGCCAGGCGTCGAATTACAATTCGCGTGGGCGCCCGGCGGAGGTGCTGGTGGAGAGCGGTTCGGCGCGGGTCATCCGGCGGCGGGAGACGATGGACGACCTGCTGGGACCGGAGAGTCTATGATCGTCCGTAGCTAGTGTCAGCGGCACTTGAACCTTGCCAAGGAGGAGTAGTTAGTCACTAGAACGGCGTTCGTGGGGCTTATCTTGCTCCAAGCAGTTAGACCATTTTTGAAGCGAAACCACTCACCGTTTGGCTATCATCGTCAGCTGAAGCTTGTCAGGGAACAGACATCGCAGCAGTTCCGTGCCTATCGCAACGAAGAAGACGTCCCAAGGGGAGACTCCATGATCGAGGGTCGAGGATAGAGACGATTGCAATGTGGACCCTTAGAGAATCACTTTTCTCTAAGCGAAGCAACTCGAAGTAAGTAGGTGCCGGCAAGCTCCATCCGCTACTCATCCCGGACCAGCAACACCGCAATCCGGCTGCTTCCAGATTAGCCGGCCGCCGTCCAGGAGAGTGGCGATCTGCGAGTTGCGATACCAAGAACTCGCATCAGATTGCGGATTCAAAGCCATCCTTGCGGAGGCTCATTGAGCTTTCCTCACCGTGATTTTTCTTCGTCTTGGGTCGGCGATACTGGTGGGGGGAAGAGCCCATCACGCGTCGAAAAGCAATACTGAACGCGTTCTCTGACTCATAGCCGAGCGAGTGAGCGATATCCGACAGTGAGTCACTTGAGGACACAAGACGATCTCCAGCCAGCAGCATTCTCCATTGAGTTAGGTACTCCATTGGCGAAGTACCAATCTTTTGCTTGAATTTTTGAGCAAACATCGATCGGGACATACCGACACGCACACATAGCCTTTCCAGGTTCCAGTGTTTTCCCGGCTCTTCATGCATCGCAGTGATTGCCGCGCCAAGCTGCTTGTCTCCGAGTGCACGAAGCCAGCCGGAATCGTCGCCGTTTCCGTCACCAATGTGCAGCCGTAGCACTTGCACCAACATCAGGTGGACAAGGTGTTCTACGACTAGCGCACTGCCGGGCTTGAAAGAACTTAGCTCCTGTCGCAGGCGATCCAGCGACCATTCCATGGCCTGCTTATCTTGGCTCTCGTGCAAGTGGACTATTGGAGGCAGCATCTGCAGGAGGGGCTTCAGGTGGTTCCCTGAGAAGGTGAAGTGTCCGCCAATGATGCAGGAGCCGCCGCCGTCGATGACTTTTATGCTGCCGCGACAATCTGCATCAATGAAGAAATTCATTGCGTCGGACGGGACAAGGGCAAGATTGTTCGTTAGGCGAAAAGGACGACCATGCGATAGAAGAAAGCACTGGCCTGCTTGCAGCCGGATGGGTTCCGGGCCACCATCGAGAGCCAGCCAACAGCATCCCGACGTGACAGCATAACACTTAATGCCTTCGTAGGAATCGAACCTAGCCGACCACTCGCCACCTGCATCAAAGCCACTCGCTGCGTAAGTACGCGGTTTGAGAAGGGACAGGAGGTCTGACAAAGGGTCCATCTTCGGACGATCTCACAGTTATCTAGGACGAGCAAGTGTAGATAGTACGTACCTGAGCGCGTAACTTTGAGATGCAGACGATGATAGCCGTCTGCGCGAAAGGAGTAGAAAATATGCGCGTCTTTGTCACTGGAGCGACGGGGTTCATTGGCTCCGCAATCGCGAGGGAATTACTTGAAAACAACCACACGGTCGTTGGACTTGCCCGCAATGAGGAGACTATTGCGAAGCTTTCGCAAGCAGGTCTGGATGCAGTCCGCGGCGACTTGAACGATCCCGGCAGCCTTGCTGCCGGTGCCCGACTCGCGGATGGTGTAATTCATACCGCCTATATTCACGATTTCTCGAATATCCAGAGGTCTGGCGAGATCGACACAGCAGTGGTCGAGGCGATTGCTGATGCGCTTGCCGGAACCGGTAAGCCCTTTATCAACATTTCCGGCGTTGCGCTTCTCAAGCCTGGCACTATCGGTGTTGAAAGCGACGACCCAAATCCCCAGAGCCCCGCAGTTCACCGCATTCCTTCTGAAAAGGCAGGTTTGGCCGCGGCAGAACGCGGTGTCCGCGCCATGGTTGTGCGCCCTGGTGCTTCTGTTCACGGCGACGGTGATCACGGTTTTATTCCCATGCTGATCGACATTGCTCGCAAGAAGGGGAGATCTGTGTACATCGGAGAGGGTACAAACCGTTGGCCTGCAGTACATCAGCTGGATGCAGCACGCCTTTTCCGCCTGGCGCTGGAACAGGGAGTGGCAGGTGGACGCTACCACGCAGTCGAGGGAATCGGAACTCCCTACCGAGCGATTGCGGAGGTAATTGGCCGACGTTTGGGCGTTCCGGTGGTCTCGATGTCTATGGAAGAGGCCAAGGGCCACTTCGGCGGCTTTGAGAGCTTTGTGGCTCTGGATGCTCCCGCTTCGAACACGCAGACACGTGGCGAACTAGGCTGGGAGCCGACGCATGCCGACCTCCTCGCCGACATCGACCGGCCCGAATACTACCGCAACTAGCATCGGCAGGCGTGGCCGATGGACCACGCCTGCATTATCGGAAAGGAGCCAAGGATGCCTACTGCATTGCCTCTAGACCAGCCAGCAAGAAAAGTGCCGTTCATCCTCTATACAGTGACGGCAGCCGCGATTACTGCAGCAGCGACGTGGGCGAGCGTTGCTTTACATTACCCAGTCTGGGTGGTGTTTGTCGGCTTCATAGCATGGTACGTTCGCCCAACGAGCATGCTAGACAGTCTGTACGGCGTTGTGTGTTTATGGTCGGGCATTGCAATGGCGATCCTGTCTGCCCTGGCCACCCGATCTCTACTTCCAATCACCGGAGCAGCCACTCTGGCGCTGGTAGTATTCGTTGTTGCCGTTATGATCCTTAGTCTGCGGTCCACAAAGGTGCTGGACAATCTCATATGTTGGTTCTTGGGTCTGGTTACTTATTACGGAATGAATGCACCCCTAGCACCAGCCAAGATTCTGCTGATTGCGGCAGCAACCGGTTTGGGTGCTTTAACGGGTTGGTTATGCCAGATCACAACGCAGCGATGGTCTGAGACGTGACGGTTGTGCTGGCGTGGCTCGCATGGACCAGTACTCTAAGGAAGAACCTAGCATCGGCAGCGAACCTTGAATAAGTCGCTGAGGTCGCATTAGGGGAAGTAACCCGCTTAGGTCGTCGCTCAGCCTTGAAGCAGGAAAGAGGTGCGTCCGGACCGGATTTATGGAGTAAAGCCGTGTCGCGAGAAAACAGCCCGCACGCCGTGCTAAAGTAGCAGGGTTGCGAGCGCGGGTCCGGCGCATCATGCGCGTGGCCGCTCGCCAGATCAATGCGGGAGGAACACCATGTCCGGTCACTCTAAATGGGCAACCATCAAGCATAAGAAGGGCGCTACCGACGCCAAGCGCGGAAAGATCTTCACCCGGCTGATCAAGGAGATCACCATTGCGTCGAAGTTCGGCGGGGGCGACCCGGACGGCAATCCGCGGCTGCGCACGGCCATCGTGGCGGCCAAGGCGGAGAATATGCCGGCCGACAACATTAAGCGGGCGATCCAGCGCGGCACCGGCGAGCTTGAAGGCGTGAGCTACGACGAGATCACCTACGAAGGCTATGGGCCGGGCGGCGTGGCGGTGATCGTCGATGTGCTGACGGACAATAAGAACCGTGCCGTCAGCGAGATACGCCATGCGTTTTCAAAGAACGGCGGCAATCTAGGCGCGGAAGGCGCGGTGGCCTGGATGTTCTCAAAGAAGGGCGTCATCGTCGTGGCGAAGAGCGCCGCGCCGGAAGATAAGCTGACGGAGATCGTGCTCGACGCCGGGGCGGAGGACCTGTCGGACGAAGGCGATACCTGGGAGGTGCTGTGCGCGCCCGCCGATTACGAGGCCGTGACCAATGCGCTGAAGGCCGCGAAGATCGCCCCGGAGCACGCCGAGGTGACGATGATCTCGTCCACCTACACAAAGCTGGAGGGCGCGCCGGCCAACCAGATGATGCGGCTGCTCGAGACGCTGGAAGACCTGGACGACGCGCAGAACGTCTACTCGAACTTCGACATGGACGAGGCAGCGGTTGGGGCGGCGTAGCAGGCCGTAGGATAGATGAGGAAGCGGAAGGGCGGCATTTTGATTCAGATATTGCGGAGCGCCGTGGTTGCGGGCGTGTTGTGCGTCGCGGCTCTGTCAGGAGATGGGCGAGCGTGGGGTCAAACCGAGACGAATCCCTTGCGCGGGCTGGGGCCGGCGTCTCGCCTGCCGCTGGAGATCGGCGGGATCGTGCAGGGCGGCGTGGGCGTGACCGATCAGCGGGGCGGCTTCAAGTTCCTGATGGCGGGCGTCCATGCGGGCAAGGTGCTGACGGGTGAGCATGGGCCGAGCAAGCTGCGCGGCAGCTTCGAGTATGCGGCGGAGGTATTTCCCTTCTGGCAGTCATATACGCCGAAGTTCGAGCGTTCCAACTGCAATTCTCCTTTTCCAGGAGCACTCTTTTGTGGAGCGAACTATACATCGGGGGGCACCTACACTGGCGCGAGCGTGACGCCCATCATCCTGCGGTGGAACTTCTCCGGAACGCGCCGCACCAGCTTCTGGGCACAGGCCGCAGGCGGTTTGCTCTGGACAAACCACAAATATCCCGGCTTTGGAGAGGGGCAGACAACGCTGGCGAACGACGGCCCAAACACCGAAACGAGCGTGTGGAACTTTACGCCGCAGGGCGGCATCGGGATGCACTACTTCCTCAAGCCGCGGCGGTCGATCGACCTGGGCGCGAATGCCGTGCACATTTCAAGCGCGTCGCTGGGGGACCGAAACCCGGGCGTGAACGCAAGCGTACAGTTCTCGCTGGGCTATAGCTGGTGGAAGTAGCACGTGAACGCCGATGCGCTCATGGAATGCGTTCCGAACTTTTCCGACGGGACCAACGCGGGTGTCGTCGAGAAGATCGTAGCGGCGATGCAGGTGGGGGGGGTGCATCTGCTGGACTGGTCGCTGGACGCGGCGCATAACCGGTCAGTGGTGACGTTGGCGGGGTCGCCGGAGGAAGTTGTCGAAGCGGCGGTGCGCGGCGTGGGAGCGGCCGCTGAGCTGATCGACCTGACGCGACAAAGTGGGGTGCATCCCCGGATCGGCGCGGCGGATGTGGTGCCGTTCGTGCCGGTGCATGGCGTGTCGCTGGCGGAGTGCGCGGTGCTGGCGCGGCAGGCGGGGCTACAAATATGGCGGCGGTACGGGGTCCCCGTGTACTTTTACGGCGCTGCGGCGGCGAGGCCTGACCGGGTGCTGCTTGAAGAGGTGCGGCGCGGTCAGTTTGAAGGGTTGCGCGAGGCCGCGGGCCGGGATGCGACGCGGCGTCCCGACGTCGGCGGGCCGACGCTCCATGCGACCGCGGGAGCGAGCGCGGTAGGAGCCCGGAATTTTCTGATCGCGTACAACCTCTATCTGGAGCAGGCGGATATCTCCGCGGCGCGGGCGATCGCGCGGGATATTCGCGCGGCAAACGGCGGGCTGCATGGGGTCAAGGCGCTGGGGCTACTGGCGGATGGGCGAGCGCAGGTCTCGATGAACATTACGGATTTCTGGACGACACCGGTAAGAGTGGTGCATGAGCGGGTGCGGACGCTGGCGGCGCAGCATGGGGCGAAGATCGGCGAGGGGGAGCTGATTGGGCTGATTCCGCGGGCCGCGTTCGACCCCGAGGCGGCGTGGGTGCGAGAGATTCCCGGATTTGCGGCGGAGGAGAAGGTGCTGGAGCGCAGGCTGGAGCGACCGCTGGTTTGGCCCGGGCTGCCTGCATAAAGGGGCGGACTGCATATTGGGGAGTCGGCGAAACCGGCAGGTGTGACGCCGGTGGACGGCGCAGTATTGCGAGCGGCTGGGGATTGGTTCTCCTAGGAGAGTGACTTGCCGGTTCCGACCCTGGAGATGCTCTTGACGTTGTTACCTCACCGGCGGGGAGGAGCTGCCTTTGCCGCGTCCGAGGAGAATGGCCTCCACATTCTTGAGGTCGGTTTCGGTGTCGACGCCGATGGTGTCAAAAGGCGTGGGCTCGACGTAGAGGCTCAGGCCGTTTTCGAGCAGGCGAAGCTGTTCGAGGCGTTCGGTCTGTTCGAGCGGGCCGGCTACGAGCCCCGTGAAGCGGTCGAGGGCGGCTTTGCGGAAGGCGTAAAGGCCGAGATGCTTCCAGTAGACGGCGGTGCCCGTACCGTCGCGGTCATGGGGAATGGCGGCGCGGGAGAAGTAGAGGGCGCGGCCGTCGGCGGCGGTCACGACCTTGACGGCATGGGGATTATGAATGTTTTCGGGGGTGCAGAGGACTTTAAGGGTGGCGGCGTCTACGCGCGAGTTGGTAAAAGGGCGCAGGAGGGCGGCGAGGTGTTCCGGGCGCAGGAGGGGTTCGTCGCCTTGGATATTGACGTAAATGTCCGCCGGGTGGAGGAGCGAAACGGCGTGAACGCGATCGGTGCCGCTGGGCAGCATGGGGGAGGTGAGCTCGACGGGCCAACCTTCGGAGAAGCAAAGGGCGGCCACCTCGTCTGAATCGGTGGCGACCAGGACCTGATTAAGCCGCGGGCACGAGCGGGCGGCTTCGACGACCCAGGCGAGCAGGGGGCGGCCGGCAATTTCGCGGAGGACTTTGCGGGGAAGGCGGGTGGAGGCGAGCCGGGCGGGGATGACGCCGAGGACACGCGACTCGCCGCGGTCCTTTTCGGGGGGAAGCGAGTCGGGTATGATGACAGAGGGCTGTGGGGCTGCGATACGCGTATTCCTCTTGGTTTGTGAGAAGGAGTTACGGAGAAGGCGTGGCGGATGCGGCAGCGAAACACCGGGCGGTGTAGCTCAGATGGTTAGAGCGACGGACTCATAACCCGTAGGTCGACGGTTCGATTCCGTCCACCGCCACCAAGGTTTGCAATCTTCTTGGCACTTGCTTTCGATTCCAGAGTATCCTATCGCTTACATGCTTCGTCCAAGCTGTGTACGCGAAAGGTACTCCTCTCCCATGCCGAAGAGTTCGAAGATCCTGCTACTGGCTGTTTCTGTTGCGTTGGTATTGACCGTGTTTCTGGGGGCGAGCGCTACCGGCGTAAGCGCCGCGATGGAGCCGTCGGACGAGACGCAGCAGGGCGCTTACAAGCAGATCAATGTGTATAGCGAGGTGCTGCGGCACATTCAATCGGATTATGTCGTCGATCCTAATATTCCAGCGGTGACCAACGGCGCGTTACGCGGGTTGCTGGAGTCGCTGGACGCGGACTCGAGCTATCTTACGCCGACGGAGTATGCCGCGTACAAGGCCGATAAGGGTGGCAAGGCGCAGGTCGGGATCAATATCTCGAAGCGCGGCGGATATGCGACCGTAATTTCGGTGGTGCCGGGCAGCCCGGCGGAGAAGGCGAACCTGAACGATGGCGATTTTATCGAGGCGATCGGGGCGGTTGATACGCGCGATCTTTCGCTGGCGATGATTCAGAGGATGCTTGAAGGCAAGGCTGGAAGCGAGTTGACGGTGGCAGTAGTGCGGCCGCGGAAGGCGACGCCCGAAAAGGTGACGATGACGCGGACCGAGATGATGCTTCCGCCGGTTTCGGAGACGTTGTATGAGAGTGCGAGCATTCTGTATCTTAAGCCCGGCGCGCTCGACCATGAGCATGTGCAGCAGGTCGAAGCCAAGCTGAAGGCGATGCCGAAGAATGGATCGAAGAAGATTCTGCTCGATCTGCGCGATGTAGCTGCCGGCGACATGGCTGAGGCAACACGGCTGGCGAACTTCTTTCTGAAGACGGGAACGATCGCCACGCTCGAAGGGCAGAAGGTAACCAAGCAGACCTTCGCGGCGGATCCATCACGTGCGCTGCAGCCGTCCGCGCCGATGGTGGTGATCGTCAATCGTGGGACGGCGGGGCCTGGCGAGTTGGTGGCCGGAGCGCTGCTCGACGACAAGCGGGCGGAGTTGGTGGGCGAGCGGACGTTTGGCGAAGGCGCGCAGCAGAAGACGTTTGAGCTGCCGGACGGAGCGGCGTTGATCCTGTCGATCGCCAAGTACGAGTCGCCTTCAGGCAAGAAGATCGAGGACGAAGGCGTGACGCCCGGTATGCTGGTCGCCGGGAATATTCCCGACGAGGACGGTGCCGAGGATGAGGATGCACCGACTGCTCAGGCCGACGCGGCCGCGGCTCCCGCGATAAAGAAGCCCGGTGTGCAGGTGGATGAGCAGTTGTCGAAGGCCTTGGATCTGTTGAAGGCAAAGGCGGCTTAGATTTGGGCCTGGGTCTCTAAGTCGAGGCATGGGGGCATTCTGTTTGTATAAGTCCGGTGAGACAATAGAGGCCGATGCCGACCTTTAGCCCCGAAACGAGCCGACCTCCCGTTCCTACGCGTTCGCGTTGGCGTGAGTTGGTGGAAGGGTTCGTCTACGGAGTTGTGCGGCTTTTCAACTTGCGCGACGCGGTTTTCCCCTCGCGCCGTGCAGCCGTTCGCAGCACGTTTGCAGCTTTGCTGGGGTTGTCGGCTCTCCTGGGCGTAATTGCCGGGTTGATGCTGGTGTACTCGGTCGATCTCCAGCAGATGGAAGACCTGGTCCGCTACCGGCCGAACACGACGACCGAGCTCTACGATATCCATGGGAACGTCTTCGGGTCGTTTGCACTGGAGCGGCGGGTGGTGGTGCCCTACGAGGATTTTCCTCCGACACTGCGACAGGCGATTATCTCGATCGAGGATAAGAGTTTCGAGAGTAATTGGGGGGTGAACCTCTTCCGCGCGGTGGGGGCGGCGTATCGCGATCTTCATGAGAACCGGCGAGCGCAGGGGTCGTCGACCCTGACGATGCAGTTGGCGCGGAACCTGTTTCTGTCGTCCGAAAAGACGTATGGGCGGAAGTTCCAGGAAGTCATGCTGTCGATGCAGATTGAGCGGCGGTTTACGAAGCCGCAGATCTTCCAGCTTTATGCAAATCAGATTTATCTCGGGCATGGAACGTATGGGTTCGAGGCGGGGGCGGAGTTTTATTTTTCAAAGCATGTGCGCGACCTGACCTTGCCGGAGGCGGCGATGCTGGCGGGACTGCCGAAAGGGCCGGAGGCTTATTCGCCGATCCGGCATCCGGAGAAGGCGCTTCGGCGGCGCAATCTGGTGCTCGACGCAATGCTCGGGGACGGGAAGATCACGAAGGCTCAGGACGAGGCTGCGAAGGCGATGCCGCTGGGGTTGAACGTCGAGGTGCCGCCCAATAGCGTGGCGCCTTATTTTGTAGAGGAATTGCGGCGGCAACTGGAAAAGCAATACGGGGCTGAGGTCGTGCATGGGGCCGGGCTGCGGGTGTACACGACGCTTGACCTCGACCTACAGCGCGTTGCCAACCGGGCGGTGCTTGATGGCGTGGCGACGTATGAACGACGGCGCGGCTGGCAGGGCAAGCTGAAGAACGTCTTGGACAAGGGCGACGGCGTGGAGAGCTATCGGCATCCGGATTGGACGCAGAAGCTCGAAAAGGGCGGGTATGTGCATGGGGTGGTGGTCTCGGTGACCCCCCGTAGCGCGGCGGTAAAGGTTGGGACGCGACAAGCGGTGCTGGGGCCGGAGGACTGGGCCTGGACGCAGGTCTGGAGCGCGGATAAGTTACTTGCCGTGGGCGACATCGTTTATTTGAAGGTGGGCGAGGATGTGCCGGGCGGCGGTTTTCGGGCGACGCTCGAGCAGGATTCCGGAGCGCAGGCGTCGCTGATGGCGGTGGACAACTCGAACGGCGAGGTGTTGGCGATGGTCGGCGGCCGCGACTATGCGACCAGCCAGTTCAACCGGGCTACGCAAGCTCTGCGGCAGGTGGGTTCGTCGTTCAAGCCCTACGTGTATACGGCGGCGATCGAAGCGGGGGCGAAGCCGTCGGACATCGTGGTGGACGCGGCGACAAGCTTCAAGACGGTGGGCGGATGGTACTCGCCGCATAATTATGAGACGGATTTCGGCGGGGCGATGACGCTGACGCAGGCGTTCGCGACCAGCCGGAACATTCCGGCGCTGAAGCTGGCGAATCAAGTGGGCATGCCGAAGGTAATCGAGACGGCGCGGCGATTCGGCGTGACCAGTCCGCTGCCGAACTTTCTGCCGGTCGCGATCGGCGCGGCCGATCTGACGTTGTATGAGCAAGTTGGAGCGTATACGGTCTTTCCGAACGATGGCATCCGGATTGAGCCGCACCTAATACGGAAGCTGACGCAGGCCGACGGGCTGCCGGTCAAGGAGAAGGTGCCCGTGGTGACGGAGGTGCTATCGGTCGAGACGGCGCGAACGATGATGACCCTGCTGAAGGCGGTCGTGCAGTACGGGACGGCGGGCGCGGCGTCGCAGCTCAAGCATCCGTTGGGCGGAAAGACGGGAACAACGAACAATTACACCGACGCCTGGTTCATCGGGTTTTCGCCTTCGGTGACATGCGGGACGTGGATCGGCTTCGATAATCGCGAGTCGCTGGGCAAGAAGGAGACTGGCGCGAAAGCGGCGTTGCCGATGTGGATCGACTTTATGCGGGTGGCGGTCGCGAAGAGTCCGGGGGAGGAGTTTCCGGCGACGGCGGGACCGAAGCGTGTGCCGCGGTTAGCGGAGCGAGCAGCTGTCAAACCGGTAAACGCGGAGGATGAGGACGATATGGACGACGCCGCTCCGAAGGTTCCTTCGCCGGTGCCGTCGATACCCGAGGGCGAGAGTGGAACTCCGCCGGCCAGTGTGCCTCCACGGTCACGATGATCCGTCCTAGCGACGATCTGGCCTCGCGATATCCGGTGTCGCGATGATCTGGCCGGCGTTTGAGGCGCACGACTTCGTTCTTATAATGCTCTAACTCCCTTCCTCTTCACTCTGGCCCCGTCCGTGCATACGCACCGTGCATGGACAGCGGCATCTACGCGGCATATACCGGTCTGCTGGCTCGCAACCAGGCGCTCGACACGGCGGCTAACAACCTCGCGAACGCGAGCACGAACGGCTTTCGCGCGCAGCGGGACTACTTTCGCAGCGTGCTCACCGACAATCTAACCGGCCAGGAGGGCTCGCAGGTGGGCTCGGCGGTCAACGGTTTCGGCGTGCTGGGCGGCAACCTGCTCGATCTCGGCCAGGGCCAGATCACGCCGACGGGCAACCCGCTCGACCTCGCCCTCAACGGTGCCGGCTTTTTCGCCGTGCAGACCGCGCAAGGTGTGCGGTATACCCGCGACGGCTCGTTTACCAAGTCGGCCACAGGCCTCCTCCAGACCTCGCTCGGCGAACCTGTGCTCGACACCGCCCAGCAACCCATCACGGTTCCCTCGGGCCCCATCCAGATCTCGGCCAACGGCACGGTCTCGGTCGCCAATGCCGACGGGACCGCCAATGTGGTCGGCCAGGTCGGCGTCTTCGATTTCGCCAATCCCGCCGCGCTTGCGGCTGAAGGCGTCAACCGTTTCGCCGCCGCGCCGGGCAACCCGCCTCTCGCGGCGGACGCGGCCATCCAGCAAGGCTCGCTTGAAGGCGCGAACAGCGACGCCGTGCATGGCTCGATGCAGCTGATCCTGATCCAGCGCCAGGCCGAAATGATGCAGAAAGCCCTCAGCACCTTCAACAACGATCTGGATAAGACCGCGGCGGAAGACCTGCCGCGCGTCTAGCGTTCCATAAACCAACATTCGCAACACGGAGATAAGCAATGATTCGAGCACTCTACACGGCGGCGAGCGGCATGAGCGCCCAGCAGGCCAATCTGGATACCGTGGCCAATAACCTGGCCAACTCCTCCACCACCGGCTTCCGGCAGCGGCGGCTCCAGTTCCAGGACATGATCTATCAAAACCTCATAACGCCCGGCACGGCCGCCAGCACCTCGACCGTCGCCGCCGGCCTGCAGATCGGCCTCGGCACCAAGACCGCCGCCAGCGAGGTCATCATGACCCAGGGCGACTTCAATCAGACCTCCAACCCGCTCGACCTCGCCATCCAGGGCGCGGGCTTCTTCCAGGTCACGCGGCCGGACGGCACGATCGCCTACACCCGCGACGGCAGTTTTCACATGAACAATCAGGGTACTCTCGTCACCGCCGATGGCGAGCTGCTGACCCCGAACATCACCATTCCCTCGAACGCCACCGCCATCACGATTTCGCAATACGGCGTCGTGTCGGCCAGCATACCCGGCCAGAACCTGCCTTCGCAGATCGGCACCCTCCAGCTGGCGACCTTCGCCAATCCCGGCGGACTCAGTTCCATCGGCGCGAACCTCTTCCAGCCTACCGGCTCTTCCGGAAACGCCATCACCGACGTCCCCGGCGGCAACAGCGGCATGGGCACGCTCCAGCAAGGTTACCTCGAGAACTCGAACGTGGATGTCGTCGCGGAGTTTGTGCAGATGATCCTCGCGCAGCGCGCCTATGAGAGCAACTCGAAGGTCGTCAAGACGGCCGACGATATGTACTCGCAGGCCAACGGCTTGATCCGCTAATCCGCCGCATCCGCCGCATTGTGCAAGGAGCTGTCATGCATCGCAGGCACTGGAAAGGGTTGGGAACGGCCGCCGTTGCGTTAGCCGGCTCCTGTCTGGATGCACAGACGGCGAAGCAGGCCGGCGGGCAAGTCGGCGGCTGTGCCGGCACACCGGCGGGGGCCATCGCGGCGGCGCGCGCCGAACAATCCGTCACGGCCTTACAGACCGTGGGCTATCGCGTGGAATCCGTCCGCTGGGACGCGGCGCAGCGGCAGACCTGGGCGGTGATTCGCAGCTGCGATCACGCGGAGCGGCCTACGCTCGCCATGCTGGCCGATCTTCCGCATCACACCGCTGCCGCTGCAACCGTACCCACTATCCCGGCATCCTCTTCCCCGCAAAGTTCAGAGATCGCGCGGGCGAACACGGCTTCCGTGCTTGTCCACGCGGGCGAGGCCGTGCGGTTGTGGCGAGCCGACGGGCTTGCGCATATCGAACTGATCGCGACCGCCGAGGAGAATGGCGCGGCCGGCGCCAAGATACGGCTTCGTCTCATGACGGCAAAGGATAACGATGGCCAGACCGCGCCTCCCCGGTACCTGGCCGGGATCGTGCGTGGACCGGCGGATGTGGAGATCGATCAATGAGAAAACACTTAAGAAGCCGCCGGGAGATCCCCCTCGAAGCTGAAAACAAGGACTTCTGGACGTTCGCCCTCGTCACGGCCATGGTGCTGTACTTGCTCCTGTCGCTCACCGCGCTCAACGCGCAGACCATGCCGCAGCTTGCTTCGCAGCCCGGCTCGCAGGCCGATCCCGCCCCTCTGCCGCGGCTTGAGCCCCGAACCTCCATCGCGCAAAAGCTCGATCTGGTCAAGCCCGGTCTTGCCTCCAACTCCCTCGCCGCTTATCTCGCGCGGGTCCGGGCCGAGAACTCGAGCGCGCAGCCCACTCCGGGTTCCATCTGGTCCGATAGCGGCCGCCTTACCCGCATGAACACCGACGTGCGCGCCATGCGCCCCAACGACCTTATCTCGGTCGTCGTCTCCGAAAACCTGAATGCGTCGACCGACGGCACGGTGAAGAACTCTCGCGCCTCGAACGCCAGCTCGCAGATTACCAGCCTCTTCGGCCTGCTGAAGGCCGGCAACGCGCTCCAGAATCTTGTCGGGCAGACTTCGACGTTGGGACTGAACGCGCAAGGCACCAGTGCCACCAATTCCTCGCTCACCACCATCCTGGGAGGCCAGGTGGTGGAGGTCCTCGCCAACGGGACGCTCGTGGTCGAGGCCGAGCGGCAGGTCGAGTTCTCCCAGCAGACGCAAACCATCGTCCTGCGCGGCCTGGTTCGGCCGGAAGACATCTCGCAGCAGAATCAGGTCCTCTCGACCGCCATCGCCAGCCTGGAGCTTGAAGTCAAGGGCAAGGGCATCGTCAATGACGCCACCTACCGGCAGAATCCGCTGGTGCGGCTGCTCGAACGCATCATCATCTTCTAGGGAGCGGCCATGCACTTCAGGGCACTTACAGCACGCGCAAGACATAAATACGGCATCGCTCCCGGCCTGCTCTTCTGCGCCGCCGCGGCCGGCGCCCAAACTGCGGCCGTTCCCCGCACCCCGCCGCGTCCGGTGGTCTTCGTCAACACCGGCGTCTCCAATCCGCCGAACGATTCTCTCGCGGCCCAACCGGTAGCCGCCGCCCAGCCGCTGACCGCCGCCTATGCCGAGCCGGCCTCGCGCCCCATCGCCGCCATCTCCGGCAATCCGACCCAGCCTACGCGCGAGGCCCGCATTAAAGACATCGCCTCGATCGAAGGCATTCGCGACAACCAGCTGGTCGGCTACGGGATCGTCGTCGGCCTCCAGAACACGGGCGATTCGCAGCAAACCAGCTTCCCCATCCAGACCCTCGCCGCCACGCTGCTCCGCATGGGCGTCAGCGTTCCGGCCTCGTCGATCCGCGTGCAGAACCTCGCCGCCGTTTTTATCTCCGCGACCTTGCCGCCCTTTGCCCGCCCCGGCACGAAGCTCGACATTACCGCTTCGTCCGCCGGGGACGCCAAAAGCCTTGAAGGCGGCCTCCTCCTGATGACCCCGCTCTATGGCCCCGACGGCAAGATTTACGCTCAGGCGCAAGGTCCCCTGGTCGTCGGCGGCTACTCCGTCAGCGCCAACGGCAATACCAAGCAGGTCAACTTCCCCACCACGGCTCGCGTCCCCGGCGGCGCGATGGTGGAACGTGCCGTGCCGCTGGAGCTGGTAGGCCGCAACGAGTTCTCGATTCTGCTCAACGAAGCCGACTTCCGCAGCGCCGAGTCCATGGCGCAGGCGATCAACCGCGACCTCGGCCGCACCGTAGCCCACGCCGTCGATAGTCGCCGCGTGACCCTCGCCGTCGCCAATGGCGAAGAGATTCCCGCCCTGCTCGGCCGGGTCGAGGCCATCGAGGTCCCGTTCTATCCTCGGGCGAAGGTCATCGTCAACGAGCGCACCGGCACGGTGGTGATCGGCGGCATGGTCGTGCTCCAGCCCGTATCCATCCTGCATGGCGGCCTGACGGTCAACATCGTCAGCCAGTTCCAGGTCTCGCAGCCCAACGCTTTCTCCTCCGGCACCACCCAAACCGTCCAGCAGACGCAAATCACGGCGAAGGACAAGCCCGTCAACCGCATCGAGCTGAAGCAGGGCTCGACCGTCGACGATCTTGTCCGCAGTCTGCAACAGATCGGCGCAACCGCCCGCGATGTCATCTCCATTCTTCAGGCGATGAAGTCCGCCGGCGCGCTCGAAGCCGAGATCGAGGTTCTATGACGACCACCATCCAGGGTCTCCAAGCGATTACGCCCAACATTGCGCCCGACCCCGTCGCGGCGAAGCAGGCCAAGCTCGTCGACGCCGCCCACCAGTTCGAAGGCATTCTGCTCCAGGAGATGCTTAAATCCATGACCACCGGCAAGGAAGAGTTTACGGGCGGCGGCGACGGCGGCGATAACTCCGGTGACGCGCTCCGCGCCTATGGAACCGAGGCCGTCGCCACGGCGATCTCTCGCGCGGGCGGCATTGGGCTGGCAAAACAAGTGATTACGAAGGTTACGAGAGAGACTCACCAGCGTTTGGCCGCAAACAATTAAAACTTCGTAATGGTACTGAAGTTTTTAGAGGGAGGGCCGATTTTCTCATTATGAACAACACGACCGTAAACTACGCTTCCTCTCTCTCGAATCTCTCCTCCACCGCCTCGCCCGCTGCCTTGAAGCAGATAGCCGGACAGAACGCCTCCGCCGGTGCCGCCATCGACACAGCTCCGGTCCACTCTGTCGTCAAAGCCGACCAGACCAGCCTTTCGCTCGCCAGCGGCCTGATCACCAAGGCGCTGTCGCTCTCCGATGTCCGTTCCGATAAGGTCGCCGGCCTTCAGAAGGCCATCGCCTCGGGGACCTATAACGTCTCTTCTTCCGATGTCGCCGAGAAGCTCGTCAAATCTCTGCTCGGCTAACCCGCTCCGCAACCGGTGATCCGCATGACCAATCAACGATTCGAACCCGTGCCTCTTGCCATTGCGCCCAAGCCTTTAGGTGTGGTCCGGGAGACCATGGACGAAGCCATCGAAGCCCTCTCCGTCTTCGACGCCGACCGCCTCGAAACCATCCAGGAGCAGCTCCGCGGCCTCACCTCCACGTACCTCGCTCGCGAACTTGCCGAAGGGCGCGAGGCCATGCCCGAATTGCTGCGTAAGCACACCCTGCTGGGTGAGATGTTGAACGCGACCGCCGCCAACCTCCGCGTCGTGACCGCGGTTCTCGAAGCCAGAAGAACCAGAATCTCTCCCGCACTCGATACAGGCACCACGATTCATGACAGGAGCAATCTCGTCCCATGGCCACGCTAACCTCGCTTTTGAATCTTTCAACCAATGCCCTGAACGCCGACCAGCTCGCGCTCAACGCGACCTCCAATAATGTCGCCAACCAGAATACCCCCGGCTACACGCGCGAGACCGTCACCTGGCAGGCGGCGGATTATGTCACCATCGGCGGCGTCAAGGTGGGCCAGGGCGTCACCGATGCCATCCAATCCGTGCGCGACCGCGTTCTCGAACAACGGCTCCAGCAACAGACCCAGACCGCCGCCCAGAGCGGCAACATCGACACCAACCTGAATCTGGTGCAGAACGTCTTCGGTCTCTCTTCAACCAGCACCTCGGCTGCGACCACCACGCTCGGCACCGCGATCGACGGCCTCTTCAACTCCTTCACCACGCTTGAGGCCAATGCCTCCAATCCAGCTACCCGGAGCGCCGTGCTGACGTCGGCCAGCAGTCTCGCCGACGCGCTGAACGCCGCCGCGGCCCAGCTCCAGAGCACCTCCACCTCGCTCGACAATCAGGTCAACGACACCGTGACGCAGGTCAACACTCTGTTGACCAGCGTCGCCGATCTGAATACCAAAATTGCGCAGAGTTCGCCCAACGGCGACGCCGGTCCGCTTGAAGACCAGCGGCAGACCGCCATCGAGAGCCTCTCAAAGTTCGTCGGCCTCGACCAGATCACCACCACTTCAAACGGCATCACGCTGACCACCAGCGGAGGAGCGGTTCTGGTGAGCGCGGGCAATACGTTCCCCATCGGCACCTCGCAGGTCAGCGGCAAGACACATCTGATTGCCGGCTTCAATAACTCGGACATCACCGCCAACGTCACCGGCGGCAGTCTTGGCGGCCTCTTGCAGACACGCGACGTGCAGGTGCCCGGCTTCCAGGCCAGCCTCGATCAACTCGCCTACGGCATCGGCACGGCCATCAATACGCAGAACGCCGCCGGGCTCGACGGCAACGGCAATCCCGGCGCGGCGCTCTTTACCTTGCCCGCCACGTCGGTCAACGCCGCGGCTACCATCACGCTGGCTCCCGGGGTTACCGCCACCAGCATCGCCGCGGCGGCGGTGGGAGAAGGGGCAAGCGGCAGCACAAACGCGGCGGCGCTTGCTTCCCTCGCGACGGCAAGCAACGTCTCCGGCCAATCGGCGTCCGGCTTCTTCGCCTCGTTCCTGTCGACCATCGGGGCAGCCGCCGCGTCGGCCACCGCCGACAACACCGTGCAGCAGGCCGCGCTGACACAGCTGACGACGCAGCGCGACTCTGTCTCCGCCGTCTCGCTCAACGACGAGGCCGCGAATCTGACCCAATACGAGCGGTCGTATGAGGCCGCCTCGAAGATATTCACGATCGTGGATTCGCTTCTGGCCGCCGCCCTCAACCTCGGCACGCAGACCGCCTTCAACTAAGCCGCACCCACTTCCCCCAGATACAAGGAGCTTCCCGTGCGAGTCGATCCCAACTACGTCAACAATCTCTCTTCCGCGCTCGATCAATCCGGCGCGCGCATACAACAGTTGACCGCCGAAGAATCGAGCGGCCTCGCCGTTTCGTCTCTCTCCAGCAACCCTACCGTCACCGCGCAGAACAGTCTGCTGAACACCGACATCACCCAGCAGG
The DNA here is from genome assembly GCA_964246805.1 of uncultured Acidobacteriaceae bacterium. Taxonomy (GTDB): domain Bacteria; phylum Acidobacteriota; class Terriglobia; order Terriglobales; family Acidobacteriaceae; genus Edaphobacter. Next base: position 50,887 of record CAXTRY010000001.1, read on the forward strand.
ATACCTACGTCAATCTCGCGACCTCCGAGACCGGACGGCTGCAGGTAGCGGACTCCGCCCTCGGCGAGACCGTCACCCAGCTCACCTCCGCCATCTCGCTCGCCACCCAGGCCGCCAACGGAACACTTAACTCTAGCAACCTCAGCGCCGTTCAGCAGGAGGTCTCCGGCATCCGCGACACCGTCCTTTCGCTCGCCAATACCAGCTATACCGGTGCTTACCTGTTCAGCGGCAGCAAAGGCACGACCGAGCCGTTCTCCTTGAATACCGGAACCAGCCCGGCCACCGTCACCTACTCGGGCGACCACGTCCAGCAATCGATCGTGACGCCCGGCGGCCAGTCGATCGTCACCAGTCTCTCCGGCACGGCTATCTTCAACTCGTCGCTGACCGCGCTTAACCAACTCGTCTCCGACCTCGCCTCCGGTGCCTCCGGCTCCAACGTTGCCGCCGATGGCGCGGCGCTCAGCTCCGCACTTGCCGATCTCTCCGGGCAGCGCACGACGATCAGCAACTCCCTGAGCCGGCTTAGCTCCACCAGCAGCTATGCGCAGACGCAGGAGGCCAACCTGAAGATTACGCAGAGCTCGATCGTCTCCGCCGACTTCGCTACGGTCGCCACCAATCTCACCCAGGCGGAGACCCAGAACCAGGCCCTGCTGAATATCATCGCCGCGGTGAGCAAAAATAACCTCTTCGACTACGTCAAGTAACCATCCACTCCTCACCCCACGTCTTTTCATTCAGCCAACCGGTCCTCCATCCTGACGGCATTGCGAACGCGGCGGGGTGGAGTCCTCCGCGCCTATACTGGACTCAGCCCGTATGAGCGCGCCCCTCGCAGTCCTCCACTTTTTCTGGACCGCCACCCGCGGCCATCGCCTCCGTCCCTGGCGCAGCCCGTATCTCCGTTGGCGCTTCGAGACCTACACGGGCAAGCCCGCGGCTCAGGTAAAGCCAGGCGATTTCTTCCGCCTGGCCCGTGACGAACGCGCCCAGCTCCTGCGCTTTCTGGGATGGATCGGCGAGATGAACGCCCGTGCCCAAACATCCGGCGAATAATTATCCACGGCAAAAGCGCGAGGTGCCCCTCAGCTAACAGCGAAATCGAATCGCACGTTTGTCGCACGTCGCACCCCCATCGTCGCTTAGGATAGGGATCGTGGGTGCTCACGCATGGCAGAGGCATCCTCTCACGGGAGAGTTCGATGGGCAGCTTTACTACTTTGCAGGCAGCGGACGGTCACCAGCTTCAGGCGTATGTCGCTCATCCCGAGGGTGTGCCCCTTGGCGGTCTCGTCGTTATTCAGGAGATCTTCGGCGTCAACGCCCATATCCGGCGCGTGACCGACAGCTTCGCCCAGGAGGGCTTCGTGGCCGTCGCTCCGGCTATCTTCGACCGCGTCGAGCGTGGGGTAGAACTCCAATATGACGGGGAAGATGGCCCCAAGGGTTACGCCCTGATGCTCAAGCTCGACCCCGCCACGGTGCTGCTCGACGTGGCCGCCGCCTTTGAGAAAGCCAAGGCGGACTCCGGCAAGGATGCGGGTGTCGTCGGCTACTGCTATGGCGGCTTGATAAGCTGGCTGACCGCTACCCGGGGCGAAACGGTCAAGATTAAACCCGCCTGCGCGGTGGGTTACTATGCGGGAGGTATCGGCAAGGTCGCCACGGAGGAGCCGAGCTGTCCGGTACTCTTTCATTTCGGCGGTAAGGACGACCACATCGGTCCCGATCAGGTCGAAGCCGTCCGTCAGGCGCACCCGGAGGTCACCATTTATCTTTATCCCGATGCCGGCCATGGCTTCAACTGCGACGCTCGCGTCAGCTACAATCCCGAGGCCGCCGCGCTCGCCCGTGAACGGACGATCGAGTTCCTGAAGGGTCATATATCTTAGGAGCAGGTTCAAGAAGGAATAGCCATGCACGACGTCCTGATCGTCTCCGTTCCCCTCGTCATCATCCTTGCCGGTATTCTGTTGAACCGCGCCGATACAAAGGAACTTCGCGCGGAAATTAAAGATCTGCGAAACGAAACGAGGGAATCACGCTCAGAGATTCTAGCTCGATTGGACCGCATCGACGCTGATTTCCGCCAGTTCTACCATCTCACCGGCAAGCTCGAGACACGGATTGACAACCTGGAGAAACGCTCGTAAGAATTCTAGCTTGATCCGGATCAGGCGCGATCTGCTTCACAACGCTCTTCTTCTCTTGCCCCTTTGTTGTTTGGCAACGGAAGCAGTGTTATCTTAAGGGAGACACTTACGAAGAGTGAATTAGAGACGACCAGGAGTAACCCCCCGCCGTGTTGGCATCCGCACAAAAAACAGACATCATCGAGAAGTTCCGAACTCACGACTCCGACACCGGAAGTCCGGAGGTTCAAATCGCCATTCTCTCCGAGCGTATCGGCCAGCTCACGGAGCACTTCAAGACCCATAAGAAGGACCATGGATCGCGCCGGGGTCTGTTGATGCTGGTCAGCAAGCGCCGCCGCTTGCTCGACTACCTGAAGAAGTGCGATGCCGATCGCTACCGCGAAGTGATTACCAAGCTAGGTATCCGCAAGTAAGTTCGGTTGAAAAGCAGAGTTCTGGAGACGCAGTTTCCATCATGGCAGCCTGCATGGCCCCTTCCATATCGACCGACAGTCACAGCGCGAAAATAGATATTTTTACGTGCTGGAGATTCCTGGCGATATTGAGAGATACTTGCCTGCAAGCTCACGTGCAGCCCTCGACCTTGAAGCGGTAGCTTTGGTCCGGCTGCATTTTCTGCGTCTTGCACCCGCATCCCCAAGTTCCTATAAACGACGAAGAAAAGAGAATGCATATGAAGCAGGACGTAACCGTAGAACTTGCCGGCGGCAAGCATATCAAGTTTGAGACAGGACGCATGGCGAAGCAGGCCTCCGGAGCAGCCTTAACGTCAAGCGGCGACAATGTGATCCTCGCCACGGCCGTTGCCTCGCCCGACCCAAAGGAAGGCATCGATTTCTTTCCGCTCACCGTGGAGTACCGCGAGTTTACCTATGCCGGTGGCCGTATCCCGGGTGGCTTCATTAAGCGCGAAGGCCGTCCTTCCGAGAAGGAGGTCCTCACCAGCCGCCAGATTGATCGTCCCATTCGTCCGCTCTTCCCCGAGGCCTTTCGCAACGAGACTCAGGTCGTCGCCTTTGTCTACTCGGCTGATAAGGAAAATGACCCCGACGTGCTCGGCATCAATGGCGCGAGCTGTGCCCTCGCCCTCTCGGACATTCCTTTCCATGGTCCCGTCGGCGCGGTACGCGTAGGTCATCTTGAAGGGCAGTACATCGTCAACCCGACCTATGCCGAGCGCGAGAAAAGCACTCTCAACATCATGGTTGTCGGTACCAAGGACGGCATTGTGATGGTCGAGTCCGGCGCAAAAGAGACTTCGGAAGAGTCCGTCGTGGGTGCCATCGAGTTCGCCCATGAAGAGATCAAGAAGATATGCGCGGCCATCGAAGACCTGGTCAGCCGCGCGGGTAAGACCAAGCGCACCGTCCATGAGATCGAAGTCGACCACGAGTATCTGAACGGGCTGAAAGCGAAGATCGGCGACCGTCTTCGCGACGCGCTCGACACCCGAAAGCATCCCAAGTTCGACAGCTACGCCTTGGTCAAGACGATCAAGGACGAGTTGAAGAAAGAACTCCCCGAAGGCGATCCCGCGGCCGGTAAAAAGCTCGGCAAGTACTACGAGCTGCTTCGCGAGCAGATCTTCCGCGAGCAGGTCCTCAACGACCGCATCCGGCCCGACCATCGCGCCTTCGACCAGATTCGCGAAGTAACCGTTGAGGTCGGAGTCCTGCCCCGCGTCCACGGTTCGGCGCTTTTCACCCGCGGCGAGACCCAGGCCCTCGTCTCGGCCACCCTCGGCACCACGGACGACGCGCAGCGGCTTGAAAGCTACGAGGGCGAGCAGAAGCGCCGCTTTATGCTGCACTATAACTTTCCACCCTTCTCCGTCGGCGAGGTGGGCCGCATGACAGGCGTTGGCCGCCGCGAGATCGGCCATGGCGCGCTCGCTTATCGCGCCATCGAAGCTGTACTTCCCGCGGAGGACGAGTCGCCTTATACCCTCCGCGTTGTCTCGGACATCCTGGAGTCGAACGGCTCCTCGTCGATGGCCACCGTCTGCGGCGCGTCGCTCGCGCTGATGCAGGCCGGTATCGCGCTCAAGGGCTCGGTCGCCGGCGTGGCCATGGGTCTGGTCAAAGAGGGCGAGAAGTACGCCATCCTGACTGACATCGCGGGTGCCGAGGACCACTATGGCGATATGGACTTCAAGGTCGCCGGTACACGCAAAGGCATCACCGCCCTCCAGATGGACATTAAGATCATGGGCATCACGCCCCAGATCATGCGCGAGGCGCTCGAACAAGCCCGGCTCAACCGACTCAACCTGCTCGACACCATGGATGCGACCATCTCTTCCGCCAAGGAAGAAAAGTCGCAGTTCGCGCCGCGCATCCACACCATCATGATCCCGACCGACAAGATTCGCGACCTGATCGGGCCGGGCGGCAAGGTGATTCGCGGCATTATCGACGCGACCGGCGTCAAGATCGACGTGGACGACACGGGCCGCGTCAACGTGGCTTCAAGCGATGCCGACGGTCTGGCCAAAGCCATCCAGATGATCAGCGATTTGACCGCCGTGCCCGAGATCGGCAAGACCTACCTCGGCAAGGTTGTACGCATCGCGGAGTTCGGCGCTTTCGTCGAGATCTTCCCCGGCACCGACGGCCTGCTCCATGTCTCCGAAATCGCGGAGCACCGCGTCAAGGAGGTCAAGGACGAGCTTCGCGAGGGCGACCAGATTCTGGTCAAGGTCCTCTCCATGGAAGGCACCCGCATTAAACTCTCCCGCAAGGCCGTTCTCCGCGAGCAGCGCGCCAAGCTCGGCCTGCCGGAGCCGGGTGCCGAAATCCAGAGCGTTCCCGTCGCGGTAAGTGCGTCGACGGCCGGTTTTGAGCCTGTGGACGAGGTCGAACTCGACGGCGATGACGACGAGAGCTTTGACGGCGAAGAGGCCGACGAGCCGAACTTCAACCGAGCCGACGGCGTTCCAGCCGGTATGGCCCAAGAAGCTGTAGGCAGCGGCCCTCGTCCGGCTGGTGATGGCCAGCGGCGTCCCAGCAGCCGCCGTCGCCGCAGTGGGCGTCGTCCCGGACAAGGCGGTGGCGGTGCGCCTCAGGGTGGCGGGGCTCCTCGCTCTTAATCGATCGCAATAGAACGGAGAGGCCGCGTCGAGAGGCGCGGCCTCTCCTTTGGAAGGGTATGCGGCTTCGTCTCACCATCGGCTTTGCGATCTTCTGCCTTCTCGCCGGAAGCCGTTGGCTTGTAGATGAAGCGTGGCCTGTTACGACTCCATCTTTACTGACGATGAGCTTGCATGATGCCGTGATCGGTATGGCCGCTCTCGTCTTCTATTTGGCAGACGAAGCAAACAGCCGAAGCAGCAAACCTTCCTTGCCCAGGATGGCGATCGCAAGCATTATTTTAATCGCGCTTCCCGCTTTGCTGAATCGGTTTACCCCCGCGGTCCAGCCGGAGACGAGCGTGGCTTTGTATGCGCTCGTACCCCTCTGCGTCGTCGTCGCGACCGCCGGCGAGGAGTCTAGCCGCGTATCAACGATGCCCGCGCTTGCCGGTCTTGCGGGCGCGTTGCTGTTGTTATCCTGGCGGATGCCTTCAACCTATCGGGACACCATCGGCTTTGCCGCCGTTCTCCTCGCGGTGCTGCTGACGGCCGCTGGAAGCGTATGGATGCACACGCTTATCCACCGAAAAAATCTAGGGTGTGCGCTGCTGATCGCGGCTTGGACCAATGTCGTGATCTTCGGCGCGGTAGGGCTCAGCCGCGGCGACCGGTTCGATGGATGGCCAGGCGTGAAGGTTGAGCTTCTGCGCGCTCTGATGATCGACCTTCCGCAGGTCTTCCTGCTTATTTGGCTGGTGCGCGACGTTGCGCCGCAGAAGTTTGCCACACGCTTCTTCCTCGTTCCGCTTGTCACCGTGGTGGAAGGCTGGACGATATTGCATGGGCCTATCGGCCCGCGTATGGGCGTAGGCATCCTCTTGCTGCTGTGGGGCGCGGCCGCCATACTCTTCAGCAAGCCCATGGGAGAGGTCCGGCTCAATCTCAGTTGACGTCGGGGTGACACGCCTGATGCGTACTTGCCGGAACGGCCTCACCCCGCTTTACACTGAGAATACATGGCAGCTTCAATGTACATCGTCGTCGAGGGCGAGGATCCCGGATACGACATCTTCGTCAACGGCCGGGCGCTGGCTCGCAACGAAGATGCCCTGGAGCGGCTTGCGTTGCGGCTTGGCGTGCGTCCCCTGATCGAGTTCTTCTCCGCGGACGAGAACTCCATGTCGCTCCTTATTGAAGAGGGCGCGGGCAATCCAGAGCTTATCAAGCGGCTTCCACCCCCGCAGTGGTATCGCGCGGGCGAGGGACTGACTTCCGTCGAATCCTTACTGCTTGCTTTGCGCGACGACCCGCAGCAGCTGGGAACCGATGGAGCCAATGTGATTACAGAGCTGGACGAGTACGCCCGTGTGCTTGTTAAGGCTGAGCAGGCGGGGGACCGATGGCATCTCGCCGTCAGCTGGCGGTAGACTGCTACTCTTCTTCACGGGCGTAATAGTAGCGGCCGATGCTCTCCGGCGTTGCTTGGATATCGAAGCTCGTAAACAAGTCCGCGATCCGGTTGTCGGAAAAGCCGCGTTCCCGCAGAATACGTATCTCGTCCGACAGCATTCCGATCGACTGCTCCAGCGTGAATCGTTCTTCGGGTGTTCCAGCGGCGTCGCGGAGCTCGCGCGCCGCCGTGGCAATCTGATCCGCGCTGTAGGTGATTTCTTCGTTGGACATAGGTCCTCCTGTTGGGAGCGTTTCTAGGAGTTGAGATGAGGCTATAGCCATCACGTTGCCTTCGCCCAGCCTGCGATGGAAGAGATCGAAGGTCGAGCCGTAGAGCCTGTAAGCCAACTCCGGATCGTAGCGGATACCTTCATCGCGCATAAAGGCATGCGCGCCGTTCACCTCGTGCCAGCTCAGCCGCGTATTCAGCTCGTTCAGCCGCGCGAGCACCTTCATTCGACCTTCGGCGGGAATGTGCGGGTCCTGTCGTCCCCAGATCATCAGCAACTCGCCGTGAATGTCTGCGGCGCGGGTAAGGGAATCGTCGGCCATTCCCTTGCCGAGCGACCCTTTATGCAGGTCGGTGGCGTAGAAGCAGGCGGTCGCGAGCACATCGGAATGCATCGCCGCGCGAAACGCCAGATGTCCGCCGATGCAAATGCCGAACGCGCCGAGCTTGCCGGTGCAATCCGGCCGCGCCGTGAGATGGTCGAGCACGGCACGGGCATCGGCATCGTAAGCGGCGACTTCCTTGGCGGTCTTCAGCTCATTGCCGCGATCCGATCCCGCCTGATCGTAGGCAAGCACCGTTCCGGCGGTCTCGAACTCGTGGTAAATCTCCGGCATCGCAACGACATAGCCGTGCCCGGCGAGCATCGCAGCCGACCGGCGGATGGGCGCGGTAATCTGGAATATCTCCGAATAGAAGACGATGCCGGGATAACGGCCGGGCGCTGCCGGGCGAACGATATGCGTCCGCATCGGGCCGGTAGCGGTATCGAGGGTAACGTGTTCTTCGGTAAGGATCATTGGAGTCTCCGCGAATTAGGATGCAACGTAAAGATCAACGGGAAGGCAGAAAACGTGAGGGGGGAAAGCCCATCACGCGGAGCTTCAGGCAGTAACTGGACTCGGCGGCGTAGTGGACGAGCTTGCGGAAGAAACTGTACTCGTGTGGCCACGGTGCCGGATGTGTAGCCCAGGCGATGGCCAGATCGGGATGCAGCCTGTCGAAGGTAGTCAAAATGAGCGCGGCGCGCGGCAAATGGCTTGGCGAGCTGATAACTTCGGCGGAATGCCACCCATGCTGGTGCATGATCGTAGCGGCATAGAAGATATTCTGAATCGTATTCTGAGCCTGGGGCTCTTCCACAATATCGGCGGCGGGCACCCCGTGGGCCTGGGCGAGCAGAGCCATTGCGTGCGCCTCCGTAAAGCGATTGTGCACCGCACCGCCAGTGACGATGAGCTTTGGAGCAACGCCCCGGCGCAGCTCGCTGACTCCTGCAAGGACCCGTTCGCGCTGCTCGGGAGCGGGCGTGCCGTCGCGATTGGCGGGGAAGCCGAGGACGATGATCGCGTCGAAATGGGTCTGTGCAGTGTTGGTGGTGGCGAAAGTGGCGTAGTTGACGACGATTGTCGCGCCCAATAGCACGGCGAGCATGAGCAGCGTGAAGAAAATGCGGCGGAGGAGATGCACATGCTTAAGCTAGCAGGAAGGTCCCTCTTCGCCGATCAAGCGAAGAGAAACTCCTTGGTGCGAAGTTCCTTGACAGTATCGCGGAGTTTGGCGGCCTTCTCAAACTCGAACTTCTTGGCCGCCTCCCGCATGTCGGATTCAAGGCGTTGGATATAGGCGTCAAGATCGTGCTGCGTGGTAAAGTCTGGGGCACCCTCGGTGTCGTCGGTAAGATCGGCGTAATCGGCCTTGAGGATCCCGGCAAGTCCCATCTCAAGGGGCCGGTTGATCGACTTCGGCGTAATGCCGTTCTCCTCGTTGTAGGCGACCTGTATCTCGCGGCGGCGGTCCGTCTCGTTGATGGCTCGCTGCATGGAATCGGTCATCTTGTCGGCGTAAAGAATGGCGCGGCCTTCAAGATGCCGGGCGGCGCGGCCGATAGTCTGGATGAGCGAGCCTTGCGAGCGCAGGAAGCCCTCCTTATCGGCGTCGAGTATGGCTACCAACGATACTTCGGGCAGGTCAAGCCCTTCGCGGAGTAAGTTGATGCCGATCAAGACGTCATATTCTCCCTTGCGTAGGTCGCGAAGCAATTTAATGCGTTCCAGGGTCTCTATCTCGGAGTGCATATAACGGCACCGGACGCCGACTTCGGTGTAGTAGTTCGCTAAGTCCTCGGACATTCGTTTCGTAAGCGTGGTGACGAGAACCCGCTGGTTGAGATCGACCCGATCGCGTATTTCGGCGAGAAGATCGTCGATTTGGCCCTTGACGGGGCGAATTTCGACCACCGGGTCAATCAATCCGGTGGGCCTGATAATCTGTTCGACGACGACCCCGGCGGATTTCGTAAGTTCATAAGGGCCGGGCGTGGCGGAGACATAGACGATCTGTCCCGTGCGGCCTTCAAACTCATCGAACTTCAGCGGACGATTATCCATGGCGGACGGAAGGCGGAAGCCATAGTCCACAAGATTCTGTTTACGCGAGCGATCGCCATGCCACATGCCATGGAGTTGCGGTACGGTGACATGGGACTCATCGATGAAGAGAAGGTAGTCGCGGGGAAAATAATCGAGTAGCGTCGGTGGCGGCTCGCCCGGAAGACGGCCGGAGAAATGGCGTGAATAGTTTTCTATACCGTGGCAGTAACCGACGGACTTAATCATCTCCAGATCGAAACGGGTGCGCTGATGGATGCGTTGCGACTCGACAAGTCGGCCTTGCGACTCTAACTCTTTCTCCCACCACTCCATCTCGGCCAGGATGGAATCGCTTGCGGTCTTCTTACGTTCCGGCTGCACTACGTAATGCGATTTCGGATAAATCGGCAGCCGCGAGTACTTCTGCTTTACCGTCCCGAAGAGCGGGTCGATCTGTGAAAGAGAATCGATCTCGTCGCCGAAAAGTTCGATGCGGTAGGCGTTTTCGTCGTAAGTGGGATAGACCTCGACAATATCGCCACGCACGCGAAAGGTGCCTCGGCGGAAGTCGACATCGTTGCGTTCGTAAAGTATTTCGACGAGACGGCGAGTAATATCTTCGCGCTTGATCTGTTGTCCCTTTTCGAGCAGCATTAGCATACCGTAGTAGGCCTCGGGCGAACCGAGACCATAAATGCAGCTTACGGACGATACGATAATGGCATCGCGCCGCTCAAACAAAGTACGGGTCGCGGAAAGCCGCAGCTTATCCAGTTCTTCGTTAATTGTAGCTTCTTTCTCGATGAATAAATCTCCGGATGGAATATAGGCCTCCGGCTGGTAATAATCGTAGTAGGAGACGAAATACTCAACGGCGTTGTTCGGGAAGAAGGTCTTGAACTCATGGTAGAGCTGCGCGGCGAGCGTCTTGTTATGCGCCAGAATCAGCGCCGGGCGGTTCAACTCCGAGATCACCTTGGCCATGGTGAAGGTTTTGCCGGAGCCGGTGACGCCCAGCAGGACCTGATCTTTTTCGCCCGCGTTCAAGCCGGCGCAGAGTTCACTGATGGCACGGGGCTGGTCGCCCTGCGGACGGTACGTCGTGGAAAGCTGAAAGTCCATCCCTATAGGATAAGCGTAGGAGGGCAGCGATGGTGCAGCTTTGGTTAATCAGGCACGGCGAGACCGAGTGGAGTCTCTCCGGCGCGCACACCAGCCGGACGGACATCCCGTTGACGGATCACGGGCGCAAACGGGCCGAAGAATTAAAGGAGTATCTCAACGGCAGGAAGTTCGACGCCGTGTTCACCAGCCCCATGCAGCGCGCGCGCGAGACCTGCTCGATCGCCGGTTACGGTGAGCAGGCAGTCGTCGATGATGGCTTGCGCGAGTGGGATTACGGCGTCTACGAGGGCAAGACGACGAAGGAGATTCGCGAGACGCATCCTGGTTGGTCGGTCTGGAAGGACGAGATTACGGGGGGCGAAACGGTCGACCAGGTAGGCACCAGGGCGGACGGCGTGATCGCGCGGGCCTTCGCGGCGCTACCCGGCGGAGACGGCTCGGCCGCGCTCTTTGCTCACGCGCATATTTTGCGGATCATTGCGGCGCGCTGGCTCGAATTGGCGGCCGATGGCGGACGCTACTTTGGGCTGGGTACGGGATCGGTGAGCGTGCTCGGCCATGAGCGGGAGAGCCGCGTCATCGAGCACTGGAACCGCGGCTTCGAGGGGTAAGCAAGTGAGGCTCCGATGGCTCGTGCCGCTCGCCGTGTCGCTCGGCGCCATCATGGGCCATGGACAGGTGCGGCTGCACGGCCACGTAACGGATGGCGGTGGCATACCGCTTGCCGGCGTGTCGATTGTGCTCGACGGGCACCCCGGCGCGGCGTTTACCGACGCGCAAGGCACATTTTCCATCCAGATCGGCACTATCAAACCGGAGGGAATGCTTGTGTCGGCCGCCGGCCCTTTGCTTGCTTCGCCAGCCGTGACCGTGATGCCCGCCGATAGTTCGCGGGAGATTGAGTTGGTCGTCGCGCCGTCGCGGCTGGCACAGCAGGTGTCGGTCACCGCAACTCGGAGCGGCGTTGAGATCGGGCCCTCTGCGGTGACGCAAAGCTCCTTGACGCAACAGGAGTTGACACTCTCTCCGGCGCTTACGCTCGATGAAGACTTACGGCAGCACGCGGGTTTTGAACTCTTCCGGCGGTCGAGCGGCTGGGTGCAAAACCCTACCAGTCAGGGGATTTCCTTGCGCGGCCTGGGATCGACAGCCGCTAGCCGCTCGCTGGTGCTGGCGAACCTGGCTCCGTTGAATGATGCGTTCGGCGGGTGGGTGCATTGGAACGAGCTTCCGCCGGAGACGGTTGAGGCGATTACCATCACGAGCGGCGGTGGCTCGGACCTGTACGGATCGAGCGCGCTCGGCGGCGTGATCGATATCGTTCCGGCCCACCCCGGGGCAGCGCTTGCGGATGTGAGCGTATCGGCCGCCGGTGAAGATACGCGGACGGCGAGCGGGCGCGGCGACCTGCAACAGGGCCGATGGCATGAGCAGGCGGCGGCCCAGGACCTTCGCACGGCCGGATACATTTTGACCGTGCCCGCTTTGCGCGGTGCGGTCGACGTGCCCGCGAATGTGCATTTTGAGAACGGCCGAACGGAACTGGACCGAACGATCGGCGCGATGGGTCGAGCCTTCCTTACGGGCAATCTGCTGAACGAGGCGCGGGGCAACGGTACGCCGCTGACGACGAACGGTACGCGGCTCTGGCGGTATCTCGCGGGCGACGATTGGAGCGCGGGCAGCCGGACGAGCGGGCGGGCGCGGTTGTTCGGCAGCGACGAGGCGTACCGTCAGAGCTTCTCGTCGATCGCGCCCGGACGCACCCGCGAGACGTTGACGCGGCTCCAAAAAGTGGAGGCGCAGGAGCTAGGGGCCTCGACGGACGCCTCATTCCACGTGAAACATCTTGCATTCGTTAGCGGAGCGGATGTACGGGATATTCGCGCGAACGACGCGGAGCGGCCCACGACGGGAGCGTTGCAGGAGACCGCGTCGCGGCAGAGGTTTGTGGGCGGCTTCGGCGAGGCGATCGGGCAGCACGGCGGCTGGTCGGGCTCGGCGTCGCTGCGGCTGGACTCGGCGGCGAATCTGGACACGGTGCAGTTCGCTGGTCCGGTGCGATCGTCCATCGTGGATCGAAGCGAAGTCGTGGCCAGTCCGCGCTTGGGCTTGGTGCGGCAGTTCGGCAAACGCATCGCGGTACACGGATCGGGCTTCCGGGCGTTTCGCACCCCGACCATGAATGAGCTTTACCGCACGGGACAAGTCGGTCAGCAGACGACCTTGCCGAATGAGAATCTGGTCTCGGAACGAGCCACAGGAGCTGAAGGCGGTGTCAGCCTGCAGGCGCGACGCATAGGCCTGGATGCCACGTATTTCTGGACGGAGGTGAATCGTCCCGTGGCGGCCGTCCAGGTCGGCGGCACCGCGACCACGGTGACCCTGATCCGGCAGAATCTTGGACAGTTCCAAAGCCAGGGCGTGGAGATGAACGTGCGTCTGAATGAAGGACGCGCGATCTCAGCGGCGCTGGGGTATCAGTACGCTCATGCTGTCGTCACGAAGTTCTCCGCGCAGCCGCCGCTGGTGGGGACGTGGATTCCGAACGTCCCGCGCGAGTCGGCGACCGCGCAGGTGCGGATGCGGAGCACTCGCCTGGGCGAGATGACGGTGGCGGCACGCAATAGCGGACTGGCCTTCGACGACACGGCAAATACCTTTGTGCTGCACTCCTTCTTTGAGCTCGATGCCTATGGCGAACATCGGCTGGGCCGCGGGTTTACAGCGTTCGTCTCGGGCCAGAACCTGCTGGGCAAGCGAGCGGACGTGGCGAGGACGCCGGTGCTGACGCTGGGAATACCGGTTGTAGTGCAGGGCGGGGTACGTTACGGCTGGGGCGGCTCGCGCTGAGTGTATTTGCCGGTGCCTTGCCTCTGCGCGTGATAGATGCCGCTCCGGCCTGAGAAGAGATAGCTGGCAACGCAGGCGAGCGCGGCAAACGCTCCCGCCTCCGCGCCGAAGAGCTCGAACGCCATAAGGCTGGACGCGATGGGCGTATTGGCTGCCCCAGCGAACACGGCGGCAAAACCCATGCCGGCGAGCAGGGACGCCGGCAGAGGCAGAAGATGCGACAGAGCGTTGCCGAGCGTGGCTCCGATGTAGAACAGAGGCGTGACCTCGCCACCTTTAAAGCCCGCGCCAAGCGTGACCACGGTGAAGGCGAACTTGGCCGCGAAGTCGTAGCAAGGGAGCCGGTGGGCGAACGCGGCCACGATAGTCGGTATGCCGAGGCCGAGGTATCGCCGCGTATGACTTAGACCGATGCCGAAGGCGGCCAGAGCGACCATAGCGCCGCCGGTAAAAGGACGCAGTGGCGGGTAGGGGATGGCTCGCTTGAAGAGGCCGGAGACGGCGTGCGTCGCGCGGGCAAACAAAAGCGCGGTAAGTCCGAAGATGACACCCGCCGCCAGGGCATAGAGCATGGTCATCGGCGTAAGCGGAGCAAGTTGCATGACGGTATAAATAGTGTGGTGGACATGCCAGGCGCGGGTGATGTAATCGGCGGCAAAGGCGGCGAGAAAGCACGGGAAGATAGCGTCGTAGCTGACACTGCCGATGGTGAGAACTTCCAGACCGAAGACGGCTCCGGCGAGCGGTGTGCCGAAGACCGAGGCAAAGCCGGCGCTGATGCCCGCGATCAAGAGTGTCCGGCGATGCGCTCTACCGAGTGCCAGATACGGGATGCGGGCGAGCAGCAGATCGATCTGGTCGGCGAGCGAAGCCCCGGTTTGCAGCGCGGTGCCTTCGCGTCCGACCGAGCCGCCGAAGAGGTGCGTCAGCGTGGTGGCCAGGAGAATGAGCGGCGTCATCCGAAAGGGGATCGTAGCACGCGCGGCGTCAGCTTCGGTGTGGATCTGCTCGACGATAAGGTTGTTGCCCGCGTCTACCGACTGCCCAAGATAGTGGTATAGCAAACCGCTGGTAAGACCCGCGACCGGCAGCAGGGCGATGAGCCACGTATGAGCCTCACGCGTGGCGGTCGCCCAGTCGAGCAGCACGATAAGCAGCGCGGAGGCCGAGCCGGCGAGGATGCCGACGGAGATGGAGAGAACGAGCCAGCGAAGGGCGTCGCGGAGCTGGTAATAAAAACGCATGGGTCTCCTACGAGAAGTATCGTAGGAGTCATCAGCCGGACGTCCGTAGCCCGGCGGTTATGGCGGAACCCCATCGCCTTGGTTTGTTAGGAATAATGATAGCCGAGTAAGCGAGCGACTCAGATTTTATTCTTGACCGCCTGCGCCTGGCGTATGGCTTCAACGTCGGCGAGGTCCTGGAGTCTGCCCGAGGCCAGCTTATTGGCGATCAAGTGGTCGGCTGAGATGTAGCGGGCGGTAAAGCCGTCAACTGTATGTTCCGAACTAGCAAGCCAAACTGAATCGAGTCAACACCGTCAATAGTTTGAAGAATGTCCACTGCTAAGGGCGGAACCCCGAGACGGAGGATGGATCGCGGGTTCTCGAAGTCTTGCGGAGTGATATCGGCAAGGGGAGCGCCGTATTCGGCCAAAGCCGCATAGACGGCTTTAGCATTTTCAGAGCTTTTATCGATAAAAATATCGAGGTCTTTGGTGGCGCGGGGCTGGGCGTAAACGCGATTGCGTAGCCGCCTACCACGACATAGCGCACCTTGCGTGCGTTTAGAGCGGACAGCAATTCTTCTAAGTCCTGGACCATAGG
The DNA here is from genome assembly GCA_964246805.1 of uncultured Acidobacteriaceae bacterium. GTDB lineage: Bacteria > Acidobacteriota > Terriglobia > Terriglobales > Acidobacteriaceae > Edaphobacter. Next base: position 65,976 of record CAXTRY010000001.1, read on the forward strand.
GTTGGATGTCCTTCATTCGATACTGGTCGATGCTTAGTTCCCATGCCGCGGCAATGCGCTCCGACGCGGGCACGCTCTGCCAGTAGCGGTATTCATCCTCTTTCATTTCCTTGTGGCTGGAGAACTTGCGGATCGTTATTTCCATGAGTGGCCCGTAGATCTTCTAACGCGACGAGATCAATGATCCGACAGCACTACTTGACCATTTGGTTGACATTCCCGACACGAGTCTTTGTACTCTTGCTAACACTCATACCTGCCCTCGCCTTATTGAGAACACCTTTCATAGAGGCTATAAGCCTTTTTCGACCAGAAACAAAATCAGGTCCTTCACGCGGCTGCTGTAGCCCCATTCATTGTCGTACCAGCTGATGACCTTGCCCATGTTCCCGCCGACGACCTTCGTTAGCTTGGAGTCGAAGATGCTGGACAGCGGATTGCCGCGGAAATCGACCGAGACGAGCTCCTCTTCGGTGTAGCCGAGGACGCCCTTCATGGGACCGGCGGCCGCGGCCTTCATGGCTTCGTTGATACTGGCGGGGGTGATCGGCTTCTCGCTGGTGAAGGTCAGGTCGACGACCGACACATTGGGTGTAGGGACGCGAATCGCGAAGCCGTCGAGCTTACCGTCCATCTCCGGGACGACCAACTTGAGAGCCTTCGCGGCGCCGGTCGAGCTGGGAATCATCGACAGGGCGGCGGCGCGGGCGCGGCGAAGGTCCTTATGCGGCGTGTCGAGGATCACCTGGTCGTTAGTGTAGCTGTGAATGGTGGTCATAATGCCCGAGGCTATACCGAAGGTGTCGTGGAGCACCTTGACGACCGGCGCGAGACAGTTCGTGGTGCAACTTGCATTGGAGATTACGTGGTGCGCCGCCGGATCGTACTTATTGGAGTTGACGCCGAGGACAAGCGTCAGGTCCTCGTTGGTGGCGGGGGCCGAAATAATGACTTTCTTCACCGTGCTGCCGAGGTGCGCTTTAGCTTTGGCGGCATCGGTAAAGAAGCCGGTCGATTCGACCACGATCTCCGCGCCGATCGAAGCCCAGTCGAGCTTGGCCGGGTCGCGCTCGGCGAACACCTTGATCTGCTTGCCGTCCACGGCGATAAAGCCCGCACCGTGGGTGATCTCCTGCCGGAGGTTGCCGAGGATCGAGTCGTACTTGAGCAGATGGGCGAGCGTGGCGGGCGTGGTGAGGTCATTGACGGCGACGAAATCGATGTCCGGGTTGCCGAGCGCGGTGCGGAAGACGTTGCGTCCGATACGGCCGAAGCCGTTGATGCCTACCTTGACTGCCATGGGTCCTGATGCTCCTCGTGGGATGGGGCTTGCCCGGATGCGCTGGGCTGTCTCTTCACTATAAAGGTTGCGGCTGGGACCGTGTTTACCGACATGCAGAACCGCGATGGCAACACTACTCTTCGTGAAAGCCGAAAAACTTCGAGCGCAGACCATCTTCGTAGAGCTTCTTGGCCTCCTTGGCTTGCTTGCGAAGCGAGTCCTCCGCGGCGGCTGCTTGCTCCCATCGGTCAAGATCAGCTACGGAGTGCTCTACCAAAGCGAAGTCTTCTTCATGCTGCATGGATTGTTTCCAGGCATCGGCGGCGATCTTGTAGGCTGACTGGCGCTGGTCGAGTGCGGCGGGTGTGATCTCCACGGTTTTGTACCTCACCGGAACAATATGCGAGACAGATGAATAGGCCGTGTAAAGACGATCATTTGCGGCGGCGTTCGGCTGGATGGTATAAGCACCCTATGCGCGACTTGCGCGACTGGATACGCGAACAGATGAGACGACGTTCCCGCCGTGGCCCGAATGAATCGGAGTCCACTGGAAAGATTGGGCAGGAGCTTCCCGCCGACCAACAGGCCCCGCTGAGGCCGAGCTACCCTGAGCCGGCAACCCCGCACGAGCTTGCCGCCGTGGCGGAAGAACTTGGTCCCGAACCCGTGACGCATCAGCCAGCGGCCGCCATCGAAGAACCGGTGAACGACAGCCGGATGGTGATCGAGACGCAGCCGGAGAGCCTCGGCACGCCGCCCGAGGAGATGACGCCGGTGACCAGGAAGTCGCCGCGCGGCTATGTGGTCCTGACCATCGGGCTGCCGGGATCGGGCAAGACCACCTGGTACAAGCGCCGGGGCGTGACGCCGCTTTCGAGCGACTTGCTGCGGACGTTGCTCTTCGACGACATTACCGACCAGCGATATCAGGGGCTGGTCTTCTCCACGCTGCGAAGTCTCCTGCGTGCCCGGCTGATCGCCAAGATGCCCTGGAACTATGTGGACGCGACCAACCTGAGTCCGCACGAGCGCCGCCAATGGATCAAGATGGCCAAGAGCTTTGAGTACGAGGTGCAGGCCGTCTTCTTCGATGTGCCGCTGGCGGTATGCATGGAGCGCAACTCCAAGCGCGACCGGCAGGTGACCGATGAGGTCATGCAGAAGATGGCCGAGCGGCTGCGCCCCCCGGCCTTCAAGGAAGGCTTCGACAAGATCACGGTAGTGCGGGTCAAGGGTCCGGCGGCAGCTGACTCCGGTGCTGCCGGGTCCGAGCCGGAAAATGCCTCTTCCGGGGCGGCGGTCTAGCAGAGGGTGCATCCATGGCGGGCGGCGTCGAGTTCGCGAGCGTAAGTTACACGCTGCCGAACGGGCGGGCGCTGCTTTGCAACGTCTCGCTGCAGATAGAAGAGGGTACGATCACGGCCCTGCTCGGCCGAAGCGGCTCGGGGAAAACGACGTTGCTGCGCATGGTCAACGGGCTGGTGGTGCCGACGACCGGAAAAGTGGTGGTCGATGGCCGCGCGACCGCCGGGTGGAACACCATCGAGTTGCGTCGTCGCATCGGCTATGTCATTCAAGAGACCGGGTTGTTTCCGCATATGACCGTGACGCGCAACCTAGGCATGGCGCTTGAACTGGCTGGGACCCGGAAGACGAAGATTGCGGCTCGCGGCGAAGAGGTGCTGGCGCTCGTGGGGATGAGCCTGGCGGAGTATGGCGAGCGATATCCGTGGCAGCTCTCGGGCGGGCAGCGGCAGCGCGTGGGGCTGGCGCGGGCCTTGGCGAGCGACCCGGCGCTGCTGCTGATGGATGAGCCTTTCGGGGCGCTCGACCCGATGACGCGCGCCGAGATGCAGACCATGACGCGGGAACTATTTGCCCGCATGAAAAAGACGGTGCTGCTGGTAACGCACGATCTGGACGAGGCGCTCTACCTGGCCGAGCGCGTCGTCTTTCTGGTGGATGGCGAGGTGGCGGCGGACCTGCGCGCCGACGAGGTGCTTGCCTCGGAGCATCCGCCGGTGCGGGAGTATGTGCACGCGGTGCACCGGGCGGCTCAGCAGGCGGCTGGAGCGTGAAAGAGTTTCTGACCGCGCATGGCGGAGAGATCGCGCGGCTCACGTTCGAGAATCTGTGGCTGACAGTCTCGGCGATGCTGCTGGCGGCGGGCATCGGATTGCCTCTGGGCATCCTGCTGACGCGGCGGCCCCGGCTGGCGAAACCGGTAATTGCCTTCGCCAACATTGTGCAGACCGTGCCGAGCCTTGCGCTGTTTGGGCTGCTGCTGCCGGTACCGTGGCTGGGAGAGAACGCCTCCCGGCTGGCGATCCTGGCGTTGACCGGCTATGCTCTCCTGCCGATCCTGCGGAACACCTATGCGGGCATCGGCAGCGTCGATCCGGCGTTGGTGGACGTGGCGAACGCGCTGGGCATGACCCCGTGGCAGCGGCTTGTCAAAGTGGAGCTGCCGTTGGCGGCGAGTGTCATCCTGGCCGGGCTGCGTACGGCGACCGTCACCTGCGTCGGCGTCGCCACGATCGCGGCGGCGATCGGCGCGGGCGGCCTCGGCGAGCTGATCTTTCGCGGCGTGGCGAGCGTCGATAACCGGCTGGTGCTTGCGGGAGCAATCCCGGCGGCATTGCTGGCGCTGGGAGCGGACACGCTGCTGGGATTCGCCGAGAACCGGCTTGCGGTGCGGCGGTGAGCAGGCGGCTCGGCGGATGCATCGCTGCTCTCATCCTGCTGGTGGGCTGTGCGCCGCCCCGTTCTTCACGCATCACCATCGGAGCGAAGAACTTTACCGAGCAGGTAGTCCTGGGCGAGCTGCTGGCGCAGGAGATCGAGGCAGTGACAGGCGAGCGCGTCAGTCGCCGTTTCTATCTGGCGGGGAGCTACATCTGCCAGCAGGCGCTTATCAATGGCCGGATCGACGGTTATGTGGAGTACACCGGGACGGCTCTGACGGCGATCCTAAAGCAACCGTTGCCGCCGGTGGGCGAGCGGGACGCGGCGGCGGTGTACGGCAAGGTGAGCGAGTTGTACAGGAGCCGCTATGGGGTCAGCGTCGGTCCCGGGCTGGGATTTGAGGATACGTTTGCCATGGTGGTACGGGGGGATGACGCGCGCCGCTTGGGCGTCAAGACGATCTCGGATGCGATCTCATCGGGCAAACCATGGCGGCTCGGCGTCGGGTATGAGTTTGAAGAGCGTCCCGACGGGCTGCGCGGTCTGGAAGCGGCCTACGGTCTGCATTTTTCCGGGCCGCCGCGTGTCATGGACCTCGGGCTGCTCTATCGTGTGCTCTCGCAAGGGCAGGTGGACATGGTCGCCGGGAACTCGACCGATGGGCCGATCCAGGCGTTGGGGTTTGCGGTGCTGGACGACGATAAGCATTACTTCCCGCCCTATGAGGCGGTGCCGCTGGTGCGGACAGATTCGCTAACGCAGCATCCGGGAATCGGCGCGGCGGAGACGCGGCTGGCGGGGAAAGTGTCGGCCGACGAGGTGCGCGCCATGAACGACGCCGTCGATGGGCGGCACCGCGATGTAGCCGCCGTTGTGCGGGAGTTTCGCGCCGGGAAGGGGTTGTAAGTTCGGCCGATACAAATCGGAGTGTGAGCGAAAACGCAATCGTGGAACATTCCTTCATGGCCATGGAGGCCGAAGGAGGAATGCGATGAATGCAATGAAAGTGATTGCGATTTCAAGCGAGATCGTGGATAAGGTAAGGTCTACGATGCAGTCGCCGGGGTATGGGCATCCTGTATCCGCGGAGATCGCGCGAGGACATGGACCGTGCCGCCATTGTCTGCGCCCGTTCCGTATCGGTGACGATGTGCGGCTGCTGTTTACGTACAACGCCTTCGAGGGGATTGCCTCGTTAGCGCAGCCTGGTCCTGTGTTCGTGCATGAAACGAGTTGCGAACGGTATTCTGAACATGCCGGGTACCCCGCTGAACTGCTATGGTTCGATGTGGTACTCGACGCCTGCGACAAAGATCAGATGGTGCGGCACCGCATGACAGCGACCGGCGGAACACAGGCTTCAGCCATCGATAGCCTCATGCGCGAAGAATCGGTTCGCTACGTGATGGTGCGCGATGCGAAAGCCGGCTGCTACGATTTTCGCGTGGAACGAATGGACACTTTGTGATGGTCGAGCCATGGTTGCGCGGAACGCTTACGGAGGTGGATGCGGTCAAGCGGCAGGTGCTGCACGCGCTGGAACTGACGGGCGAGGATATCGAGCGGTGGTGCGCCGGGCTTAGCGACGTCGAAATGGCGGCGCGACCTTACGGGCTGCCGCCGGTCGCCTTCCATCTTCGGCATATCGCGCGCAGTCTGGACCGTTTGCTGACCTATGCGGAGGGCGGGCAACTCTCAAGGGATCAGCAGGAACAGCTCCAGACCGAGAACGATCACGGCACGGTTGCGGCTGACGTGCTCGAAGAACTCCGCGGCGGCCTGCAAGGGGCCGCGGAACGGGTAAGGGCTATCGCGCCGAACACTTTCAACGAACCGCGCGGCGTGGGCCGGGCTAGGCTGCCGGCTACCGTGGGGGGCTTGCTGGTTCATTGCGCGGAGCACGCGCAGCGCCATACGGGGCAGGCGATCACCACGGCTAAAGTGATCCGTGCGAGCGGAGTCTAGTCGACGAACGGCCGTGACTCACGCGCTCGCTTTCGGTGTATGATTCACCACGCGCGACTAGGCGCTTCGTTCCCGGCTGCGAAAATGGTATGGTCACTTAGCTTAAGCGTCATGGATCAGGAAGACAGGAGAGCCGTATATGCCAAGTTACAAATCGAGCATGGCGTGGATCGCGGTGGGGGCGGCATTGCTGACTGGCACAGGATGCCAGCGATACAGCAAGTCCGAGGTGTACTACCTTGTGGCGAACAATCTGAAGCTGAGTTATTGGAAGACGGCTTACGAAGGGTTTGAAAAGTCCGGGGCGATGCTCGGGGTCACGACGCGCCTGGAAGGGCCGGATACCCTTGACGCTCAGGCGGAAGAGACGGCTTTCGAGAAGGCGGTGGCCGCGAAACCGGCGGGTATCTTGATCTCGGTGGCGGACGCGGCCCTGATGACGCCGGCGATCAACGCGGCGGTGGCGGCGGGGATTCCCGTGATGACGATGGACTCAGACGCGCCGGGGAGCAACCGGTTGATGTTTGTCGGGACGAACAACCTGGAGGCCGGCCGGCTGGGCGGGCAGCGGCTGCTCTTTATGCTGAACGGGAAAGGGAATGTCGCGTTCTTCACGAACCCCGCCGCGCCCAATCTGGCGGAACGGCTGAAGGGGTATAAGGACGCGTTCGCCGATCACCCTGGAATTAAGGTGGTCGAGGTCTTCGACATGAAGGGCGACTCGGGCACGGCGTTCGACGAGGCGCAAAAGCTGGTGGCCAAGAAGGGAGCGGACCAGGTGGATGGCTTCGTTACCCTGGAGGCGTCCGCTGGCAAAGAAGTCGCCGAGGTGCTACGCCGCGCCGGAGCGGAGAGCCGCGCGCTCATCACGATGGACGTCGATGAGGATACGCTGAAGCTGATTAATATGGGGGAGATCGATTCGACGATCTCGCAACGCCCCTACACCATGGGCTATGTCGGGTTGAAGACATTGGCGGAGATCCATCACGCGCTCCCGGCCAAATTCGGCACTGATTACGGTGTCGATCCGCACTCGCCTTACCCTGTATTTCTGGATACGGGTACGGCGCTAGTCGACCGGACCAACGTAGACACCTTCATCAAGAGTATGGGCGGCGACGGGAAATAACTACTCGTAACGCAGCGCTTCGGCTGGAAGGACGCGCGCGGCCGAGGCGCTGGGATAGATCGTCGCCACCAGCGAGACGCCGAGCGACACGGCGGCAACAGTAACGGCATCAAGCAGCCGCGGCGCGAACGGAAGATAATCGATCGAGTAGACGGCGGCGTCGAGAGGGTAGCGGTAGTGGCCGCCCGCCCAACTCAAGCCATAGCCGACGATCAGGCCGAGCACGGTGCCGAAGGTCGAGATCAGCAGCCCCTGGAGCAGGAAGATGCGCTGAATCTGATCCGAGCGCACGCCGAAGCTCATCAGCACGGCGATGTCGCGCGTCTTCTCCATCACCATCATGGTCAGGGCGATCAAAATGTTGAGCGCGGCGACGCAGACGATGAGCGCAAGGACGATGAAGGTAACGATCTGTTCGAGCTTAAGGGCGCGGAAGAGTTCGCGATTCTGCTCCATCCAGTTCGTGGTCTGAAAACCCTTGCCCGCGGCGGCTTCAATGGTCCGGCCGATCGTATCGGCGCGATAGAGATCGTCCACTTTAAAGCTGATGACGGAGATGACGTCCTGCTCTGAAAAGAGCCGTTGCGCGTCGGCGAGGCGGGCGAAGGCGTAGCTTGAGTCGTACTGGTAAAAGCCCGATTTGAAGATACCCACGACGCGAAACGGTTGATAACGCGGGATGAGACCGAAGGGAGTCAGGGCACCTTGCGGGCTGATGACCATCACGCTTTCGCCTACGTTGACACCGACGGTTTCCGCCAGGTCTTTACCAATAACGATCGGCAAGACGTGGGATGACTCGTCTGCATTCCGCGCGTCCTCGAGCTCGGACGCCGAACCTTCCTGAATTGATTGCAGGAGGTTGCCGATCGTTCGCTCATCCCGAGGAACAATGCCTTTAATCAGCGCGCCGCCACTCCGCGCTCCATGCGAGATCAACACCTGCTCATAGAGTCCTGGAGCTGCCGCCGTGACGTGGGGCAGCGCTCGCAGGCGCTCCAGCAATGGCCGCCAATTCTTCATTCCATCGCCGGCGACGCGCAGCAGCTCGACATGGGCGGTTGAACTGACGAGCCTCTCTTGCAGGTCGCGCCGCATCCCGTTGGTAATCGCGAGTGCGATGATAAGCGAGGCGACGCCTGCCGCCACTCCGATGACGGAGATGGCCGTGATGACGCCCACGACCGCTTGCCGCCGTTTGGCGCGCAGATAGCGCATGGCGATAAAAAGTTCGAATCGCATCAGCTTTTAGAGTACTATTCGCACATGGAACAGGACCTGATCGCCGAATTGCGGCTGCTCTTGCAGGAAGTCATCACGCCTGAGTTGGAACTTCTGTTGGGCAAGATCGCGGAGCTTCAGCAACAAATGAAGCTGACGGAGCAGAGCATTCTCGAAGCTTTGGCCGCCTACCGTATCGAAGCCGATGCATTGCGAGCCGAAGTAGCCGCTTCCCAGGCGGAACTTCGCGCGGAAATGGAGACGCTACGTGCCCGGATCGAGAACGAACCCGCCGAAGAGGATGCAACCCGCAAGCCGAACCGCTTTGTGATGTAAAAAGACCTGCCTCGCCTCGGTCCAGCCGCTCCAAGCTCACGCGACGAACTTCTTAGTTCGCTAAAACAGCCCGATAACGCACCTGATTCTTCTTCACCCGGGCAACGGCCTCATTGGCTTTCGCCATGGGAAAGCTCTCGGTCATGGCCCTGATGTTGTGGCGAGCAGCCACGGCGAGCATCTCGTGCAGGTCGCGAGGGCTGCCGAAGGGACTGCCGGAGACACTGCGCTGCTGTGTGATGAGCGGGAACGCCTGAAGTTGCATGGGCGACAAAGTGATGCCGACGGCACAAAGGGTGCCTTTAGGGCGAAGCGCGTTGACGTAGCCCTGCCAGTCCTGGTCCGCGCCCGCCGTGGAGAGTAGAAAATCGAACGAACCGGCGACTTTTTTGAGCGAACCTGTATCGCGCGTATTGATGAAATGGTGCGCGCCGAGGGTTTTGGCTTCAGCCTCCTTCTCCTTCGAGGTGGAGAAGGCGGTAACCTCCGCGCCGAACGCTCTGGCGAACTGGAGGCCCATGTGGCCGAGACCGCCGATACCGATGATGCCCACGCGCGACGACGGGCGAACCCCGTGGTTGCGTAGCGGCGTGTACACGGTAACGCCGCCGCTCATCAGTGGAGCCGCGCCTTCGCTTTCAAGAGAGGCCGGCACGGGAATGGCGAATTTGGAGTTGACCCGGATGGCCTCGGCATAGCCTCCGTTGCGGCCGATACAGGTAGGCTGCGATTTCGCGCAGAGGTGTTCGTCGCCCTGGCGGCACCACTCGCAGATGCCGCAGCTGCCGGCCTGCCAGCCGACACCGACGCGCTCGCCGACCGCGTGGTCGAGTACCTCCGAACCGGTGGCGGTAATCGTGCCGATGATCTCATGGCCGGGGATAAAGGGATATTTGCTCTGGCCCCAGTCGTTATCGATCAGGTGGACGTCACTATGGCAGACACCACAGTGCGAGATGCGAATTGCAACTTCGTCGGCCTTCAACTCCCCCGCGTCGTACTTGTACGAAAGTAGCTGGGCACCGGCCGCGTACACGGCCATGCCATGAATCTCATTCATCTGCTTCCATTCCTCTGTCCCGCGCGGACGCTGCCGCACGGAACTATTCGATGCTACAACATGGGCGTGACAGCCCGGCATTCCGCCGCGTGGCGAACCGGGCGGAAGAATGGGCCGCCCGATGACACTGCCACCGCGCAAACGTCCAACGAACGTCCAACGGAAGGGTTCGTCGTTCCACCGAAAGCGAGTTGGGAGTAAAGTTTGAGATGATGACGCTTGCTCAAAGACGACTAGGGATGATTGTCGTGGCCGCGGCTCTTACAGGCTGCATGACGCCCGCAATCTCCCGGGCACAGGCCGCTCCAGTCCCATCGCAAAAGCCGGCCGATCCCGTTCCCGACGATGCGGGTCCAGTGACGGACAACGGGACGATCATTCTGAAAAAGAAGAAGGATACGGAGGCTGCCCCCGTGCCGGTCGCTCCGGCCGAGCCCAAGATCAAGAACCCGAACAACGAGACTTACTCGATCCGCGTCGATGTACCGATCGTCAACCTGGACGTGAATGTCGTCCTGGACAAGACGCATCAGTTCGTTCCCGGCTTGAAGCAGGGCAACTTCCTCGTGCTGGAAGACGGCGTGGAGCAGCAGGTGCAGAGCGTCCGGCTGGCGCAAACGCCGATCACGGCGGTGATGCTGCTGGAGTTCGCCGCGAACAGCTACTACCTGATACACGATATGCAGGAGGCGTCCTACAGCTTCTTTCGCTCGTTGCGGCCGGACGATTACGTCGCGGTCATCACCTATGACCTGCGTACTCACATCCTGAACGACTTCACGAATAATAAGGATGTAGTCGCGCAATCCTTGCAGACGCTCTCGATTCCAGGTTTTTCAGACACAAACATGTTCGACGCGCTCTATGAAACTCTCGACCGAACAAGCCGCATTGAAGGGCGTAAGTACATCGTGCTGATCGGCTCGGGTCGGGACACGTTCTCGAAGATCAATCTCGACAAGATTCTGGCGAAGGTGAAGGCGACTCCGAACGTCACCATCTTTACCATCGGGACGGGCGCGCTTGCGAACGAGATCGGTGGCGGTCGCGGGGGTATGTCGAGCGGCATTCGCGACTTGAACTATTTACAGGCTCAAAACCAGCTCAAGACATTCGCGCAGATGACGGGCGGCCTCAGCTTCAGCCCTCTCTTTCAGGGTGCGCTGCCGGATGTCTTCGCCCAGATCAACGACTCCATCCGCAATCAGTACATCGTCACCTACCGGCCTTCCAACACCAAAAACGACGGCGGTTATCGCAAGGTAAAAGTGCTGCTGGTCGACAACGAGGGGCATCCCCTGCAGATGCAGGATGAGAAGCATAAATCCTTGAAGTACTCGATCGTGGCCCGGGATGGGTACCGGGCGAAGCTGCCGGTCGAATAAGAGCCGGACGTCGGCGATGGATGCCGCGCGTTGACCCCAGCCTAGAGGCACAGTACACTTTGAAAGGCAAAGGAACAGCGTGCCGTTCCCAGCTTTTTTCATCTCTGTACTGCCCCCTCGTTCAATGGTAGGACTAGCGACTCTGACTCGCTCGATCGGGGTTCGAATCCCTGGGGGGCAACCAGCACGGCTGCCGCGCTTAGAATAACTAGAGCGAGGTGGCGGTCCATGGCGAAGCACAATCAACCCTCTACACAACCCTTCGAGATAAGCTGTCCGGATTGCGGCGCGATGCTGACGGTCGACCCGGTGACCTGCGCGGTGATCGCGCACACGCCCGCGCCTCGTAAGAAGACGTTCGAGGACCTGAACGACGCGGCAAAGGCCCTGCGAGCCAGCGACGAACGGCGCGACAGCCTCTTTGAGCAATCGGTAAACGCCCAGAAGAATCGTGACGACGTGCTGGGCAAGATGTTCGCCGAAGCGGTCAAGAAGGCGAAGGAGACGCCGGATACAGGCAAGCCGCTTCGCGAGTTCGATCTGGATTAGTCCAGCCATGCGTAAGCGGTAAACTAGAGCGATGCCACCTATTTTGAACGCGCAAGGGCTGACGAAGGCCTTTGGCGCCGTACCGCTGTTTCGTGAGATCTCGTTTACTGTTTCAGATGGCGACCGCATCGGCCTGATCGGCCCCAACGGCGCGGGCAAATCGACTCTGCTCAAGGTGCTTGCCGGGGATGAAGACGCCGACGCGGGCGATGTCGCCACGCGAAAGCGCGCAAGGATCGGTTATGTGCGTCAGGAATCTACGTTTGCGCCGGGATTGACCGTGCGCGATGTGCTGGAGCAGGCTCTGCTGACCGCCAAGGTGCCAGAAGCCGAGCATGAAGGACGGCTGCGCGAGACCAGCGGCCGTACCGGCTTCCCGGACATGAAGGCCGAGGCGGCGAAGCTTTCGGGCGGTTGGCGCAAGCGGCTGGCGATCGCCGAGGCGGTCGTGACCGTGCCGGATGTCCTGCTGCTGGACGAGCCTACAAACCATCTCGACCTCGCCGGGATCGCATGGCTTGAAGAGCTGCTCAACCAGGCGGCGTTTGCCTGCGTCATGGTGAGCCACGACCGATACTTTCTTGAAAACGTGGCCACGGCGATTGTGGAACTGAACCGCGTCTATGCCGACGGTCTGCTGCGGGTGCAGGGAACGTACTCGCGCTTTGTTGAAGAGAAAGCGAACTACATGGAGGCGCAATCGAAACTGCAGGACGCCCTCAAGAATCGGGTGAAGATCGAAGTGGACTGGCTGCGGCGTGGGCCGAAGGCACGCAGCACGAAGGCAAAGGCGCGCATCGATAACGCCAACGATCTCATCGGGCAGTTGAAGGAGGTCAACCAGCGGACGCAGACGGCGAGCGCCGGGATCGACTTTGCGGCGACCGACCGGCAGACCAAGCGGCTGGTGGAGTTTGAGGATGTCAGTTGCGTGCTGGGCGACCGGAAGATCGTCGAAGGGCTGAACTTCCTGATAACCGGCGGTATGCGTGTCGGACTGGTGGGGCCGAACGGCAGCGGCAAGACGACCCTGCTGCGGATGTTGACCGGCGAACTGGAGCCAAGCGCAGGCGTGCTCAAGAAAGCCGCATCGCTGAAGATCGTCTACTTCTCGCAGACGCGTGAATTGGACGAGAGCATGACCCTCCGGCGGGCGCTGGCACCGGATTCGGACTCGGTCGTCTACCAGGGGCGTGTCGTCCATGTGGCGAGCTATGCGACGAAGTTCCTTTTCACCTCCGAGCAGCTTAACCAGCCGGTCGAACGGCTGAGCGGCGGCGAGCGGGCGCGCGTGCTGATCGCGAAACTGATGCTTGAACCGGCCGATCTGCTCCTGCTCGACGAGCCGACCAATGACCTCGATATCGCGACGCTCGAGATTCTGGAGGAGAGCCTGCTCGAGTACACGGGCGCGCTGATGCTGGTGACGCACGACCGGTACATGCTCGACCGCGTGTCCACGATCGTGCTCGGGCTCGACGGCAAGGGCGGAGCGGAGACCTTCGCCGACTACTCGCAGTGGGAGCAGTGGCGCGGCGTGACGGTCGAGGAGTCGATCATTCCCGGCCAGGCGGGCACGGCGGTTGCTTCTGTGTCTGTCGCCGCAGCATCCTCGAACGGCACGGGCAAGAAGAAGCTGTCGTACATCGAGGGTCGCGAGTTCGCCGGGATCGAAGCGGCGGTGGAGGCAGCCGAGGACCGGTTGCAGACGGCTCGCGAGAAGCTGGAAGACACGGCGGTCGTGACGGACGCGGTGAAGCTGACAGCGGCTTTGAAAGAGATGGAAGACGCGCAGGAGTCGGCGGACGGGCTGTACGCGAGATGGGCTGAACTGGCTGAAAAGGCGGGCTAACTCAAATTTTTAGACGGATTGGCGGTGTGCGGCTTACCGCCAAGCTCCTGCCAATGCTTCTCGGTCATTTCCACATTGTATTGTTTAGCCGCGGCCTTGATGTTGGTAAAGGCCTGATCGCGCTCCGCGTCTGTAACGTCTTTTACCTGATCGAACCGTGCGATCGCGTTTCGAACGTGCGAAGCACTCGTGAGTGGCTCCTTGCGTTTGCCCGGGAATGCGTAGACGGAGTCGGGCAGGCTCTTGCGCTCCCCAGCGGAGAGGTTACGGTCATCTTCATGCGGCTTCCACGTAGTTTTCATCTCTCTCTCCGATGTCTGACGATTGCCATGGGTTGGCATCCAGTTTCGCGGTATGCTGCTTGCACGATGAAAACTTTTGCGGCGACATGGTTCGGAATGGCGGCGGTGTGTTGCCTGGGTCAAATGCCTCAAGCGGCTAAGCATGCGGTCGTGCTCCATGCGGCGCGGATGCTGGACATGGCCGCGGGCACGGTGGTGTCGCCCGGCGAGGTGCTGGTGGAGGGCGAGCGGATCGCGGCCGTGGGAACGAAGGTCACGCGGCCGGCGGGGGCGGAGGTGATCGATCTCGGCGACGCGACGCTGATGCCGGGACTGATTGACGCGCACGTGCATCTGTTTCTGCATCCGGGAGCGGAGGATTTGCAGACGGTCGAGGAATCGGTGCCGCAACGGGTGCTGATCGCCGCGGACGCGGCAAAGGCGGACCTGATGGCTGGGTTCACGGCCGAGCGCGACATGGGTTCCGAAGGCGCGGGCTGCGCCGATGCGGCGGTGCGGAACGCGATCAACTCCGGGCTGATCCCCGGACCGCGGATGCGGATGAGCTGCAACGCGGTCGATCTGACGGGGGGTCACGAGGACGCGATCGGCTACAACCCGGCGCAGCGCGTGCTCTCGAACGCGGACTATGCCGACTCGGCGGACGAGATCGTGAAGGTGATCCGCGAGCAGCGCAAGGGCGGGGCGGACTTTACAAAGATCTATGAGACGGGCAAGGATACGTTCGCCGACGGCGTGTTCAGGACGCCTTACCAGTACACGGCCGAGGAGCTGAAGGCGGCTGTGGCCGAGGCGGCGCGTCTTGGGAGCGGCGCGGGCCATGGGGTTGCGGTCCATGCGACGGGCGAGCCGGGGACCGGCTTCGCGGTGGCGGCGGGCGTCGAGTCGGTCGATCATGCGTACCAGCTAAGCGACGCGACGATGGCGGCGATGAAGGCGAAGGGCATCTATGCGGTGCCTACGTTCGCGATCAGCGAATACTTCGCCGAGCATGCCGGGACGCCCGAGGCTACGGCGCATCGCCGCGCGGAGCAGGCTTACCATGCGGCGGAGTTCAAGAAGCAGCTGGCTGCCGGGGTGCCGATGGCGGTCGGAAGCGACGTCGGACCGTTCCCGCATGGGACGCAAGCGCGGGAGTTGGAGCTGATGGTGCGGTATGGGATGACGCCGATTGCCGTGCTTCGGGCCGACCTGCTCAACGGGGCCCGTTTGCTGGGATGGAGCGGGCAGATCGGCGAGTTGAAGGCCGGTTACTATGCGGATGTGATCGCCGTGCCGGGCGATCCCACGAAGGACATTACGGTATTAGGCAAGGTTTCGTTTGCCATGAAAGATGGCGTTGTGTACCGGCGTTAATCTGCATCCGGTCAGAAGGGTGCACGGTATCCGGCGCTTGAATATGTTAGTGTCTTAGCGACAGCGGCTGTATGCGTAGCTACGCAGTCCTACAGGAAGAGCTGTTTTGTGCCACTTTAGACGACGAGGCAGTACCGACGATGATCGACGATCAAAAGGCAATGACCGTCCAACATGGGATAGCGATCGCCGAGCTCAAAGTACATCAGGCTGACGATCAATTTGTAGCGACGCATCATGGAGAGAGTTGTAAGTTGTGCAACTCCGGCCCCGATATCGCGTTTTCCATGGCCTTCCAGCCGATCGTGGACGCAGCACGGCAGGGTGATGGCGTATGAGGCTCTGGCGCGCGGGCCGAAGGGCGAGCCGGCGCGCTCGGTGCTGGACCATACGCTGCACAACAATCGTTACGCGATCGATCAGCGATGCCGGGAGAAGGCGATCGCCGTTTCGGCCGCGCTGGGCATCTTGTCTACCGGTGCCGATCTGTCGGTGAACTTCTACCCGAACGCGGTGTATGAGCCGAAGCAGTGCCTGCAACGTACTCTGAACGCGGCCCAGGCGGTTTCGTTTCCGCTGTCCCGGATCATCTTCGAGGTGACCGAGGTGGAGGAGGTGCGGAACCATGAGCACCTCCGCAACATTATGCGGGAGTACCAGAGCCATGGGCTGCGCGTGGCGATCGACGACTTCGGCGCGGGACATTCGGGTCTGAGCCTGCTCTCGACGTTTCAGCCGGACATCATCAAAGTCGATCAGGCGCTGGTACACGCGATCCATCAGCGCGCGGCGAGCCGTTCCATCGTGAAGTCGATCGTGCAGGTTTGTAACGATCTTGCGATTAAGATCGTCGGTGAAGGCGTCGAGTGCGTGGAAGAGATGCAGGTGCTTTGCGACTTGGGCGTCTATACGATGCAAGGATTCTTTTTTGCGCGTCCGGCGTTTGAGGCACTTCCTGTATGGCCGGTTTAGAGGCCGGTGATGTTGTAGCCGCAGTCCACAAAGGTGATCTCGCCGGTGATGCCGCCGGCCAGGGGCGAGGCGAGGAAGAGGGCGGCGTTGCCGACTTCGGCGGTGTCGACGTTGCGGTGGAGCGGGGCGCGCTCTTCAACGGCGTTGAGGATCTTTGAGAAATCGCCGATGCCGCGGGCGGCGAGGGTCTTGATGGGACCGGCGGAGATGGCGTTGACTCGGATGTTTTTGGCTCCGAGGTCGGCGGCGAGGTAGCGGACAGTGGCTTCGAGGGCGGCCTTGGCGACGCCCATGATGTTGTAGTTGGGGAAGACTTTTTCAGAGCCGTAATAGGTTAGCGTGAGAATCGCACCGCCTTGGGTCATGAGCGGTTCGGCGGCGCGGGCGAGAGCGATCAGCGAGTAGGCCGAGATGTCGTGAGCTACGCGGAAGTCTTCGCGGGCGGTCCGGAGGACGGGGTTTTTGATATTGGGCGCGAAGCCGATGGAGTGGACGAGGATGTCGAGCCGACCGTAGACGTCTTTGAGCTGGGCGAAGACGGCATCGATGTCGGCGTCGAGGGCGACATCGCAGCGAAAGGTTTTAGCGTCCGGCAATTCGGCGGCTAGCTCTTCGGCGTCGCGCTGGAGGCGTTCGCTTTGGTAACAGATGGCGAGCGAGGCTCCGGCTTCAGCGAGCTTCTGGGCGATGGCCCAGGCGATGGAGCGTTTATTGGCGAGGCCGAAGACGACGGCTACTTTACCTTTCAGGTCGATCATGATCCCTGGATGCTTCCTTTCATGTGCACAGAAAGGATAGCAGGGTGGATGGTCGATTGCCGGGGCTGGGTTGGTTTTGGTCAGCTGGCGAGGCGGCGTTGTGGGGGTGTGGGGGCGATTTGGCGGATGGTCCTAAAGTCTTGATTCTGCTGGGTGGCGGTCCGGACTTGCAGGGTGGCTGGCGGGGCGGCTTGCCGGGCTTCGAGCAGGGTGGCCAGGCGGGCTTCGAGGTCGGCCTGGAGGAGGGCGTATCGCTGGGCGTAGAGGGCTTCGAGCTCGGCGATGGTGGCGATGGTCATGGGAGGCTCCTCG
>CAXTRY010000002.1:0-29659 GCA_964246805.1 uncultured Acidobacteriaceae bacterium
CCCATTGCCCCGATTCCCGATGTAAAAAGTCGAGCGCTCGTTCCATGGGATCATTCAGGCACTCCATCAGCTTACAAGCCACGTTCGCCGTGCGTTGGCGATCTTCAATCTGTGCAGTTCGCATAATGGCCAACGCTGAGCGCGTGATTTTAGCGTTCGCCTCGCCGACTAGAGCTTCCATGCTTTCCAGCGTCAGTGTTTGAATGGTGAGGTCCTGGTCGCGTCTTCCCAGATCCCAGATGCGCAGCTTTGGCAGGTCTCGCTCATGAAGTTGTTTGAACGCTGGCTTCAGCTTGGTCCCGTGAAGCCAGCAAAGCAGCCGATGCAGGTGTCGCCACACACTCCAGGCGCGCAGAACGGTGAAAATGACCAAAATAAGACAACCGCCGAATCCTGGAATTACGAGCCACTCGCGGAAGTATGGTCCATCGAAGCCGAAGAAAGAGTTCCGCAGGCGGTAGGCGATACAGACTCCGCACACGATCACAGTTGCGACGACGAGCGATGGAATGGCGGCAGAGGAGAACGGGGTCAAACGAAGTCGTAAATTGTCATGCAGACGCCACAGGTCTTTTTGCGTCTTTGGGTCGATGCGGAGCTCAACACGCCGCCTCGCCGCCCATCCAACGCTGTTCAACTCTACCCGGCAGTAGACGATATACGCAACGGTGATGGCGAGAAACGGAACAAAGGGAGAGATACCCTCCGGGATCAGTGCGATGCGGAGAAAATTAAACTCATGTCCAAATTCTCCAGGTGCTCGCCATAGAACATGCCAACCCATAGCGATCGTGCATACGGTGTAAATAGAAGTGAAAATCAATGGAAGTCGGAAGTCCTTACGGTAATTCACCTGCAAGCCATCCCGGATCAGTAGAAAAGTGATCATTATACAAATCACGGAAATCGCTAGATCTGTAAGCTGGCAAATGAGAGCGAGCAGGTCATACTGGATTCTGAAGTCGATAAAATATCCGATAGTCAGTACGGCCAAGGATAAGAGTAAATACTGAGAATTTAGAGCCAACAACATGCCGAGTCTCTTACCTTCATAGGTGCCACACGGTCCAGGATAAGCGAATCTTGAAAACGTCTTCGGAGGACACAGTAGTTTTGTCCATTTCGAGCCGTTGACATGGTACCTCCTTAAAGGATTTGATCTGAACAGGTATATAAGGTGTAGAGACACGGCGATTAAGGTGGCGAATAGGATGAGAACCCACGACCTGGGAGCACCGCGTCCCAGTCCTGGCTTCACCCACACGGAATTCCTGTTGTGTGTTTCACTGACGCAAGGAAAAACACTATCTTTTGACGGCGTGTCTATCAGGAGGAACTCCGACCTTCCTGCTACTGAATTTGGAGCACACTCCCTCATGTGCTCGTCATTACTTGGATTGAATTCTGTACCTTGCATCAACATAGCGGTGGCGAGATAGGTTCCTTCGGTGTCACTACTCTCAAAAAAAACGTGCGTTTCTTTACCTTCAGAGCTAGAACTGAAGCTCGCGGTGAGGTCCCTTAGCAAAGGAAGGCCAGTGATGGCAACAGTCCCCGTCAGTTCTACATTCTGCGATCGCCCAATCGCAAGATGGTCGGCGTTCAAAATAACGAAGCGCATATTGGGAAGTGCTCGCAGGAAGTACTCGAGTAAGAAAAGCGTGTCAAGATCGTTCGAAGCATCCATTACTAGAGCTCGAATTTTATGTTGTCGAAGACTTGCTACGATAGCTTGAAGGTCATGATCAATTCTGCCTGCTTCTTGATCTACTGCAAAGATACGCGGGCTGTCTTCTATTTCGTGAGTAGCCTCGCCAAGAGTTACAGGAATGCTCCATAGCGGCAGCTTAACGCCGTTGATCTCTGAATTGGAAGGTACGAGCGAGTCGGTTTTATTCCTGAGGGAAGAGAGATCACGCGAGAAACTCAGGCGCAATGGTTTCAAGGTGTTTAGTTTAGGGCATCCTCCTAATAGATATGGAAGATGTTGATCATCGAAGGGATCGGTTTTTTTTTTCGATTTGCTAGCTCCCAGATCATCAGTTCCGTAAAGCTTTGTATTTCGATCTTTATCTGCCGAATCATCAGTTCCGAAAAACTTTGTAGTTTGATCCTTATCATCTGAATCTCTAATTTCGAAAAACTTTTCCGTATCGGGGAGCTGAATGCTTTTGGCGCTTTCATCTTCCTTTAGATCCGCAACCTCCTGCTTACAATAGCCAAGTTTAGCCAGATATCGGTATGCAGCAAATTGCTCATCATTGCTGCTTGGAGACAATGGTATAAACCAACTACCACTACCCCACTTATGGGGTTTCGTTTGATCGCAGGGAAGGTGTGGCCAGTCGGGTGAGAGCTTATCGTTGAAGTTCGCAATAAGTTGGTCGGAGGTCGCGTTGGGGCTGAGGATGTGCAGGCTGGTGGAACAGTCGGTGTTCGTGCTGAGCAGTTCTGCCATGCCGAGCAGCGATGCGGAGAAGTGCGGTCCGGCGATGCGGAGGACTTCCGGCTGATTGGAAGACGGCTGCCTGCTAAGGATTTGTTGCATATAGCCAAGGGCGCGTCCGAACTGCGGGCGTTGTATACCGGAAGTGGGCGTCTCCGCAGCTAGAAAGACGAAGAGTCGCTCGCCTGAGCCTTTATGGAAGACGAGGACGCCTGGCTGGTCGAGCCGCTCCTTCCACTGGGCGAGCTTGGCGGCACCAGCTGTGGCTGGATTGGGGCGTTCGGAGGAGTCCCACGGCAGCCAGAAACGGGACAAGGAGAACTCCTTCAGGGCGGCCGCGGCTTCGAGCGCCTCGATGTCGCGGTCGAAGTACATGGCGAAGTGGCTGCCGATGGGATCGGGAATGGTGGCGAGCAGGACCTGCATCTTGCTGTAGTCTTCGCCTTGCAGACAAGTGGTGAGGTCTCCTTCGGGGTACGATCGCACCTCGTACTTCTCCGAAATGGTTCCGTTGGTCTTCTTGTCGGGAAACTTTTTGACGACCTCGATGGCATCGGGATCCGCTCCGGCGGGCAAAGCGCGGACTGTGGCTCCGGTCCCATCGCCGGGATTTGCTTTCGTAGGGGTAAAGCGTGTTTCATAGTCTCCGCAGACAGCGGTCCACGGGCCAGCGTCGCTGTGGCTTACCGGGCCGGCGGGCGCGGTGCTGGAGAGGGTACTGGGTGAACCCAAGGCCGTACCGGGCTTGGACGATCCTGAATTGGTTGCGCCCGGAGCCATGAAGAGGGCCAGAATAGCCGCTCCGCTAAGCCCGGACACGAGCGTGCCGGTTTTGTTCTCCACGGTTAAACCTCACACACGGGGCCCACGAACACCTTATGAAAGGAAGGTGAATAATAACCTGTCCCGCGTTACATGGCAATGACCATTAAGCAAGCGAGGCGGGGCAGAAAACGCGTTCAACGCGCGAGATGGAGCGGCAGCTACCCCAGGCTGCCCCCGCGCATCTAATTGTTTGTACATAAGGAGATGTATGTCCAAGCTCGCAACTTCGAAACACAATAAATTGCTTCTGATTGCACCCCTGCTCCTCTCTATAACCCCTTTGCCTTCCGTGGCACAGGGGTATAACGGCAACCAGAACGATCAGCGTAATCAGAATTATCAGCAGAATAATGATCGGCGCGGCAACAATAATTACTACAACGGCCAACGGGACGGCGGTCGCGGTGGAAATTACGATCGAGGCCAGCGCGATAACTATAATAACGGCAACGACGACCGCTACCGCAACGAGCATCAAGGTGGCATCGGCCCCGGCAAGGGAGCCCTTATTGGAGCCGGTGGCGGTGCCCTCGTGGGAACTCTCTTTGGAGGAGGTGCCAAGGGAGCACTGATCGGCGGTGGCGTTGGAGCCGGAGCCGGTGCTCTTATCGGCAAGGCCCATCAAGACAATCAGCGCCGCGATGATCGTCGCGACAATTACTAGCTCTTACTGTAAAGGAATGCGCCAATGACTTCATTTCGCGGCATCGCTCTTTCTCTCATAGCCACCTCAATCGTCGGCTTGGGCACTATTACCGTTCAAGCGCAAACGCCCGCTCCTGCTGGGGACTCACTAACGCGGGCTACTTCCGACGCACCGGTCGCGGCGCATACCTGGACGGCCGACCAAATTATTACAGCGACCGTCCATCAAGCTTGGATACTGGCCGATAAAGACGAGACGAATTTCTTCGAGATCGTCAAGGAGCTTGCCGAGATTTCAGCTCGAAATCGCAACCTAGTCCTGCCTGACAGCGCCACCGCCGGTCAGAAGGCCGGAGCGTACATCAAGAAGCAAGCTAAGGCAGACCACGATGCGCTTCTTTATGCCATAGTGGACCGCTCGGTTCGCATGACAGGAACGGCTGCACCGGTCAATCGTTGAATTAAGCCAATATGGTGTACTCTTCGCGTCTTTCTTGCTTCGGTACTCGTATCATCTATCTATGCAGACCCGTGTGATCCTGCTTCCTGGACTGACTATTGAAGTCGAGAAAGAGAATGCGTCCATTGCACGTGGGCTCAAGCGACAGGATCCCGATACGCTTGACTATCTGATCGAAATCTACCAGCATCGGCTGCTTCGATACCTGCTGTTTCTTACCGGCAAGCGCGAGGTGGCAGAAGATCTGTTTCAAGAGACATGGATGCGTGTGCTGCTGCGGGGAGCGCAATACAATGGTCTAGCGCGTTTCGATACATGGTTGTTTACCATTGCGCGGAACCTAGTCATTGATCTTTCGCGCAGGCGCACCATGGCGAGCCTGGACGAAATGAACGATGCGGCGGAGGAGGTAAACGATCGCCCGTTCCAAATCGCGGCTGACATGCCTTCTCCTCTTGAGCAGTTCCAATCGCGGGAGAATTCCGCTGAAGTGGCAGCGGTGCTGTTGACACTGGACCCAAATTCCCGCGAGGTTTTGGTGTTGCGTTTTCATGAGGAGCTATCGCTAGAAGAGATCGCCAGCGTTACGCAGGCTCCGCTTTCAACTATAAAGTCGCGACTTTACAGAGGTTTAGCTGCGCTCAAACCGCAGATGGAGCGGCTGCGTTCGGTTGGCATGGAGACGATACGATGATGTCTTTTCCAGATCAGAACGGCATGACTTCTGCTGAGCGATCCGCAATTGTGAATCGTACTCACCGCGTAGTTCGGGAGCGAGCACGTTCTATCCAAGCGAATCGCACTCAGATGCGAGGTCTACTCCTGCCTATGTTGCTTTGCTCGACGTTGATGATCCTGCTTTTTGGTGCGCTTTGGGCGTTGCTCGATCAGGATGATCTGATCGCGTCGGAACTTCCCGCCTCGACGCATCATTTTTTAGTGATGCTTCTCTGGTTTGTACCGGTATCGGGCGCATTGATCGCTATGGTATGGTTCCGCCTTAGCCGCGACATGGCTGATGACGAGGTGCCGCAGTGAGCTACAGGATGCAAACCGCTGCGAGAGGAGATGACGAGCTGGCGATGATTCCTCGTTGGTCTGTCATTCTGGCTGTAATTATTTTTGCCGCGGTGCAATACCTTTTTCATGGCATTTTGCCGCATCACCGGCCAGATATGCTGCCCATGCGTCTTCTGATGGGCTACTCCTCGGGAACAGCTTTTGCCAGCTATGTGCTGCTGGTTGGCTATGTGAGCCGGGATGTTAAGCGGCGAAACATGTCCACCGGTTTGTGGCTACTAATTGTGATTCTGATGCCCGGCGGCATCGGCGGGGTAGTTTACTTTCTGTTACGTCAGCCAATTATTTCGCGCTGTCCGCACTGCACGACCGAGATTACGTCATCGACGCATTTCTGTCCACAGTGTCAGTTTCAAATGTCTCCGGTCTGTGGACAATGCTTCCGCGGCGTACAAATTACAGATGTTTACTGCGTTCAGTGCGGCCACGATCTGGCGGAAGACCACACTCCGGCCCGGTTGCGAGCTTATAGCAATTAAGAGGGTGCGGCCGGTATAAACCATGGCACTTTCAGCAATTATCGTGGACGACGAGCCTCTAGCCCGGCAGGAGTTGCAATATCTGCTCGAAGAGTTGGGCGGCGTAAAGATTGTTGCACAGGGTAGCAACGGCATTGAGGCTGTACAACTGATCCAAGAACATCTGCCGGCCTTAGTCTTCCTAGACGTGCAGATGCCCGGGCTTGATGGCTTCGCCGTCATCAAGAAACTACTCGAACAAAAGATTACGTTGCCGCAGATCGTTTTTGCTACAGCTTTCGACCACTATGCGGTGAAGGCGTTCGAGGTAAATGCCGCGGACTACCTGCTGAAGCCGTTCGACCGCAAGCGGCTGGCAAAGACAGTGGAACGCGCCACCCTGCACTCTGCCGGACCGGAAAATTTATCAAGCGGGGCCAAGCTGGACACTCTACTCCGACTGGTGGAGGAGCAGGTACAGACGCCGAGGGTGCATACCAGTAAAATTGTTGTCCGCGCGCAAAATCGTTTAATGCTGGTGCATCAACGCGAAATATGCTTTGCCGCCATCGAAGAGGGATCGATCACCGTTGTGACTTCCACCTTGGAAGGACAATCGAACTGCCGCACACTTGAAGAGCTCATGGAACAACTCAATCCAGAATTCTTCTGGCGGGCGCATCGCTCGTTTATTGTTAGCTTGCAGCACATCCGCGAAGTGGTACCGTGGTTCAATTCGAGCTATCAGCTGCGCATGGACGACCGCAAACAGACCGAGGTACCGGTGAGCCGATCGCAAACGAAACGCCTACGCGAGTTGTTCAATCTATAGCGTTACACTGGCACCAGCGTCAACACTTTGTTGATCGCCAAGAGAACGTCCCCTACTAGCGCGAAGTCACCTGCAAGCGCGGTAATCTCGGCCTTGATCTTTATCAAGTCAAGATTCGTACTGCTGATTTGGATAAGCAACGCCTTCAGGAGAGCGGTGTTCGCGTTCAAAACATACATCGCGTCTTTCTCCAAAATATTGTCGACATTTGTCTTCCAATTCCGCACCTCTACCCGGAACGCATAATCCGCATTGGCATCGAACGCAGCCTGGTAGCTTGCGGAAAGACTCTCATAAGCCGCGCGTATCTGCGGCTGAAGCGGAATAGCTGGTGGCATAGGTGGAGGCGCGGCCGGCGAAGGGCCTTCAATCGGTGTATTCATAACTCTCCATTTCTACTTAGCCGGTAAAGATGAATAGAATTTGCCCAGATCACTCCCCGCGGAGGCAAGCTCATTAAGCTTCGACTTAAGCAATTTTGGGTTATTCTCCCGCGCATCCGTAGCCAGCGCATGATGCGTAAAATAAAGCCTTGCGACCGCGGCTTTCAATCGCGTCAGCTGCTCATCAGTCTCCCGCTGCTTGCGCACAATCCCCGGCAACATCGCGATCTGGATACGCCGTTGTTGTGGGTCGAGCTTCATCCCCGTCGACTGTAGAAAAAGAATCTGACTATCCGAGATCGCGTCGAAATCCCGCCTCGCTTGCTTTTGCAAGATGTCGATGTCATCTTCCAAGACGTTACAAAGCGCCTCCAGCACCTTATCCATCGTCTTGATCTTCGCTGGCAACTCCTTTTTGACCTTTCGGCTTACCAGATACTCTCCCAACGCCAGCGCTGCCGCGCTCACTGCGTTCTGCCCAGCGGCGGGAATCAAGGGAGCGGCGACCGTGGCCGAAGTCGTTGTGCTTCTACCGTTCGTGGTATAGGTCGTTGTGTTTGTGGTGACCGGCGGCGCAATATGCAGAAGATCTTCCATTGTAGGAGCAAGGCTGTTTCCCAATGAAGCCAAGCTCGACCCCACCGACTTTGCCGCCGCCTCCAACTGCGGCGAATGAGTACCATTGGCTATTTCGAGGACTGACTCTACATAACACTTAAATGCTTCCAAGACCGTCAAACGAACCCGTATTGCCTCGTCGCTCGGAAACTCGATAATGGCTGTTTGATCGATCTTCTCCGTTTTTTCAAATATTTCTACCGTTGCATCGTCCACCTTCAGGTCATGCAATCGCTGCGCTCCGCGATATGCCGCGTCCGCTTCGTCGATCACCGGTGCAGTCGCACCATAAACTTCCGCGCTATGCTTTGCCAGCGAAGACAGGCACCCTGTCGTACCAAGGGAAAATACCATTGCCGTCAGTATTGTCGGCACGACTCCTGGCCAGCTTTTAAGCTGTAGGCGCAAATGGTTCCTCTTGCTGAACATGCAGGCAATCTAAAACCGGATGGCAGCCTTTTGTCAAATAGATAATCGTATCTTGCAGATGAGTCTTTACCGCATCAGGTTTACGAGTTACGTGGCTGAAGAAAGCCACACAGAGAGGTTGGTCGGTGTCCGGCAGACATCGTGCATTGGCACCAATTTTGCTGCCTGAATGCAAAGGTGCTCTGACAGTTAATTATCAAGTGATTCGTGTACATCGCGCACGAGGTTGCGGAGATAGCTGCGACGATTGAGCAGGGCGATCATGCCTTGTTTAGTAGCTTCTTTGCTCGCATCGTCGCCGCTGTCGATGGCGGCGTCCCAATAGGTCCAAAGGGTTACTAGATCGGCTTGCGTCTCGGCCATCTTGGTGGCGAACGTAGCTTGGGCGGCGAGCAGGTCGCTGCGAAGCTGCGGGTCGTCCTCGCCCATCTTCTTGGCCATCCGCATCTCTTCAAGCTGCATATTGAGCTCGAATGCCTCTTCAAGCAGGTCCGGCGGGACGATCTGCTTCTTAGCCGTGCCAGAGGTGCGTGCGGCCTCGGTGGCGGCTTTGGACTGCTCTTCGAGCTCGACTCCTTCGAGGGTAAGTAGGTATTGTGTGCGGAGGATGGGATCTTTGAGGGTGCGATAGGCGTCGTTCAGGAGGGAAGATTGAGCTAGGGCGGCTTCCTGTTCGGCTTGGGGTCTTGAAGCGAAGCGGTCGGGATGGAGCTTGCGGCTGAGGGTGTAAAACTGCTTTTCGAGCGCATGCAGGTCAAGCGTAAGCTTGCGCGGGATGGCGAAGAAGGTGAAGAAGTCCATTATGTCGAGAACGATGAGCCGCACCCGCAGCTCTTCGTTGAGTGCGGATTAATAAAGTTAAAGGCCTGCCGCATCAGCGTCTCTTCGTAGTCGAGTACCATGCCGTGCAGGTAAATGAAGCTCTTCGGGTCGACGAAGATGCGGATGGGCGGAGCGTCCATCGCGGCGGGGTCTAGGTGCGCCTGGGTGAAGGAGTAGACGCGGTCGCGGTCGCGGGGCTGGGTGTCGAAGCGGATGTTGTAGGAGAGGCCGGAGCAGCCACCACCCTGAATGCCAACACGCAGACCGCCCTGGTCGGGGGTAATGTTCTCCTTGGCCATGGCGATGCGGATGCGCTTGAGGGCACGCTTGGTGAGCTGAATGCCCTTTTGGGCTGGAGCCTGGCCGTCGGCGTCAAGCACGATCTGTCCGGCAAGCGGATCTGTCGGCGGGGGAGCCGCTGCGCCGGGTGCGGGTGAGCCGATTTGAGTGAAGGGGGCCATGAATGTCTACTTCGGGTGCTTTTCTGTATCGTCTAGCCTGCGCGCAATACTTAGCGGAGCAGCAATCACCAGAGAGAACATGACCGCAAACTCCATTCGCTCATCAAGCGAGCGAGGATGACTTCTTGCATACTCTTTGGGAGTCTCTCTGCTCATCCTGGAAGAAAGATAAGTCATAAGATAACCAACCGATAAACAAAGTAGCACGCATATGAGGTATTGCCTGACACGCGAACTGCTAAACAACCGGTTAGTGGTCATATAAAAGGTGTTTGTGATTTTAGCGGGTTAGGCTGACGCGTTGAGCAACATCAACCTACTCCTTCATCGCCTAGTGAGCGCTGACCCCGACCTGCTCCGTCTCGAGGACGTGGTTCTTCTTCTTCCAATCACCGATGGCGGCGCGGATTGCGTCTTCTGCCAGCACCGAGCAGTGAATTTTGACCGGGGGAAGCGCCAGCTCCTTGACGATGTCGGTGTTTGAGATGGTGAGGGCCTCCGCGATAGTCTTGCCCTTCACCCATTCGGTAGCGAGCGAGCTGGAGGCAATGGCCGAGCCGCAGCCGAAGGTCTTGAATTTCGCGTCCTCAATGACCTGGGTCTCAGGGTTGACGCGAATTTGGAGGCGCATCACGTCGCCGCACTCCGGCGCGCCGACCAGGCCAGTGCCGACGGCCTCGGAGCTCTTATCCATCGAACCCACGTTGCGGGGGTTTTCGTAGTGGTCCACTACCTTGTCGCTGTATGCCATGTTGTTATCCTCACTTAATTTGATGGTACTTCGGTGCAGTTCGGTGCGCGGGATTGCGGCATGGCTGAAGCCATGCCCTTCCGAAATTTAGTGGGCCGCCCACTCGATCTTCGTCAAATCAATGCCTTCCTTCACCATCTCATAAAGCGGCGAAAGCTCTCGCAGCTTGAGCACGACGTCGATTACCTTGTCAGAGACGTAATCGACCTCGGCCTTGGTATTGAAGCGGCCCAGGCCGAAGCGGATCGAGCTGTGCGCCACATCGTCGCCCAAGCCCAATGCCTTCAATACATAGCTTGGTTCCAGTGTGGCCGAAGTGCAGGCCGAGCCGGAGGAGACGGCGATATCGTTGATGCCCATCAGGAGCGACTCGCCCTCGACATAGACGAAGCTCATGTTGAGGTTGCCGGGGAGGTGGTGGTCCATATTGCCGTTGACGTGGACATAGTCGAGCGCGTTCTCGAATTTGGCCTTCATGTAGTCGCGCAGGCCCTTCAATCGCTCTGCCTCGACCGCCATGTCCTGCGCGGCGATCTCGCAGGCCTTGCCCAAGCCGACGATGCCGGGGACATTAAGCGTACCGGAACGCATCCCGCGCTCATGGCCGCCGCCGTCGATCTGCGCTTGAATCTGCACCCGGGGGTTGCGGCGGCGAACGTACAGCGCGCCGACACCCTTCGGCCCGTAGATCTTGTGCGCCGTCAGCGATAGCACGTCGATTTGATCCTTCTGTACGTCAACGGGGATTTTGCCGACCGCCTGCACGCCGTCGGTGTGGAAGAGGATGCCCATCTCGTGGCAGAGCTTGCCGATCTCAGCCATGGGCTGGACTACGCCGATCTCGTTATTGGCGTACATAATGGAGACGAGGATCGTCTTGTCCGGGCCTTCGGTGACGATGGCGCGCTTCAGGTCTTCGAGGTCGATCAGACCGTCGGCCATGACTGGCAGGTACGTCACGCGGTAGCCGTTCTTTTCGAGCCGCTTGCAGGTGTCGAGCACGGCCTTGTGCTCCGTCGCCTGGGTAATGATATGGTTTCCGCGTTCGCGGTACATCTCTGCGATGCCCTTAATGGCGAGATTGTTCGACTCGGTCGCGCCGGAGGTGAAGATGATCTCCTTCGCGGTGGCGTTGATGAGCTTGGCAATCTGCTCGCGGGCGGTCTCGACGGCCTGCTCCGCCTCCCAGCCAAAGGCATGATTGCGGCTGGCCGCATTGCCGAACTTGCCGGAAAAATAAGGCAGCATCGCTTCAAGAACGCGAAGATCCATTTGCGTCGTAGCATGATTGTCCATATAGAGCGGAAGGGTCACGCCCGCTGGAAGCGGCTTCGCTGAATCCGTGATGATGAGGCCGTTATTCGCCATGTCGTTAAAGCTGCCGTTGTTGCTGATCTCTGCGTTCATCGTTGCTCCTGAAGCTTTCTTGTTACAGAACCTATACTGCGATGCTGACCAAACCACCCGCTATTGCCGCGCCTTCATCCAGGCGGCCAACCTCGGGTACTTCAATTAAATCCCCTATGCGAATCCCGTTCAGCAGGTCCTTGATACTGTCATTCACCTTGCGAAGCGGTTCTTTGATGGTACAGTGCCCGGCTAGGTCGCATGTTCCGTGGATCGTAATGCAACTCGTAATAAAGAGCGGGCCATCAATTGCCCGAATCACTTCAAAGGCTGTGATCTCGTGCGCCGATCGCGAAAGTGCATAGCCTCCCGTGCTTCCGGAAGTTGATATCAGAAGACCGGCCCGCGTGAGCGTCTGCAAAATCTTGGCCAGCAATGGAGGAGGAATATGGTAAGCCTCCGCAATGTCCTTGGCGCTGCGAGCCGCGCTCCCTGGCATGGCGAGTGCCTGCTCGGCCAGATACTTTAACGCCATCAGTGCATAATCCGCTTTCTTTGTCAGACGAAGCATTGGAAATCAGACTCGATCAGTCTTACATAGAGTGTACGGCGGCGCGGGCGCGGGCGCAAGATCGTTATAGTGGAGACACGGGCGGAGGTACCTGCTGCTCCGCTACCGCGGGTGAGTTCTCGCTCAGCCTGCGGATAATGATCCATGCATATTGAGCGGCGGAAAGTGGAGCAAGAACAGCAATCACATGAACAAGGACATTCTTCAGGCTGTTCATACGTATTGAAGAAGCGATCGCCGCAAAGAGTACAACGATCAGCATCAGGATCTGGAGCACAGTGTAGAACTTGCCGAAGAGGCTGGGACGGAAGTTGCGCAGCGTTCCCGTGGCGAAGAGCAGCGTCGCAATCAGCAGGATACCCAAGTCACGGCTAAAGACTAAGACTGTCACATAGCGCGGTATGAGGCCGACATGAGTCAGCACGATGAAGAGCGTGCTCAGAAGGAGTTTGTCGGCGATCGGATCCAGATACAAGCCAAGGGTCGTCTGCTGTCCAAGCCAGCGCGCCAGCAGTCCATCAAAGCCATCGCTCAGTCCGGCAAGCATAAAGAGCGCGAAGGCCGTGCGGAAGCGGCCATCCAGGATTTCGATCGTTAGAAAAGGAATGATGAAGAGCCGCATCACCGTCAGCAGGTTGGGAGCGGCTCGGAACTGGGCGATAAAGCGCATTGGTGCGATAAGTTATGCTAGCGCATTGGCTCAGCCGGTGAGATCATTGCGACGGGTTGCCATAACCTGGGGATTGCACTAGACTGTAATGACGCACGTAGGCGCGTAGCTCAGTTGGTTAGAGCGCTACCTTGACACGGTAGAGGTCAGCGGTTCGAATCCGCTCGTGCCTACCACTCCACAACGGTACTCCTCGCGCATGGGGGGATGTTGCTGGACTTCTGCGATATGGATTGGAGCAACTCTCATGGCAGCGAAATGTGATCTTTGCGGCAAAGGCCCGCAGTTCGGTAATAATATTTCTCACGCGAACAACACCACCCGCCGCCGATGGAATGTAAACCTGCAGCCGGTCAAGGCGAGAATCGGTCCGACGGCAACCAAGAGGATGCGCGTCTGCACCGGCTGCATTAAGACAGGGAAGATAGTAAAGGCGTAACAGCCCTTTACGCTCATTATGTAAGCCTATCTGGCTCATTGCAGCGGGATGGGATTGTTTACTGAGCCTCACTGCTTTTCGAAGACCATTGAGGCGCTGTTCATGCAGTAACGCATTCCTGTGGGCTTTGGCCCGTCTGGAAAAACATGTCCAAGGTGCGCTCCGCACGTAGCGCAGGTTACCTCAACTCTTCGCATTCCATAAGCGTTATCTTCGTGCGCCTCAACGGCATCAGCCGAGACAGGCAGCCAAAAGCTTGGCCAACCGCTACCTGATTCAAATTTTTTATCGGACGTGAACAGCTCAGCATCGCACCCAGCGCAACGATAGATGCCGTCGTCGCGATTGCCGTTTAGCGGTCCGGAGAAGGCGCGCTCAGTGCCTTTTTGCCGCATTACGTGGAACTGTTCCGGGGTTAGCAGCTCGCGCCACTGGGCTTCCGTCTTGTGAATCTTCTGTTTGGGTGTCGCCGTATCAGCCATTGAATTACTCCTCACTGATTGGATGCCGGGTAACGAAAGACGTTTTATTCCTCCTTCGCGATCACTTCAATCTCGATCAGCGCATCTTTGGGCAGACCGGCGACGGCGACGGTCGAACGGGCTGGCGGCACGACTCCCGGAGGTGACAAATAGGTGGCATAGACCTCGTTCATCGCCGTAAAGTCGCTCATCGAACGTAGATAAACGGTAGTCTTGACAACATGGACCATATCGATCCCCGCTTTAGCCAACACCGCTTTCACATTCTCAAGCGCACGTTTTGTTTGCTCCACAATACCCCCTGAAACAAGCTGTCCACTGACGGGATCAAGCCCAATCTGGCCCGAGGCGAAGAGCATGTCGCCCACGCGAATCGCCTGCGAGTAGGGGCCGATGGCGGCGGGTGCGTCCTTTGTGGCGATGGCTGTTTTATTCTGCGGAGTCATGCGGCCATTGTCGCCCGTACCGCGCCGCTGTGCAAGCGCACTTCGTTATTGCGACTTCGCCCGAATACTTACGCCGCAAAGGCAGCTAAATAGACCAAGACGGCATATAACAGGCATGGAGCGAAAAGCAAATGGGATTACTCGACAATATTGAATCCATGGCCGGCATGAACCAGCGGGGCGAAGGCGGCAGCAGCGTAAATGTGTCCAGTGCCGTGATGCAGGCAATGCAACAGCATCCGGGCGGTTTACAGGGCGTAATGGACAGCTTTAAGCAGAACGGCATGGGCGACCATGTCAATGCCTTGGCCAACGGGCAAGAGCAGACCACCTCGCCCGAGCAGGTGCAGCAAGGTTTGGGCGGAACAGGGTTGATTGAGTCGACCGCACAGAAGGCTGGCATCTCGCCTCAGGTTGCGCAGATGGCCATCGCCGCGCTGATGCCGATGGTGATGCGCCACTTTGCTTCCACAGGCCAAGCGCCTCAACAAAGCGAGATGGGCGGCATGGCCCAGCAGCTCCTAAGCCGCTTCCTTTAACCCAGCAGCCAACGTATCAGGAGAATCAACATGGCGGATCTTGAGCAGTTGAAGCAGAAGTATGCACCCGTGATTGCCACGGTTGAGTCGTTCTATCCCTACGGTTCCCATCTTCAGGCGGTCGACCTCGATGGCGAGGCGC
Organism: uncultured Acidobacteriaceae bacterium; assembly: GCA_964246805.1. Classification (GTDB taxonomy): domain Bacteria; phylum Acidobacteriota; class Terriglobia; order Terriglobales; family Acidobacteriaceae; genus Edaphobacter. Next base: position 14,847 of record CAXTRY010000002.1, read on the forward strand.
TCCACATCAAAGGCAGCGTGCCTTCGACCGTTTGCGCCAACCGTGTATGGGATGTCATTAAAGAGTGCGATCCTACCTTCAGCGATCTGCACCACGAGATTGCTACCACCGGCGGCGAAACTCAGCCTTACACCATTCAGTCAGGCGATACGCTCTCACACGTCAGCAAGCTCTTTTATGGCAATCCAAACCTCTATATGCTGATCGTGAAAGAGAACCATCTGCCCGATCCAAACAATGTAAAAATTGGGACTACACTCCAGGTGCCTGTCCGCTCATAAGCTGTTCAGTTACCAAAGTGGAAGCGGTAAGCGGGGCAACTAACAGCGCGTTTACCCACTTTTCGCATCTGAAGTTGAGTAAGTTGATCGGAGACTTCATATATGAAGATGAAATGGTTCTGCAACGCAGTGACGATGGCGGTTTTGGCTACTTCCGCGTTTGCACAGGTTGGTATTTATATAGGGCGCACACCGCCGCCACTCCGGTACGAGGTGAGGCCGCCCATTCCTGGCGATGGATATTCATGGGTAGACGGCTATTGGAACTGGGGCGGAGATCGCTACAACTGGGTTCCGGGACGATGGGATCGCCCTCCTTATCAGGGCGCTTACTGGAATCATCCACACTATGATCACTATCAGCAGGGATGGCAGATGCACGAAGGCCATTGGGACCATGAAGATCACGGTGACCATCATGACGATCACCACGACGATCATCGCGGCCCGCGGTAGCTTCTTTGTTCCGCAAGTGATGAGAGCCCGGAGCCAAATCCGGGCTCTTCTACGTAGAGACAAGCATCTTTAGAATGGGCTAATGAATAGCTTTGTTTACCCACCTGCCTCCACTTGCAATCAGACTGACCAATACTTCGGCACCGTTATTAACGACCCTTACCGCTGGATGGAAGACGTTGACTCACCTGAGGTCGCCACCTGGATAGATGCGGAAAACGCGCTCACGAAATCCTTCCTTGCCCAGGTCCCTACCCGCACCGCGATGCACGATCGCTTAATAGGCATGATGGACTTCGAGCGGTACACCGTGCCGTCGCCGTATCCTTTACCGGATGGCCGCCGCCGCTACATCTTCCAGCACAATTCCGGTTTGCAGAATCAGCCGGTAGTTTACTGGCAGGATGGTTTGGGGGGCGAACGCCACCTCCTGCTCGACCCTAATACCCTTTCGGGTGATGGAACGGTCGCTCTCAACGGCATGAGTGTCACGGAGGATGGCCGCCTCGTCGCCTATGCCCTGTCCGAAGCAGGTAGCGACTGGATGACCTGGCACGTTCGCGAGGTAGAGTCCGGTGTCGACCTTCCCGATATTGTTCGGTGGTCGAAGTTCAGTGGAGCCTCCTGGCGCAAGGATGGCAGCGGCTTCTTTTACGCAGCCTATGCGGCTCCCGGTACGGGGGCCATGAAGGAGGTTAACTACTTCCATAAGGTCTATTTCCACCGGCTTGGTACGGAACAGAGCGAGGACCAGCTCATCTTCGAGCGGCCCGATAATGGCGAGTTAAATATAGGCGCGCACGTCTCCGATGACGATCGATATTTGCTCATCCACCAGTCCCAGGGGACTAGTTCTAATAATGAGCTCGCCGTGATCGACCTGCTCGACCCAGCAAACGTCCTACGCCTCGTCTCGGAGCCTGATGCCGCTTACAGCCCGATCGCCAACGACGGCCCCTTCTTCTGGGTACAGACTACGCTCGACGCACCACGCGGCAAGGTCATCGGCATCGATTTGACAAGTCCCGGCCGCGGGCACTGGGTAACGCTTATCCCCGAAACGGAACACACCCTCGACCAGGTCTCCATAATAAATGGCACGCTGATCGTCTCGTACCTCGCCGACGCGCGAAGTCTGGTCGCGCTCCACCGCCGCGACGGTTCGTTCCTCCAACCACTCGATCTACCCGGCATCGGCACCGTGGGAGGCTTCGGCGGACGCCGCACCGACGACGAAACCTTCTTCGCCTTTACTAATTTTACCGCACCAGGTGTCATTTACCGGCTGGACATGACGACGCTGACCATCTCCGTCTGGCGCGCGCCCGAGTTGCGCTTTGCACCGGAGGATTTTGAGACGACGCAGGTCTTTGTCACCAGCAAGGACGGTACACGAGTTCCGCTCTTCCTCACTCATCGCAAAAGCTTGGCGCTCGACGGCTCCGCGCCCACGCTGCTCTACGGCTATGGCGGCTTCAACATTCCGCTGCTGCCCGCCTTCTCCGCCGCGCGCGTGCTTTGGATGGAGATGGGCGGGATTTACGCGCAGGCCTGCCTCCGGGGCGGCGGCGAATACGGCGAATCATGGCACGAAGCCGGCACGAAGCTCAAGAAGCAGAACGTCTTCGACGACTTCATTGCCTGCGCCGAATGGCTGATTACCTCTAAACACACTTCACCCGCCAAGCTCGCCATCCAAGGCGGCTCAAACGGCGGCCTGCTGGTCGGAGCCTGCATCGCCCAACGCCCGGAACTCTTCGGCGCGGCCCTTGCCGAAGTAGGCGTTCTCGACATGCTCCGCTTCGACAAGTTCACCATCGGCTGGGCCTGGAAGGCCGAGTATGGCTCCCCCTCCGAAGACGCTGCCGATTTTGAGGCAATCTATAAATACTCGCCGCTGCACCGCCTGTGCCCAGGTGTCGTCTATCCCGCCACGCTGGTCCTCACCGCCGACCACGACGACCGCGTCTTCCCCGCCCACAGCTTCAAGTTCACCGCCGCCCTCCAAGCCCTCAATTCCGCTAACCCCACCCTGATCCGCGTCGAAACGCGCGCAGGCCACGGAGCCGGCATGCCGCTCTCAAAGCGCGTCGAGGGTGTGATCGACCAGTACGCCTTTCTTGTGCGGACACTTGGCATGAGAACACTCGTGAGTTGAGGTTCAGTTGCCACAACCAGGAGAACGACGGTCACCGGCAAACTTCCCTCCGCGATCGAGTTCATTTCTTCCGGGGCAGGAGAACCACGCACGCTCCGTCCCATGTCGATTTGCCGGACGATTGCGGAGGTGTCGCATTGAGCGGGACCCCGCCCATGTCGGTCTCGTGAAGATGGAAGCGCTCGACCAAGTAACGCTCGACAAGGAGAATGCGCTGATTCGACAAAGTAATTTGAATGGCGGGGTCCCGATCCGCCGAATAGCCTTCGATGACCATCGGTTGCCGGATGATCGAGTCTTTAACGGTGCGCATCATCTCATCGATCTGCTGCTTGCCGGGGTATGACAGGATCTCCGCGCCGGTCGCGTCCGTCGTGAACGCCTCGGGGCCGCCAATCCAAAAGCGGCGGTTTCGTCCGCTCTGGAAGTATGCGTCATTTCGATAGGCGTCCGGAGTCAGGTCGTTCAGGCTGTAAAATCCCCTCTTCTTGAAGAAGCCGCGAAAAAGGAACTCATGCTTAAGCGCTTCGGTGTCGTCGGCCAGGTTGGCGGTGGCGACATGGACGTTGGAGAGGGTGGCGCGAAGATTCTCCGCCGCGCCGACTCCGTTGCTGTCGGGCGCAAGCGCGTTCGTCATCGAAGCGTTGACCTGGTGCGAGAGCTGGTCGATCTGCGAAGTGGCGTCCTTGGCGTTCGCCACGGTGTCGTCCAGCTTCGCCGGCAGATTGCGCGATTGCACGTCGGTCACCAGCTGCTGGGCCTGCACCGTTACCTGGTTAAGATTGGCGCTCGCCTGCCGCACATTCGACACGGTTTGTCGGACCTGGTCCGCGGTCTCGCGATCGTTCAGCAGCACACCGGCCGTTCCATTGCCGCTGCGGATCTGCGTGACCAGACCGTCGGTGTTACGGATCGCGCCGGTGACCGCGTCGAGCGCACCGTCCAGCTTCCCATGGACGTCTCCAAGCATCGCGTTCGCCTGATCGATCGTGACGGACGCCTTTTCGATGACGGCCGCGAGCTCGATGGGTTCCTTGCCGGGCAGAGTGTATCCGGCGGTGGCGGCGGGCGATCCGTCGCTGCCGCTGTGGATCATTAGAAACTTGTCTCCCACCAGGCCATCCGACTCCACACTGACCACTGAGTCCTCCCGAATGATGGACCGCAGCTTCTCGTCTACTTTCAGCTTGAGCCTGAACTTCGAGGAGGGCCGGGGCGGAAGATCAATGCGGATCACCTGTCCGGCGTCGAGGCCGTTCGCCCGCACCTTCGAGCCGGGAACGATGCCGGTGATCGTGGCCAGCTCGACATACAGCTCCTCGTGCCGCTGGAAAGCTTGATGGCGGTCGCCGATCATAAACAAGGTTGCGGTGATGAGGAGGACGCCGAGGAGAACAAATGCGCCGAGCACGGCAAGATTCGTCTTCATGATTAAGACTCCGAAACCAGTTTTCGAACGAGTTCGTTTTCGCTCGCGTCGAGCTCCTCCACCGTGCCGAACCCGATCAGGCAGCCTTGGTCGAGCACGGCGATCTTGTCCGCCATGCCGCGCGCGCTGCGCACATCGTGGGTCACAATGATCATGGTCGTATTCCGTTCCTGGTTGAACTTCAGCAGCAAACTGTCGATCTCCGCCGCGGTCAGGCGGTCCAGCCCGCTGCTCGGCTCGTCCACCAGCAGCAGCTTGGGACTCATGACCAACGCCCTCGCCAGTCCGGCGCGCTTCTTCATGCCGCCGGAGAGCTCCCCGGGCAGCTTGTCGATGTCCTGTTCAAGACCGACCTGCCGCAACATCTCTTCGACCTCGTCCCGGATCTGTTGCTTCGATTTGTGCTCCTTGTCAAAGCGCTGGATCGGGAGGGCCAGATTGTCGCCTACCGTGAACGAATCGAACAACGCGGCGCTTTGAAACATAAAGCCGATGTCCCGCCGAATCCTCGACAGACCTTCCCCTTCCAACTGGGAGATGTCCTCCCCTCCCACACACACGCTGCCGCCGTCCGGTTTCAGCAAGCCGATGGTGAGTTTGAGCGTCACGCTTTTGCCGGTCCCACTGCGGCCAAGCAGACAAAGTATCTCTCCCTCGTCGGCATGGAAGGAGACCTCGTCAAGCACCTTTCGCTCGCCGAAGATCTTCGATACCTGCTTGAATTCAATCAGAGCTGGGCCGCTCACAGAAATCCCCCCGGAAAGAAGAAATAGATCAGCTTGACCAACAGCACGTCGGACAGGATGATCAGCAGCGACGACATCACCACACTGTTGGTGGCCGCCCTTCGGACGCCCGCCGAGCCTTCGTTTATGGTGTACCCGTAGAAGCACGAGACGCTTCCTACGATGAATCCGAAGACGCAGGTTTTAAACGTGGGCGCAAGAAAATCGGACCAGGATAGACCGGAGAAGGCGCGGTTGATATAAAGAGCGGGCGAGATGTGCGAGGCCAGCCGTTCTGAGAGAAAGCCGCCGAATAGGCTGGCAAAGTCCATAAAGGTGGTGAGAAGCGGAAGGACCACGACGCAGGCCACGATGCGCGGAACCACCAGCAGCTTGAAAGAGTCGACCGACATGGATTCAATGGCGTCGATCTGTTCGCTTGCGCGCATATTGGCGAGCTCGGCTCCGATCCCCGAGCCGACGCGGCCCGCCACCAACAACGCCGTCACCAGCGGGCTGAGCTCGTAAACGAACGATTCGGCCTGCAAGGCCGGACTTAACGCCACCGCGCCGAACTTTACAAGCGTGTCGCGCGTATGCAGAGTTAGCACGACGCCCAACGCAAGACCAGCGGCGGCGATGAGGGGAACGGAGCGCGCGCCGATCTCCTCGATTTGCCCCATTAACACCTGCCACTCATAGGGAGGCGCGAAGGCGGAGCTAATCGCGCGCAGACCGAAGTAGCTGATCTCCCCGGCGTTGGTCAGAAACTGAATAGGTTTCGATGTCTCGGGCACCGTTCTCCTCTTCGATTGGCTTAGTCCCTGTCGACCTGGTGTTTATCGGATACCAGCCGGAGGCATCGGGCTCTATTTTATGGAGGACGATGCGCCACTTCTAACGCAGACGAAGCTCCAATAGTTCTCCATTGGAGAGTTCCGCAACCTCGTAGCTAATGTAGAGGCGTTTCCGTCTTTTTTGGTTGTCATCCCGAAGGGAATCCGCGTTTGCGGCACCGCTTTGCAAGGCGAAACGCGCTAGATCTTTTGCACCCGCTGCACGTCTCGCACCCCGGGCACCTTCCGCAGGTTCTGCGTCAGCTTATTCAGGTGCCGCATATCTACGGTCTCCACCACGAAGTCGACCATGGCGTTGCCGTCCGGCGTGGGCTTGGAATCGACAGACCGTATATTGGTCCCATCGTCGGCGATGATCGCCGTAAACTCCTTCAACAAGCCGGGCCGGTCTTCGCAGAGGACAGTCAGGCGGACTGGATACGTGGGCAGCTTGGGCGCGCCGGGTTCAGCCGGAGCGGCGGCCCACTCCACCTGGATACGCCGGTCGGACTCATAGAGCAGATTCTGCACGTTGGGACAGCCGCGCGCGTGAACGGCGACGCCTTTGCCCCGTGTTACATAGCCAATGATCTCCTCGCCGCGGATGGGATTGCAACAGCGTGCGCGGTAGACGAGCAGATCGTCCTGCCCCTCCACCTGGAGCGAGTCCGACCCCTTGCCGAAGAAGACGCGCTTCACCGCTTCGGACATCTGCCCCAGTGTGTTGCCCACTTCGGCCTCGGGGGGCACTGCCTCGGCGGTCAAAGTCGAACCGGGCTCCAGCTTATTCAGCACCACGCGCGAGGAATACTTGCCGAAGCCGACCCCCGCCATCAGCTCGGCCTTCGTCCCTAGCCCGTAATCGGCCGCGACCCGGAGAAAATCGGCATCCGCGAACTTTCCCAGAGACAGCTTGTACTTCCGCGCTTCGCGCTCAAGCAGCTTCACGCCGATCTCGATCGCACGCTCCCGCTGATGCTCGTTCAGCCAGTGCTTGATCTTGTTGCGGGCGCGGCTCGACTTGGTAAACGATAACCAGTCCCGGCTCGGCGCATGACCGGTCTGCGTGGCGATCTCAACAATGTCTCCGTTTTTCAGCTTTGTCCGTAGCGGCACAATCCGCCCGTTCACCTTCGCTCCCACCGTCGTATTTCCAATATCGGTGTGGATCGTATAGGCGAAATCTATAGGGCTTGCGTCTTTCGGCAGCACGACCACCTTGCCCTTCGGTGTAAAGGTATAGACCTCTTCGGGATACAGGTCGATCTTCAACGTCGACATGAACTCGTTCGGGTCGGACATCTCGCGCTGCCACTCCATCAGCTGCCGCACCCACGCCAGCCGCGCCTCGTCTTTTGCTGTCACGTTGTCGGACGCTTTGTACTTCCAATGCGCGGCGATGCCCTCTTCGGCGACGCGGTGCATCTCTTCCGTGCGAATCTGCACCTCGAACTGATGCCCACCGTCAATCAGCGTGGTATGCAGCGACTGGTAAAGGTTCGGCCGCGGCGACGAGATAAAGTCCTTGATCCTGCCCGGAACCGGACGCCAGACGCTATGCAGCAGCCCCAGTAGCGCATAGCAATCCGCGTCCGTCGTACAGATGACACGGATGGCGAGCAGATCGTAAACTTGGTCGACGGGAATCTGCTGGTCGGCCAGCTTCTGCTGAATGGAGTACAGCCGCTTGATCCGCGACTCTACGCGTCCCTGGATACCGTTCTCGGCGAGCTTCGCCTCCAGTTTGGCAACGATCCCGGCAAGAAATACTTCGCCTTCGCCGCGCAGCGCGTCCACCTCATCCGTCAGCCTCTGATAAGCAATGGGGTCGGTGTAGCGGAAGGCTAAATCTTCCAACTCACCGCGCAGCTTACCCATGCCCAGCCGGTGCGCCAGCGGGGCGTAGATGTCGAGCGTCTCCCGCGCGATCTTCTGCTGCTTCTCCGGCTTGAGGTGCTCTAGCGTGCGCATATTGTGCAGCCGGTCGGCCAGCTTAATGATGACCACGCGCACATCCGTCACCATCGCCAGCAACATCTTGCGGATGTTCTCGGCCTGATGATCTTCGCGATTGGCAAATTTGATCTTATCGAGCTTGGTGACGCCCTCTACGATATGTCCCACCTGCTCGCCGAAGCGCTTGGCTATCTCGGTCGAGGTAACATTCGTATCTTCCACCGCGTCATGCAGCAGCCCGGCGGCAATCGCGGTGGAATCCATCCGCAACTCCGCCAGCACCTTTGCCACCTCCAGAGGATGAATGATGTAGGGCTCACCCGAGGCCCGTTTCTGCTCCGCGTGTTGCAGAATGCAGAAGGCCCATGACTTACGGATAATCTCCAGATCGTCATTCGGCCGGTTGGTATGGACGGTAGCAAGCAGCGTCGCGAAGTCGCGGTCGATCTCCGCATTGCCTGATTCCGGTTCAATGGCCGACGGTGCTTTTGTTACGGGTGAAGAGACGATCGTACCGCTCGGCTCGGCGAAGACCGGCTGCGATCCCGAGAGCTGTAAATCGGTGCCGACTGGCGCAACCATTGGAAGCGCCGCCTCCAGGTTCATCCCGCTCCCCGTCGCACGCGAACCGCCGGGGTCGTTCTCTCCCATAGGTAGAGAGGGAGCCGCCTGCTGCGAGGCAGCCTCGGGCGATACCGTGTGCATGGATGCCATAGGTCATTATAGGCGTCACCCTACAAGGAGGCTAGAAGCTCCTGTGTCGGCGAGTGTAGAGCTACACTAATGCCGATGGATGGTCCCCCACACTCGGTCCGGCGAGCGAATATGGTTCTGCGGCTCTGCCTCTTCGTTTATGCACTTGCTCCAGTGCTCTGCCTTTCACAAGCGCCCGCCGTTCCAAACGTCCAGGCGAAGCTTGATGCCGTACACCGTGAGCTTGCGCTCAATCATCTGGCCGCGGCCGAGCAGCAACTCCGCGCCGTCCTCACGCTCGACTCCTCTGCCGCCGAAGCGCACTTCCTCCTCGGTTATGTTTTGTTCCGTGAAAATCGTCCGCAAGATTCGCTCGCTGAGTACACCACCGGTGCACAAGGCCGCACTCCGACCGCCGAAGAGCTCGCCACTGTTGGGTCCGATTACGTCCTGCTTAAGGACTTCCCCGACGCCGATAAATGGTTCCGCTACGCCCTAACGCTCGATCCGGCGAACATCCACGCCTGGTATCTCCTCGGACGCACGCAGTACAACGAGGATCACGCCGCCGATGCCCTTAAGTCCTTCGAGCGCTGCCTCGCCCTCGATCCCCGTAACCTGCGCGCCGAGTACAACCTCGGCCTCAGTTACGAAAAGCTCCAGCGCCCCTCGGATGCAATCGCCGCCTATCGCGCCGCCATCACTTGGCAGACTGGCCGAGACTCTCAGGACGCTCAGCCCTATCTCGACCTCGGCGTGATCCTTCTCAGTCAGGGGGAGACCGCGCCGGCTCTCGAAGCCCTCCGGCAAGCCGTGCGCTTCGGCCCTGAAAACCCGCTCGCCCAGCAGGAGTTCGGCCGCGCGCTTGAAGCCGCCGGCCAATACGAAGAGGCCATGGTGGCCTTCCGTCATGCCGCCGCGCTTGCGCCCACATCCCAGCAACCGCACTTCTTTCTTGCCCGCGTACTTCGCCGCTTAGGCCGCAACGCCGAGGCTGCCGCGGAGTATGCCATCGTCTCCCAGCTGTTGGGATCGCATTCCGATACCCCTACGCCGAACGCCGATCAGCAACCGTAGAGGCGTATCTAGGGTTGCTAACGATCTCATCGTTCCCAGCGTCACCCTCTGCTAACGATCACATTTTCCACCGAGCCTGACACGATTGTGTTTGACAGCCGCAAACACTTGCGTTACTGTCAGCCGTTACTAAAAGCACTCGCTAGCTCGCAACGAAACTTGCCGTACTTCAGGGAGGCTCTATGAAACTGCTTCATCTCGCTCAAACGATGTGCTTTGCCGCACCCCGTTCCGTGCCGGCCTGGGGGGTGCGTGTACCCCTGTCCGCTGGTGTCGTGCTCCTCGCCGGTGTCACCTGCATGGCGCAGTCTTCAAGTGGTATCACCGGAACCGTTACCGACAACACCGGCGCAGTCATCGGCAACGCCAACTTGGACATCGTCAATGACGCCACCCAAACTACCACCAAGGCCGTCAGCGACTCCGCCGGCACGTATGCGGTCACGGGTTTGCTCCCCGGCCGCTACACCGTTACCGTCAGCGCTCCCGGCTTTAGTCGCGAAATCAAGAACCAGGTCAACATCGAAGTCAGCGTTACCGCCACCATCAACTTCAATCTTCAAATCGGTAAAAACGACCAGACCGTCTCCGTCACCGCCGATCTTATCTCATTGAATACCACCCAGCCCGAGCTCGGCACCACCATCGAGCCGATCGTGGTGCAGGCGCTTCCCACCCCGGTGGGCGGAGGACGCGGCCGCCAAATCGATAGTCTTCAATTCCTCGCGCCCGGTGTACAGGGCGATACCTTTTCCCACCGCGTGAACGGTGGTGTCGACTTTCAATCGGAGATCATCTACAACGGTATTCCCGTTCCGCAGTCGGAGACCGAAGGCTACACCTCCAACTACAACCCGCCGTTTGAACTCGTCAACGAGTTCCGTGTCGAACGCGCGACCTTTTCTGCCCAGTACGGCCTGGCCCAAGGTGCCGTCACCTACAACATGGCCTCCGGCAGCAATGCCTACCATGGCGACGCCTTTCTTATCGATCGAAACGACTTCTTCGACGCCAAGGGCTATTACAACGATAGAACTCCCACGGACAAGCAGAATAACTACGGTTTCACCATCGCCGGTCCTGTCGTAATCCCCCACTTCTACAATGGCCGCGATAAGACCTTCTTCCATTTCTCGCTGGACTTCACAAAAGTCAACGCCAGCGATAGCCGTATCGGCAGCGTACCCACCGCTCAGGAAAAACGAGGAGATTTCTCCGATTTCGTCGACTCCACCGGCAAGCTGATTCCCATCTTCGACCCGCTCACCGGCAAGCAGTTCAACTTCGGTGGTCGGCTCAACGTCATCGACCCCGCACGTATTAGTGCTATTTCCGCAAGTATTATTCCCAATATTCCCGATCCTGATCGGCCCGGATTGTCCGGCAACAAGACAGCTACGCCCAACGCGGAAGCAACCATCAACCATGTACTCGGCTTTGTTATTGACCACAACATTACGCAGAAACAGTCAATCCACTACACCCAATGGAGAAATCCTTACAATTCCTCCGGCTTTGACGCCAGTCCGATCGTTCCATCCACCAATCCGCTTCAAAGCCTGAAGACATTCCCAACCTTGGGCACGGTCTACCTGCTCAACTACACCAACAGCGTTACCCCTAAGCTCGTCGCGACCGCCGGGGTCGGCTGGATCGGCGAAATCAACAATCAGTACAACGCCCTGCGTGGACAATCGTTCGTAGGCGTTCAGGCTAGCCCTATCAGCGACATCTTTCCAAACATCAACTTCGATGGTACCTACAGCCCGACGCAGTTTGGAACCAGCAGCGGTTGGGTTGAATCCATCAACCGCAAACTTGGAATAGCCTTCGTAAACAACTGGCTCTGGCTCAAGGGGCGTAACACCTTCAACATCGGTGGAGAAGTGCGTCGCACCTACCAGGATGATAACGAGTGCCAGGCCTGCGGTGGCCAGTTCAACTTCAGCCAGCGCTCCACCGCCGATCCGGCGAATCTCACGACGACCGGAAGTTCCTTTGCCAGCTTCCTCCTGGGCCAGGTCGATAACGCAAACCGCACTTTTGCCAACGAGCTCCGGCTGCGCAATCTCTCCTTCTCGCCCTACATCCAGGACGACATCAAGCTCACTCCAAAGCTCACGGCGAACGTCGGTGTGCGTTGGGACATCATGCGTCCCTTTACGGAGAACGGCAACCAGATCGTTTATCTGAATCCAACGGAGCAAAATCCGGGTGCGGGCAATCTTCCCGGCGCGGCTACGCAGTTCGGTACCTGCGCCGCTTGCTCCGGCATCACTCGTGCCTCCATTCATTGGAAGAACTTCGGCCCCCGGCTTGGCTTTGCTTATGCCGTCAACCAGCGAACCGTTGTTCAGGGTGGCTATAGTCTTGCGTTCCTCAATGGTGGCGCGTACGAGTATGGCACCAGCAAGGTCGCGGTCAGCTATGGCAATCTGCTGCAAGGCGCCTTCTCCCGTAAAAGCACGAACAGCGTGACGCCGGGCTATGGCTCATGGGATGCGCAGGCTCTTCCCGCGCCACCCTCCGCCACCATCAATCCGTCGCTTGGCATTGGCTCAACCATTCGCGCCTTCGATCCCAATAACGACGGCCGAGCACCCTATGTGCAGCAATGGAACTTTCAGCTGCAGCGCCAACTACCCTATAACCTCTTCTTGAATGCGGCGTACATCGGCAGCAAGACAGTCCATCTAAACGGTCAGTTGAATCCGCTCAACCAGCCGAACCCGTCCATCCTTCAGTATGGTTCTCTGCTGAGTGACAATATCAACGATCCGGCAGTGGTCGCCGCCGGTTTCAAAAGCCCCTATCCTAACTTTGCCGCGAACTTCGGAAACGGCGCGACGCTCAGCCAGGCGCTCGCACCCTTCCCGCAATATGCGAACACCTACAACAACTTCGATCTCTCCGGCGCGGCGAACTACAACGGCCTGCAACTCAGCCTGGAAAAGCGATTCTCCAACGGTCTCGCCTTTCTTACCTCGTACACACTTTCAAAGAGCATGTCCAACGTGGATAGCGGCTTCTCCACCTTTGCCTCGCTGCCCGAAAACAAATACAACCAGGCTCCGGAGTGGACGGTGGGCGGAAGCGACATCCGCAATAACACCAAAATCAGCGGTACCTATGAGCTTCCGATTGGTCCTGGAAAGGAATTTGTAAATAACAAGGGAGTCGCAGGACGTGTGCTCGGAGGCATTCAGATCGGTTTCATTCTTACTTATCAGACGGGAACCCCCTTCGGCATCAGTGAGAATGGCAACCCATTGGGAACGGCTGGCGGCTTCAACCGGCCGAACCGCGTCCCGGGCGTCGCTCTCTCGACCAGCTATGCTCACCCCGTCGGCCGCAACCGCGACACAGCCTCGGTGATTCCCGCGGGAGCTTTCGCACCTACCGGTCCTTATCAACTCGGCAATGCAGTTCGTAACTATACAGAGCTGCGCAACCCCGGCAACTATAATGAAAACCTTGACGCCCAAAAACGGTTCCTCATCACCGAACGGGTTAACTTCGTTCTCAAGATGGACTACTTCAACGCCCTCAACAGGACGATCTTCAACGGTCCCGCAACCAACATCAGCAACGGCGACTTTGGTATTCCGGGAGTCGGCCAAAACGGATCTCAGCGAACAGGGCAGATCGAAGGCCGCGTCACATTTTAGTCCAACCCCTTACAGGATTGGCGTTGCATGGGTTCTCTTCTCATGCAACGCCTTTTCTTGCTTTTACGGATTAGCCTGCATGACCGCGCCCGCGTGGCGCTCTTTCGCTTGGTGCATTGTCTGCTCCAACTCCAGATAGCGCTGATTCGCGGCATCTGACCTCGCCGGGTCGCCCAACACTTTATAAGTCCGCGCTAGAAGCTGCTGCACGGAAGGCTCATCCGGTGCAGCCTTTTGGGCCGCATCCAGATCCGGCAGTGCCTCCTTTGGGCGATCCAGCCGCAGCAGCAGTCGCGCTCTCTCCGCGTGGGCCTGCGCCAGCGAGGGGCACTGGCCCAGTGCCATGTCGATCTCCTTCAGCCCGCTCTCCGGCGGCTCCGCCAGTTCGTCGAGCGATGCCGCCAGCTTCCAGTGTGCCGCGCAGTTGCCCGGTTCTCGCGCCAGCAACGCCGCGTATTGCTCCCGCGCCTGAGCCCAATCTCCCGTATTGAAGTAAAGATCCGCCAGATGCTGCAATGGCCCGGTATCGTTGCCCGCCTTTGTCATGGCCTGCTTATACGCCGTCACCGCGCCCGGCGTGTTCTGCATGCTTTCCATAATTTCGCCTTCAAGGATGTGTGACAGCATCGTATCCGGGTCGAGCGTCTGCACCTCGGCGAACGCTCGTTGCGACAGCTGAAGATGCAGTTTGCCTAGCAGGTACCATGCCTCCTGGTCCTTGGCGTCCGTGGTTACCAGCTTTGTCAAGTCCGCCAGGGCCTCCTCCGGATGGCTTACGCCCATCTCAGCGCGCACGAGCGAGATGCGAGCGAACCGGTCCTCCGGTATGGCCCGCACCCCCGACTGCAATGGTCCGAGCGCATTTCCATATTCACCGAGTGCCACATAACTCGCTCCCAGCATCACCTGTGCGGAATACATCTCCGGCGCAACCGCAAGCCCCTTGCTCAGCACCTCGACACACTCGCGGTATCGGCCCCCATTGAAGAGCAACCGTCCCAGATTGTTATAGGCCGCGCCAAGATCTGGTGCTTGCTTCAGAATGGCACGATAATCGGCAATGGCGCTCTTCGTATCATCGCGGGCCTGCGCCGCTTGCGCCTTCGCGTATAGCGCCTGCACCTCTGGCGAAACGGCCTGCGCTTGTAAAGCCGATGTAGATGCAAGTCCAACGGCGGAACTGGCAAGGATAAAAAGCGTCTTCAACATGGCCGCCCCAGTATAGAACGGCGCTCGAACCGACAAGCTAAAAACACAAAGGACGGCCCGCACCACAGGTGAGAGCCGTCCTTTCCAAACCATAGCCAGTGAGCTTATGCCCGCGTTTTTACACGCAAAGGCTTTGGATCGTCGTCATCCTCCAGGTCCTCGTCGTCATCCTCATCTTCATCATCATCCTCATCATCTTCCAGGTCGTCCTCGTCCTCATTTTCATCGATCTCGTCATCATCTTCGTCGAGATCGTCATCTTCATCCTCGTCCTCGTCGTCATCCTCGTCTTCCTTATCTTCTTCATCGTCGAGAGGTGTCTTCG
>CAXTRY010000002.1:29759-80098 GCA_964246805.1 uncultured Acidobacteriaceae bacterium
TCCTCGTCGTCATCCTCGTCTTCCTTATCTTCTTCATCGTCGAGAGGTGTCTTCGCGGCCTCGAGCGGGCTACCCGCCACATAGTCCGAAGTGGAGGGTTCCATAGTGCTGCCGTCGTTTATCGCCGTAAGCATCCATGCCGCAAGGGGTGTTTCGTTCGGGTTGAGATTGGCAGAAGTCATTTCCATATAAGCTCTCCTTGATAGATGTTGCGCGAGTAAAGGTCGATCGCTTGCCGTTGGATGCTTCGAGTTCTCGTAGGATAGCTGAAAAACGGTGGAAAACCTTTCTTCGAGCATGGATCTTTCCACCGGAGTTCGCAATTCTTGATACGGGACAAACTTAAGCCTCGGCAAACGGCTCCAGTTGTTCTGGACGGGGCGGTGCCGTCATCAAGCTCACCACCACTAAACATAGCAGTGAAGCCAGAAGCGCCGGAAAGATTGCATCCCTCTCCGCTACAGCCGCCGGAAGACGCGCCTTGATAAACGCCGCGTCCCAGAAAATCGTCACGATCGTACCCGCCGCAATCGATGCTACGGCCGCCGCCGCCGTGGCGCGCCGCCAGAAAAACGCCGCCAGAATGACAGGCGTCAGCGCGGCCGAATAGATCGTGTACGCGTACAAACTCTTCTTCAGCACCGATTGAACATGCTGCGCCTGGTACAGCGCCCATAGTCCCAGCAGCACCACCATCAGCCGGCTGACAATCAGAATCTTCTTGTTTGAAGCCCCTGGCGCAAGGTACCGCAGATAAACATCGTTCACCAAGTTGGTCGCCGGTGAAAACAGCCAGTTATTCGCCGTGGAGATAATCTTCGCGAAGATCGCTCCCATCAGCAAAGCCCCCAGTAACTGCAACAGCCAATCGCTCGCGCCCGCCGGTGAAGCCGCCGTCAGCCCATTCAAGCCGCCAAATCCATGCAACCCCAGGTATGCCAGAATCTCGCGCGGCCGCTCGTGCACTTCGCCCGCGGGAAATAAACTCGACCCTGTAACCGCCAGCGCCACGATAATCGTCTCGAGCACCACCGTGCCTATAATCCATCCCACGACCGCGCGGGATGCGTCCCGCTCCGATCGAGCCGAAAAGAACTTCTGATACATCGACTGATTGCCCAGCAGCAGCAGGCACGTCGGTACAAAAAGCTCCAGCCCTTGTGCCCACGAGAGATCGCCCAGCAACTGGAAGTGGCTTGCGGGTAAACTCGCATGGACCGTGCTCCAGCCTCCGGCGCGGTAGATCAGCACCGGCAGCGCGGCACACAAAGTAAACGTCGCCAGCAATCCAATCGCTACATCCATATATGCGACTGACGCCATCCCTGCGATTGCCGTAAACACGATGACGAACGCCGCCAGAAGGTACTGGCCGAGCGTAGGCGTAATCACTGCCGGGAAAATCAGGTGCAGAATATCGCCGCCGCCTACAAACTGGTAGCTCGTGACCGCCGTATAAGTAAACAGGATTGCAATTACCCCAAGCACGCGTGCCGCCTGGTTATACCGTGCCTCCAGCAGGTCGGGAATCGTAAACTGCGCGAACTTCCTTGCTCGCGGCGCAATGAAATAGATCAGCAACAGCCCGGCCCATCCACCACCGCCCTGCCACAGCGCGGCAAAGCCATGACGATAAGCGTTCTCGGCCCCGCCTAGCAGCGATCCGGAGCCAATCCAGCTTGAAAGGAGCGTAAACACCAGCACGAACGCCGATAGCGACCGCCCAGCCAGCAGGTAATCCGCCTTCGTCTTCACTTGACCGACACGCGCCAGCGAGACCGCAAGCAGCGCAAGGACGATGACACCTAAAACGATCGCGTAGAGATTCATGCCGTGGAGAGATTGTATCGTTCGCTCCAGGATTCAGGCGTGATGCATTACCTGCGGACCCGCCGCCGGGGTAGTGGTAGCGACCTGCGGTGGCTGTCCGGCCGTTGTTTCCTTCAGGTGCTGTTCCGCCGCATAAGCCTCGATTTCGCTGTTTACCTCGGCACCCAGTAAAAGCATCAGCCCGCTGATATAAAACCATAGCAGCAAAATAATTACCGCGCCCAGCGAGCCATAAGTCACGGAGTAGCTATTGAAGAAATGCAGATATATCCTGAATGCAAACGAAGAGATCAGCCAGCAAATAATCCCAACCGCTGCTCCCGGTGTAAACCAATGCCATTTTTTGTTCGCAACGTCGGGTCCCCAGTAATAGATGACAGAAAAAAGCAGAGCCAGCAACAGCGCGGCTACAATCCAGCCCAGAACACGCGCAACAAACACGGCGGTAAACAGTAACTGCGCCTGCACTAAATGGTGCCTGGCGAGCAGCGCCAGAAAGTCGCCGCCCATCAGCGAAGCCAACAGGGCAGTGATGTTGAGCGACAGCAATACTGTAATCAGAATGGCCGAACCGCGCACCTTCCAGTAAGGCCGCGTCTCTTTCACTTTATAGACAGTGTTCAGCCCATCTTGGATCGCGCCAAACCCCACAGAGGCCGCCCATAGCGCCGCCGCAAGCCCAAAAGTCAGCTTACCCTTGCTGCTCGCCGCCGTCGTCTGGTTGAAGGTGTCCAGCACGATACTGTACGCTGAAGGCGGAAGCACTACCGCAAAGTATTGCAACAATTTCCCGTAGATGTCGGTAGCCGACTTCGCCGCCAATCCAAGAATGGTGCTTGCCGACACCAGGGTAGGGAAGAGCGCAAACAGAAAGTAATACCCCAACTCAGCCGACCGGCCGAGCAGATTATCGTCCATGACCGCATGGAACGTCCGTTTTCCCAGCAGACTCAACGGCATGCCCTTAAGATCCCACAAAGAGTGTAGCGGCTGAAGAGAAACATGCTTCCAGATGCGCTGCTGCTGCGGAGTCTCAGGACGAGCGTCATGGGCATCGGGCATAAATTGTCTCGTGTAGCAATAGATGCCGGAATGAGCAACGCCGACACCTACACGCCAAGGCTTTGATACGAATTGTCACGGCAGACATCTAATCCAATGTAGCAAGGGGGAAGTGCATGCCTGAACTCAACGTCCGGCGGGGCCTCTGGAAGCATCGACCATTTGCCGTGCGCAAACTTCAACAGCTCGTGCGCCTGGTCCACGAAAGCCATGCTGAGCCGCTTACCGGCGTTCCGCAGCAGGTCAAGCAGGTGGCCGTCGATGAACTCGGCGTGACCTTCATCGGGCATTCCTCGTTCCTTCTTCAGATCGCGGGCAAGACCGTCCTTATAGATCCTGTCTTCTCCACGCGCCTTGTTGTCCTCCGCCGTCAACGCCGTGCCGGGGTCCGTGTGACGGAGCTGCCGCCTGTCGACCTCGTCCTACTCACGCACGCGCACATGGATCACCTTGATAAAGCCTCGCTTCGTGCGGTCGTCAGGGCCACGCGGCGTCTGCGCGGTTACGCTCCCGGCTCTGCGCCCGAGGTCGTGGTGCCGAGCGGCGTCGAAGATCTTGTAACTCCCATGGGTTTCGCTCGCATTCACGGCATGAAGTGGTGGGAAACTATTCCGGTGCAGGGACTTACAGTCACCATGACGCCCTGTCAGCACTGGGGGGCGCGTATGTTTCGAGACGCGCATCGCGGCTATGGCGGTTATTGTCTCGCGGGCGGAGGCCACACGGTTTATCACTCCGGCGATACCGCCTACTTTTCGGCCTTCGCTGAAATCGGTGCCCGTCTCCATCCGCAAGTTGCCTTGCTGCCTATAGGAGCTTACTTTCCAGACACGTATCGCGCTGTGCACACCAGCCCGGAAGAGGCCGTTCGTGCCTTTGTGGAATGCGGCGCCCAGTGGATGGTACCGATGCACTTCGGCACGTTTCGCTTGGGACGCGAGCCGCTGGAAGAGCCTGTTCAACGCCTCATGGCCGAGGTCGAGCGCCTCGGCATAGAACACAAGATTCGCGTGTTGAAAGAAGGGGAAACTATGTGCGTCGAGCCTGCAAGCGTTCCCAGCACGATTCGTACTCTCGCCGACATTGCCGTCTAACGGTCTGTATCGATCTTATCTGACAGGAATTGCTGCATCTTCTACCTCGTTCCCTGTGCCGCGCCGGCTTTCGCCCCGGTTTTTTACAACAAACGTAACCTTGCAGAACCGGCACTCCCAGGGGAAGTAGCCCAGCCGTCTTAGAATTGCCTGCTGTAGAAAACCCTCCTGCCGGATACGGCGAGAATGAACTGCATGACATTTCGGGCAGGCCGGGGAAGGCATCGTTCGCTGCTCCTCTTTCAAGTAATTCGCTTTTATCGGCAGCACAAAGCCAGGCTCAGCCGCAATGTGCGCGTTTTCGTACCTAGCAGGTCATTCCACCCTGAGGGAGTCTACATTGTCAATACCTGTAGGCGTAAACGTAGGATCGCCTGGATCTGTGGCAAGTCCAGCTCGAAGCTCCTCGTCGAGGCCAGTTCTGCATCTTACGTCCTGAGTACCCACGCTTGTTGAGGCGGGACACGACTGGGTGTAAATTTTGGCTGCTGAACACGCCATGTACGATATGCGTACCTTGGGCCTTGCGGAGATGATCCAGGCAGGCCGTATCCTTCGAACGATGAACGGTCATTCCGACTGCATGGAAGCCGCCGCAAGCCATGTCGTCGACTTCTTCTACGATCGCTTTCGCGGCCCGGCGAACCTTCCTGCATGCGTCCTTGCCCGATGCTTCAAAACGCATCGCTTCGGCAATCTTCCTCCCGCCTTGTCTCGTCGAGCGATTCTGGCTGCCGGTCAGCTTCCCTTGAATGCCGATACGCAGTGCCTTACACTGCTGGCCTCGCGCGGCGAGCGGCTGGAATGGAACAGTCGCCACACTTCGAACAAGCATCAGGCCATTCCATTGGCGACGGTCGCCATGGTCTCGCAAGCCCCCATGATCTTCGAACTCATCCTACAGCTGGGCCTCACCCCGGAAGAAGTGGTGCAGCCTTCGGCTCATCGCCAAGACCGTAACGATACGTTTGGCGTCTTTCACGTTCCAGAAGCACACGGTAGCCCCATGGTGCCGGAGCAAGCTGACTTCGTCGATGCTCATGCCGTTGCTTCCGTGCTTGGGTTCGGTGGTCTTCTGCCCGCAAACGAACTCTTCGCTGTCATTCTCTTCAGCCGCGTCCCCATATCCTCCGCGACCGCCGCGCTCTTCCGCACCCTTGCCCTCGGCGTAAAGCTCAACCTGCTACCATTCTCGGGAAAGCGCGTCTTTCAGGACGCAGCTGACGAGAGCCAGGTCTCTAACTCATGACCGAAATCGAACACTATCAGTTGCAAAGCGAAGTTGAGACGCTGCGCCGTTTGCTCGAAGTGCATGAGGATACAGCACTTGCTCAGGTGCATGTGGCCGAACAAGCCCTTGCCTCAGCTATCGAGTCCGCCGCGGAAGTTGAACGCCAGGTTCGCCAGATGCACGAGATCATGGAAGCCTCCAGCGAAGGCGTTATGGTCGTCGATAGCGGCTGGGTAATTCGTTATATGAATACGCAAGCCATCCAGATGCTTCCACAACAGACCTCTCTCGCCGGGCAGCGCCTTCAGGATGTTCTCCCTGAGCTTCAAGACTCCACTCTATGGCCGCGGTACGTTATCGCCATGACCGAGCGAGTTCCCGTCGTCTTTGAAGATATCTATGAGCCGGATGGTCGCTGGTATGCCGTCAATCTCACACCCGTGGGGGACGGACTTGCCGTATTTTTCCGCGATATTACCGGCCGCAAGCAGCAGGACGCCATGCTGCAGCGAACTGAAAAGCTGGCCGCCGTAGGCCGTCTTGCCTCCTCCATTTCGCACGAGATCAACAATCCGCTTGAGAGTATCGTCAATCTCCTCTACCTGATTGAGCACTCCGATGCGGCCGGCGACGAGATGCGTACCTATGCCGCGCTAGCCGCGAGCGAACTCGCCCGCGTCAGCCATATCGTCACGCATACGCTTAAATTCCACCGGCAATCCACCCGCGCGGGCGAGTGCTGTCTCTCCGAAATCCTCGAATCGGTTCTGACCCTTTATCAAGGTCGCCTTGCCACCCAGAAAGTTGTCATCGTTCGCGACTATGCGCCTGATGATAAAATCTTCTGCTTCGCCGGCGATATGCGGCAAGTCTTCGCCAATCTCATCGGCAACGCTCTCGACGCACTCCATGGCGAAGGTATTCTCACCCTGCGAACCCGCTTCTCTCAGCACTGGCGGCATGGCACTCCCGGTCTCCGTGTCATGGTCGCCGACACTGGCTGCGGCATGAGCGAAGCGACCCGCAAACGCATCTTCGAAGCCTTCTTCACTAC
Organism: uncultured Acidobacteriaceae bacterium; assembly: GCA_964246805.1. Lineage (GTDB taxonomy): Bacteria > Acidobacteriota > Terriglobia > Terriglobales > Acidobacteriaceae > Edaphobacter. Next base: position 36,031 of record CAXTRY010000002.1, read on the forward strand.
CAAAGCGGCCACTGGCACCGGCCTTGGACTTTGGGTCTCGGACGAGATCATCCGCAATCATAAGGGCCATGTCCATATAAAAAGCTCAGAGAAGCCCGTTAGGAGCGGCACCATCTTCTCTATCTTTTTCCCAACGGGCGAAGGCAACGCTGAACGTACCCCTTACCGCCCTTCCTAATAAACAATCTGACTGGCTGTTCCATGTCTTAATATGGGCGGCGTAGTTCTCGCGCCAATTACTCCATGCGCATACCCACCTTCGCCAACATCTCCGCTTCCAGCGCTTGTGTGATCGCTGCCATACCCTTCCAGGGATCACTCTTCAGCCGCCCGCGCCACGCTCCAAACTCCGTCACGCGGAACACCGGCCGCTCCGCCAGCTTCAAATCCCCCCAGGCGATGGGCAGCGACACCGCCGCTCCCGGCCGCGCCCTCGGCGAGAACGCCGCCACCGCCGTCGCTCCGCGTTCATTCCGCAGATAGTCCAGGTAGATTCGTCCCTTCCGCGCCGCCTTCGTCATCTTCGTCAAATACCGTGCAGGGTTCCGCTTCTCCAGGTCCAGCACAAATCCGTGAGCGAACTGCTTGATAACGCCCCAGTCATACCCTGGCGCAATCGGCACCACAACATGCAAGCCTTTACCTCCCGTCGTCTTCAAAAAGCTCGTAAGCCCCAGCTTCTCTAACTGCCCGCGCACCTCTTGCGCGCTTTTGGCCAGCGTCTCCCATCCAATCGCCTCATCAGGGTCGAGATCGATCGTCAATCGGTCCGGATGCTCCAGGTCCTCGTTCCGCGACCCCCAAGGATGCACCTCCAGCACTCCCATCTGCGCCAACCCCGCCAACGCCTCGGGTGTCGAGAGCGTAATGTAAGGCTCCGGCTTACCCGTCTTTTTATCGTTCACCTCCACCGAGCCAATCCCCGGCGGCAGCATATGGTTCACATGCTTTTGGAAGAAACACGGCTTACCGCTCCCCTCCGGACAACGCACCAGCGACAGCGGACGATCCGCAATGTGCGGCAACATCAGCTCCGCGACCGCCCAGTAGTAGTCCGCAAGCTGACGCTTCGTCAGCCTCGACTCCTCGTCGAGCACCTTCTCAGGATGCGTCAGCCGCACCGGCGCGGCTTGTGACGACTTAGCGGCTTCAGGCTTTACTGCATCCGTCGCCTTTAGTTCCTTCGACACCTTCGTTCCACGCGGCACGGAGACAGCCTCCTCACGCCGTACCTCGCCGGCCGCTTTGTCCTCCCGCAGCCCCTTGAACGATGCTTGCCGCAAAAGGTTATCCGCTGTCCAGGTTGCAAAGTTTACCTGCGCCACCAACTCCGGCCTCACCCAGATTGCGCCGCGCCGCGCCTCCGCCGGGGGCCGGTCGAACGATCCAGTCTCCACCCGCAGCGCTTCCAGCTTGTCCCGCATCGCCCGGTGTGTCTTCTGCGTAAACCCCGTCCCGGTTCTTCCCGCATATACCAGCCGCTTACCCTCGTAGTAACCCAGCAGCAGCGCCCCTACGCCATGGATACCGTTCGACGGCAGCGTAAACCCGCCAATCACAAACTCCTGCTCATGCACGCACTTCAGCTTCAGCCAGTCGTCCGTGCGCCCTCCCGTGTACTTGCTATCCGCGCGCTTGGAGATGATTCCCTCGGCATGGAGCTCGCACGCCTTTTGGAACATCATCCCTCCACCCGCCTCCAGATGCTCGCTAATCTGCAATTCCTCGTCCGCGTTCGTCAATACATGCGCCAACATCGCCTTCCGCTCCGAAAGCGGTAGCCCCCGCGTGTTCTTTCCATCTCTATGCAGCAGATCGAAGACAAAATACGTCAATGGTTTCTTGGCCCCATCCTGAAACGCCGCCTGTAGATCCGCAAAGCTTGTCGTCCCGTCTGCTCGCACCACCACTACTTCACCATCGAGCAGCAATCTATCCTCCGGCAATTTTGCAATCGCAGCCGCAACCGTCTTCATCCGGTGGGTCCAGTCCAGGCTCGTCCGCGTCAGTAGCTGTACCTTCGCCTTATCCTTGCGCGCCTGCATCCGGTAGCCATCCAGCTTCAACTCATGCAGCCACCCCGTCCCTTCGGGAGCTTCGTCCGCCTGCATCGCCAACTGCGGAGAAACAAACTCCGGCAGCTCCTCCTGCGGCGTCGCCGCCGGCTCCGCACGGTTCGGTCTTTGCCTTTGATTTTCTTGTTTGTCATTCCTAGATGGAATCGGCGTCTTCTTTAGCTCTTGTTTCCCCTTAGCCCGCGCCGAAAGCTCGTCCCCCTGCCGGTACCAAGCCTGCCCCGTACCCACCGTCTCTTTTGAGTTCCAAACATGATCCTCGTTCCCGGCAATCTCCTCAAGCGTCCTCCCTGTAACTACGCTCTTCGGAGCCTCATCTGTAATACAGGGAGCGTCTGCTGCTCGTTCAAACTCGTCATGCTCCTTGATGAGCAGCCAGTTCGGCTTGCCCTCCTTGGCCGCCTTGCCGCCCATCCGCACCAGCGTCCACTTTCCCTGCATCTTGGTCCCGTGCAGGACGAACTTCAGCGACCCGTCCCGCAGCCCGGCATCCACATCCGTGTGTCCCGCCTGAGGCTCCCATGTCCCTTGGTCCCACACCATTACCGTGCCGCCGCCGTACTGCCCCGCCGGAATAATCCCTTCAAACCCGCCATATTCCATCGGGTGATCTTCCACTTGGACTGCCAGCCGCTTGTCCCGCACGGTAAAGCTCGGACCCTTCGCCACCGCCCAGCTCTTCAAGACTTCGTTCCAGCCCAGCCGGAAGTCGTAGTGCAACCGTGTCGCCGCGTGCTTTTGAATCACGAACGGTAAGCCCTGCTTCGCTTTTTCGTCTTCGTGGCCACCCGCCGGTTCAGCTGTCACGGTAAAGTTCCGCATGGAGCGGTACCGCGCCAGTTGCGCATCGACAGCGTCTGCCGGTGTCGCCACGCTCGTCGCCGATTGCACACTCGTATCTATCTTTTTGTTTGCCATCTCGAAAGAAATTCGCGTCTCTGCTCGTCAGCGGATTATGCCGTCTTCCGTGCCTTCGCCTTAGGTTTTTCATCCTTCACGAGCGTAATCCCCTTCGCCGGGGCCTTCTTCTTCGCCGCTACAGCCTCCTGCGGATCCGCACTCTTGCCCGAATCGCTCTGCACACTCTTTCGCAGAGCGTCCATCAGGTTGATGACCTTACCCGCCTTCGGAGCCGGCTCTTCTTCCTCGGGCAAGGCCACCTTCTTCACCTTGGCCTCGACCATAGCCCGCAATGCCGCCTCGTACTCGTCATGAAACTTCTCCGGCTCGAATTTCGACGCCTTCCGCTGGATCAGCTCTTTCGCCAATGCCAGCTGATCGTCGTCGATCGTTACCTTTTTGATCTCGCCGAAGAACTCCGCCGGCTTTTTCAACTCCTCCGCATAGCGCATCGTGTAGGCCATCATTCCCGGCATGGCGTCGTTGCCCGCCGCTGAGATCGCCACCAGGTGCTCTCGGCCGCCAAACGCAATCTTCCCCAGCGCAATTTTCTTTGTCTCCGCCAGTGCTTTCCGCACCACCGCGAACGCCTCCGTCTGTGCGTCGTTCTCCGGTGTCACAAAATAAGGCTTCTCGAAGAACTCCGGATCGACCTCCTCCACGTCCACAAACTGTGTCAGGTCGATCGTTGTCTTCGACGGCACGCGCAGGTTCTCAATCTCCTTCGGCTCGATCTGTACATATTCGCCCTTCCGATACTCATACCCCTTGACAATGTCCGACATTGGCACCGGAGCCGCCGCTTGCTCGCTCTCACCGCCGGCATCACCGCCGCCCGCCGTCTTTTGGTACTTGATCCGCTCGCCCGTCTTGCGGCTCAGCTGATGAAATCGTATCTCGCCCTTCGCCTCCGTCGCCGTAAACAACTTAACGCCGAACGCCACCAACGAGATACGCAACTGCCCTGACCAGTACGGACGTGCCATAAGAGAGAGCTCTCCAAGAATATAAGAGGCACATCGTCACCGGTGAGATGCCCGCATTCACCACAACTTCCCGCAAACGCATCACAATAGAACACATGACCGCTCCATCTTTCGAGGCTATCTTGACTTCCGCCATGCCCTCCACGACACTCTCCGCGATGGACCCTTCCCCTGAACCAGTCCTTTCCGACGCTCTTGTCTTCTTCGGCGCAACCGGCGACCTTGCCTACAAGCAGATATTTCCCTCGCTCCAGCGCCTCGCCAAACGCGACAAACTCCCCGGCCCCGTTATCGGCGTCGCAAAATCCGGCTGGACTCTCGACCAGCTCAAGGAGCGCGCCCGTCAAAGCGTCACCGAGTATGGCGGCCTCGACCCCATCGGTTTCCCGAAACTCCTAGATCATCTCTGCTATGTTGACGGCGACTATGCCGACCCCGCCACTTTCCAGCAAGTCCGCCGGCAGTTAGGTCCCTCTAAACACCCCATCCATTATCTTGCGATCCCGCCGTCGCTCTTCGCCGAAGTGATGAAGCAACTCCAGGACGCCGGATGCGCCGAAGGTGCCCGCATCGTCATCGAAAAGCCCTTCGGCCATGACCTCCCCTCCGCCGTCGAACTCAACCGTACCGTCAATTCCTACTTCGCCGAAGGTGATGTCTTCCGCATCGACCACTACCTTGGCAAGAATGCCGTTCAGAACCTTCTTTACTTTCGCTTCGCCAACTCTTTTCTCGAGCCTATCTGGAATCGCCACCATATTCAGTCGGTTGAGATCACCATGGCCGAAAGCTTCGGCGTCCAGGGGCGCGGTGCCTTCTACGACGGCGTCGGGGCCATCCGCGATGTCGTCCAGAACCACATCATGCAGCTGCTCTCGAATATTGCCATGGAGCCGCCGCCCGGCATCGATATGGAGCTCGTTCGCGATGAGCGCGTTAAAGTTCTCCGCGGTATCCAGCCCATACGCCCGGAGGATGTCGTCCGCGGCCAGTTCCGCGGCTACCTCGCTGAACCGGGCGTTGCCGAAGACTCGCAAGTCGAGACCTTCGTTGCCCTTCGCCTCTTCCTCAACTCCTGGCGTTGGAAGGGGGTTCCCTTCTTTATCCGCACCGGTAAAGCCCTCAGCACGACCTGCACTGAAATTGTCGCCCGCCTCCGTCAGCCGCCCGCCATCTTCACCCCGGAGCCGCCGCCCGCTAACTACGTCCGCTTCAAGGTCAGCCCCAACGTCCGCATCGCCATCGGCGCGCTCGAACAGAGCCAGGGCACCGGCTTCGACGGCCATCCCGTAGAACTCCTCTCCGCGACCGAGTCAAACGCCAACGATATGCTCCCCTATGAAGAGCTTCTCGAAGACGCCATGGCTGGTAACCAGCGCCGCTTCGCCCGCCAGGACTACGTCGAGCAGTCCTGGCGCATTCTCGACCCCATTCTCCACCACGAGACCCCGATTCGCCTCTACGATCCCGGCACCTGGGGACCGCCTGAAGCCCAGGCCCTCACCGAGAAGTACGGCGGCTGGTTCAAACGCCCCTAAACCTCTTCGTATTCGACCGCCGTTTGCGCGTCGCGCCTCAATACGATCCGCATTCGACAGAAGCGAAGTGCAAAAGACCATCCTGTACCTAAGTGTATTACATTGAACACTTTGGGACTTTTTTAAATAATGCTTCTTGCGGCTAGTCTATGATCCGGCTCAGGTAACCTCATCCATTCATCTCGACAGCTTACGCCAGCTCTTCCGTTGGACCGCACTCCATCTCCGCCGCCGGTGCGCCGCTCCGCAGCTTCGAACTGGTCACCAGGTAAACCGCGATCAGGATGGCCCCCATACCGACGTACTCAATGCCCGCCATCCGCTCATGCAGGAAGATCGCGCCAAGAATAACCGCCACGATCGGGTTGACGTAGGCGTAGGTCGCCACCTTGGCGACCGGCACGTGATCCAGCAAGTAAATATAAGCCGTGTAGCCGACGAGCGAACCGAAGGTGACCAGATAGAGAACGGAGCTCCACGCTTGCACTCCCCAGTGGCCGCCGTGATAGCCGCCGCTTACGACCATCACTCCCGCATTGAACAAACCGGCGAAGAGCATCTCCCAGCCCGCGGCCACAAACGGGCTGACCTGAAGACGCGATCGCCGCGACAAAATCGACCCAGCTGTCCAGCTGAACGCACAACCGAGCGCGACCGCCGTGCCGATCATCTGCCGTGTCTCGCCATGCAGACCTTCGCGAAGACCTGGCGAGAGCAGCACCACCAGCCCCGCCAACCCGATGCAAACGCCCGTCCAGCCTTTGCCGGTCAGCCGCTCGCCGCGCGGCAGAAGGGCCTCGAAAATAGCGACATACAGCGGCACCACGGCGATCAATAGCGCAGCCAGCCCGCTCGGCAGGAACTGCTCGCACCACACCAACCCGGCGTTGCCACCGCCGAGCATCAGGATGCCAATCGCGGCCAGGAGGCCAAGTTCACGGCCTGTAACCCGCAGCCGCAGTCCCCGCACCGCGCAGAACGCCAACATCAACGGACCGGAGATGAGAAAGCGGGTGCTCGCCAGGACGAACGGCGGCAGCACCTCCACGCCGAAGCGGATCGCGACATAAGTCGATCCCCAAAAGAAGTACACGCAGGCAAAGGCAATTAGAATGCGGCTGGGAAGCCGCGGCGTTTCGCTTTGCTTGGCTGTCATAGCTTTAGGTTACCGCGTCCGTGTACGGCTGGTGCTTCTCATGCCTCATACTAAAGATTGAAGCCGGCTCGTCGCGGTTCCATTGCAAATTGGGCGCATCCAATGACAACGGACTAGCTTTCATAGACCTCAGATCACAATGGCAGCAATCGCTCTCTCCAACCCGACGGACACTTCCATCGTCTTTCCTGGCGAGTTAGAACCGTTGCGTGATAGCCATGCCCGAGCCTTGACCGATCTGCGGGTCTCCATCACCGATCGTTGCAATTACCGGTGTGTGTACTGCCGCACGGGCAACGAAGGCGCGCAGTTCGCCGAGCTGCCGATTGCCGATTACCTCCGCATGATCCGCGTTTTTGTCTCGCTCGGTATCGAAAAAATTCGTCTCACCGGGGGCGAGCCTTTGCTGCGCGCCGGTCTGGTCGAGCTGGTGCGAGAGCTTTCGTCCATGCGCGCCGCCTTCGATCCCAACGGCATGCCGACCGCTAACGGTGCTCCGCTCGATATAGCCCTCACCACCAATGGCCATCTGCTCGAAGGTTTGGCGCAACCGTTGCGCGACGCCGGGCTGACGCGCGTCACCGTCAGCATGGATGCTGTCGACTCTGCCACCTTCTCAGCGATTACCCGGGTGCCGCGCAGCTTTGACAAGGTACTTCGCGGAGTTCGCGCCGCGCAGGCCGCCGGTCTCGGACCGGTCAAGGTCAACTGTGTTCTGCTGCGCGGCTTCAACGACGATCAGATCGAGCGCTTCGCCGCTTTCTCCCGCGATGAGGGCGTGATCGTTCGCTTCATCGAGTGGATGCCACTCGAAGAGCCTTCATCGGGAGCCGATGCCCGCAGCTGGAAACCAGAGACCGTCGTCACGATGGACGAGATCGTTCGTCGCCTTGATGCTTATCGTCCTCTCGTGGCTTTACCCGCGAACGCCGCCAGCGAGACCGCACGGCGGTTTACTTTCGACGACAGTTTGGGTGAGATCGGCATCATCGCGCCAGTCTCACGGCCCTTTTGCGGACATTGCAGTAGGGTGCGTCTTACTTCGGACGGTAAAATTCGCACTTGTCTCTTCTCGCAGAGCGATCATGATCTTCATGGGGAGATGGTGCGTGGCGCATCGGAGGACGAGTTGCGGGCTTATGTTCGCCGCATCGTCCTACGTAAGGAAGCTCGTCATCATATTGGAGAGGTGGGCTTTCTCAAGCCGTCCCGTAATATGGTTCATATTGGCGGTTAGTTACTATAGTCGTGGCTGCAATCCATTTTAAAGACTCAAACGTCACCTTATCGTGACATCATCGGTAGTGCACAAGACCTGCATTGCGGTGACATTCGATAAGGAGCCGCGGATTGAAAAGTAGTCAGAAGGAAAAAAGAACCCTGGAAGTGATCGACAGTCGGCAGATGGACCAGTTGCGCATCTTTCACGATGTCGCACGTACTCTAACCACCAGCTTGCAGCTAGAAGAGATTTTGCGAGCCATTATGCACAAAATGGCTGAGTTTTTCGGCCCTGAGCGCTGGTCGCTGCTGATGGTCGATCCTGAAACTGAAGAGCTCTTCTACGCCATCGCACTCGGCGAGGATGAAGAAAGTTTAAAGAACCTGCGTATTCCGTTTGGCGAGGGGGTGGCTGGATGGGTGGCGGCCACGGGTAACCCGTTAATTGTGCCTAACGTCTCACTTGATCCGCACTGGGCAGCCTTTGCGCGGAAAAATGCCGACCTCAATATTCAATCGATTGCTTGCCTTCCTATTCGCTCGGAGAATCGCACGCTTGGAGTCATCCAGCTGCTCAACAGCAAGATGGACCTTCTCTCGGAATACTCCGTCTCCTTTCTGCGCATTCTGTGCGACTACGCCGCCATCGCGATTCGCAACTCTCGCTCACTCAAGCGCATCCAGCAACTCACTATTACCGACGACTGCACGGGATTGTTCAACTCGCGATGCCTCTACCAGATGCTCGATGAGCAGATCGCTTCCGCCAGCCCGCTTCATAAAAAAACTTTCAGCTTGCTCTTCCTGGATCTCGATTATTTTAAGAAGGTCAACGACACGCACGGGCACCTCCATGGCACACGTCTTCTGGGCGAGGTGGGTGCTCTTTTAAAACGATGCCTCGGTCCCGTCAACCCAGCTTTTCGTTATGGGGGTGACGAATTTGTTGCGTTGCTGCCGAATCTAGGCAAATCCGCCGCCATGACGCTGTCCATGAATTTGTGCGATCAGTTGCGCAAGACGCGCTTCCTGGAGGAAGACGGTCTGTCGCTTACGGTACTCGGCAGCTTCGGTCTGGCTACCTTTCCGGAGGACGGCGATACGGTGTCCGCCATGCTCCGATCCGCCGATTCCATGATGTACGAGGTGAAGAACGCCACGCGTAACAACGTCGCAGTCGCGGGACTTGGGCTGGTGATGGATCGTCTTCTTCAGGATGTGCGTCCCGAAAGCCACGTGACGGAGATGACGCAAGCCGTCAGCGCGTAAAGCCGTTCGTCGGCATTCTAATGCTGCGGTCCGCGCCGCTCGAGCGACACTGGCCGCTTCGGCTCCGGCTTCAACGCATCTTTATTCTCGGGCGCGGTCGGATGGACGCCGAAATCCCATACACCCAGGTTGACCTCTCGCGCGGAGAGGACCTCGACCAGCGCATACTCGCCAAAGCTCAGTGGAGATCGTGGTGTCAGCTTTACCCATTGTCCACCCGGCAGCGTCTCGGAGGCGGTCTCGACTACATCTTCCTGCTGCTTCACCTCGCCCGAGCGGTTTACCTGAAAGCTTGCCACGACGCGCGCGCCCTGCCGCACATCCACCCGGACGATCACGTACTGACTGTCGTTATGTCCATGAATTTGATTGATAGACGCCGTGGATGCTCCGTGAGTGTCGACTGTTAGCGGCGTTCCACCCGCGCGTATGCCCGACTCATCGTTCGCCCTCAAATAGAGTGCCGGTTGGTTTACATGGAGTTGCGCATTCGCCGTTTCGCCTTTGAGCTGAACGATCTGGTGCGAACTCGCCATGGGATTGATCGCGCTCTTCAAAATATTGTGCGAGGTTGTCGTGTTCAGGTCACCGGCCGACTGCGAGAGTGGCACCAACTCTTCAGTGCCGCGAAAGATGTCGAGCGCCAGCACGCTCTCCTGCTCCGGCAGACGCAGATCGGGCGCTACCTCCGGGGCCAGCGCACGCCGTGCCTCCTCTTCCTTTAGCAATTCTGGATCGATCGCCGGCACGGGAGCCTGGCCCTGCTCGTCGGCGCTGGAGGGTGTGTGCTGCTTTTCCCAGCGTCGCGTGGCGTCGAAGTCCACCAGGGCAACAGGGATCTCCTCTTCCGCGCCACCGCGCTCCGCGCTAACGATCAGGACACGGTTGCCCTTTACCCGATAGCTCATCACTACCTGGAAGCTGCCGTCTTTCAGGATCAGCCGGGTACGGTGCGGAGCCGTGGCCGGAGTATCCTCAGGCACGACCGGTCGCTGCGCTCCGCCCCGAGCGACGCAGTTGGCCAGCAAAAGCAAACAAACCAACTGCGCGGCATGGAACCTTCTCAGCATTTGCATCGTCTATACCTAGACGCATTCGCCTTGTGAATGGCGAGCTGCGTATATCATCAGCCAAATCAGTCTAAAATCTAAGCACGTCCTTTAGCGAACTCCTGTTTCCCGCGATGCGTAGCCTGTTCCAGCACGATGCCGTTCCCCAGCTTCGGCGCTTCAAGCCGAGTTGGATCGCAGTGCTTGCGGTGTTGCTGGTCGCCATTATGAGTACCGTACAGGTCTGCCACACGCACGATTTGCTGCCACGGCAGGCAGACTCGCATGGCAGCCTTCCGCACCAGGATGCCGCGTCCGACCATTGCCCGTTATGCGTGGCGATGCACTCAGCCCTGCCGGTCAATATACAGGCCGCGCCTGAGTCCGTGGCGCATATCCACGTGCTCGACTCCGTTGCTGCCGATGCACAACGGCGATTCCGCTGGCGCTTTCAGCTAGCCAGCCGTCCTCCTCCCTTTCTGCAATCTCTGTAGCCTAGACGCCTTTTCTCTTTGTAAAGTAGCCCCGGCCTCTTCAGCACGACGCTCTCGCCTCTCCACCTTTAGTGGTTTCGATGAGCTCTACAGGAGTTTGCATATGTACCGTTATAAGTCTCTTCTCTTCCTTTTTCTTCTTTATCTCGCAATTCCGCTAGCGATCGGCCAAGGCACCTCCGGCAGCGTCTCCGGCACCGTCACGGACACGACGGGTGCGCTCGTACCGGGCGCCGGCGTCCAGATACTCAATCAGGTCACGGGGTATACCCGCAACACAACCACCGACGCGAACGGTCAGTACCGCTTCTTCAATGTCCCTTTCAATACCTACCGGATTACTGTAATGCAGGCTTCCTTTCAGAAGGCCAGCATCGGCATCGATGTCAACTCCGTCGTGCCGATCGCGTCGCTGATCAAGCTGGACATCGCGGGCAGCGCCACCAGCATCACCGTGGTCGATAGCGGCTCCGATCTTGTGGAGAACGACTCCACCTTTCACACCGATATTGATCGCTCCACCATCGACAAGCTACCGCTTGAAAGTGCGTCGTCCACGCTTAGCTCGCTGGTGACGCTCTCTTCGCCGGGCGTTGCGGCCGACTCGAACGGCCTCTTCCATGGCTTGGGCGATCACGCCGAAAACTCGTTCTCGGTCGATAATCAGCCCATCACCGATCAGCAGAGTAAGGTTTTCTCGAACCAGCTTCCCTCGGAAGCCGTGCAGTCGCTTCAGGTAATCGACGGCGCGCCGCCGGCCGAATATGGCGATAAGACCAGCCTGGTCATCGTGGTGACGACGCGCTCCGGACAAGGTGTCACCAAGCCCACGGGCGGTCTCAATTTTTCCTATGGAACCTTCGGCTCCACGAACGCCGGTGGGCAGCTCTCCTACGGTGGCAATCATTGGGGCAACTTCATCTCTGTCAGCGGCCTGAATACTGGGCGCTTTCTCGATCCCAACGAGTTCCAGGTCTTTCACGCCAAAGGTAACGAGCTGAATTTCTTCGACCGCGTGGATTTTCAATTCAACACCGCCAATTCCATCCATACAAACTTTCAGTACACCCGCTCGTGGTTTCAGACGCCGAACGCCTATGACAACCTGAACGTGGGCGTTATCGATCCGCTCCAGGGCAATCCGGTTGGCCAGACAGATCAGCGTTCGAAGATCGAAACCTTCGACATCGCTCCCACTTACACTCGCGTTATCAACAACTATGCGGTCTTCAATCTCGGCCCTTATATCCGGCGCGACGGCTTTAGCTACTATCCCAGCAAGAATGCCTTCGCCGACTTCGGCCCCCTTCAGCAGGAGACGGTGGCGCAGCAACGCAGCCTCCTCAACGCCGGCGTCCACTCCGACATCTCCTATGTCCGCGGCATCCATAACATCAAAATCGGCGGCAACTATGCCCAGACATTTCTGCGCGAGAACGACCAGATTGGCCTGGTCGATCCGGTCATCAACGCACCGTGTCTCGACCTCAACGGCAATCCCACAGCCGGATACTCCGATCCGACGTATTGTGCGCTCTCGGGGTATACGCGGAATCCGGGTTATAACCCCGTGCTCCGTCCGTATGACCTGACGCGCGGCGGTGGCGTCTACGGCTACCATGGCCAGGCCGATGTGAAGCAGCTCGCCTTCTACGGTCAGGACCAGATCACGAAAGGTCCGTGGCTCTTCAACCTAGGCATTCGCGGCGACCTTTACAACGGCTTAGCCATTCAGCGGCAAGCCGAGCCTCGCGTGGGTGCCTCGTACAACATCAAGAAGACCAGCACCGTTCTTCGTCTCTCCTACGCTCGGGCGCAGGAGACGCCCTTCAACGAGAATCTCGTCCTCTCGGTGAAGGGCTGCTACGACCCGGTCATTCAGGGCATCTTTCAGACGCTCGGCTCCTGCGTGCCCGCGCCGTTCAACCCTGGGATGCGTAATGAGTTCCACGCCGGTCTGCAACAGGCGTTTGGTAAGCACCTGGTCTTCAGCGGCGACTACATCTGGAAGTACACGCGCAACGCCTACGACTTCTCCGTCCTTGGCAGCACGCCAATTACCTTCCCGATCGAATGGCATAACTCAAAAATCCCCGGCTTTGCGCTGCGAGTCTCGGTTCCGGAGACGCATGGCGTTAGCGCCTTCGTGGTCATGTCCTCCGTGGCGGCCCGGTTCTTCAACCCGCAGGTTGGGGGCGTGGGAGCGACTCCCGGCACTCCCGGCACCAATCTGCCTTTCCGTATCGACCATGACGAGAAGTACAACCAGACCAGCCACTTACAATATGACTTGCCCTTTAAGAAGAGCATGTGGATAGGCTTCAACTGGCGATACGATAGCGGTCTTACCGCCGGCTCGGTACCTTGCTACAACCCGGATGGCGCGAACAGCAAATGCACGGGTACGTCCCTGACGCTTGCGAACGGCCAGCCTGGCGTCGACCTCAGCGGCCTGACGTTTGACCAGCAATTTCAGGCAGGCCTTACCTGTGATGGTGTCAAAGCGACGCCCACTTCGGGATTTACCTCCTGCGATGTGGCCGGTTATACATCGAAGCTCGTCCAGATTCCTGCTCCAAATGTGGAAGATGACGATAAGAATCCGCCACGTATTGCCGCGCGCAGCCTTTTCGATCTCGCGCTCGGCGACGACAATGTGTTCCATGGGGATAAGTACAAGATCGGGGTGCGCGCAACGGCGGTCAACCTGGCCGACAAGTATGCGCTCTACAACTTTCTGTCGACATTTTCGGGCACGCACTATGTAACGCCGCGGGCGATCACGGGAGAGATCACTTATAACTTCTAGTCAGTCCTGGTCCTCTCCAGTCCGTCTTAACAAGCCGGAGAGGGTCTCTTTGTGCTTGGGCGTGGCCGCCGCCTTCTGCTTCGGATCGGGCAGCACTCTTTCCGGCGGAGGCGTTCCTAGCCGCGCCCGCGCGTTTGCCTTGACTGCCTTCACGATTGAAAACGTCTCTTTCTTCCTCTTCTTCATGCCGCTCCTTCCGCTGTTCCACCGTCCAGCGTATTCTTAACACGATACGTGCCGCGGCGAGCAGCCCGTGCTGGACACATGACATTCGAGGTGTTGATGGAAGAACGCGACTTTTTCGACGAAAAACAGGAGCAGCGCACCCATACCCTGAGCTGCCCGCACTGCGGCCAGCCTGGGGAGTACCAGATCGACTGGATCGTTCGCCGGAAGAAGACGCAGGTGCCGCGCGGAGCGGACGACCGGGACCGTGCCCGCTTCGCCAAGGCGCAAAGTTACATGGTCCGCCGCGACGACCCCATGGGTTGTAAGAACATCCGTTGCCGCAAACGCTTCGACGTCACCGGCATACAATCCGTAGCCTTCCTGTAGCGCGTTACCGTTCCAGGCCCGCATTGCATTTCAACAAAGCCGACCTGGTCCGGATTGCAGCCGATATGTTGTAATGAGTTGACGAGGATCGCCATGGCCAACACCCTGCTGCCGTTTGACGAACGCAACCTGACGCCCGACGAGGTCGAGGCGCTCGATCGCCGCCGCCGCCGCGGCCAGCTCTATCTCGTTCTCAGCTTCCAGTGCATCATTGTCGCAACCTTGATGCTGCTTTGGTCCGGGCAGGACCTGACCTACTCTCCCGGCTGGGTGCGCCCCATGTTCTATTGGAACGCACTCACCGGCGGAGCCGCCATCGTCTTCGCGATCGCCGGTCTGCGCGCCCGCCGCGGTTGGAACGAGTTCCTCAGCTACTAGGCTGATATCGGGCAAGACTTAGCAGGCTAGTGAGGTTGTGCCTACAGGAGCTTGGCTGGACTTGGCCCTGCTAACATCGATCTTGTATGTCTTTAGATGTGGTCCTCGCGATCTTTGAGTATGTGGTGTTGCTGCTGGCCATCTCCGTACATGACTGCGCGCAGGCGTGGACGGCGTCGCGGCTGGGCGACCCGACGGCAAGGATGCTGGGCCGGGTAACGCTCAATCCCGTCAAGCACTTCGACGTGTTCGGGACAGGAATATGGCCGCTGCTGTACATCTTTCGCAGCCCGCTCGTGCTGGGCTGGGGCAAGCCGGTGCCGATCACGCCGAACAACTTCCGGCGTCCGTCGCAGGACGAGGTGAAGGTGTATGCGGCCGGACCGCTGGCGCATCTGCTATTCGCCACAGTTTGTCTGATTATCTTAGTGCTGGTCAAGCATGTTGTTCCAGGCGCGGCTGGAACGCTGCGGGCGGCGGAGATGTTGGCGCTGCGAATGCCGCTGCCGATTGAGGGCCTGCCGGGGATGTTTCCGATCGTGCTGATGCTTTACTTTGGGGTATTGGTAAACCTGCTGCTGCTCGTGTTCAACCTGGTGCCGTTGCCGGTGCTCGATGGCGGCCGGATACTGCGGAACTACCTGCCCTACAACGCGGCAAAGACATTCGACAGCATGGGGCTTTACCTCATGTTCGGGTTTATGTTTCTGGGGTTTCGGATCGTCATGATTTTCTTCGGACCGCTGCTGGCGATCTTCAATCAGTTATTGGCAATTTTGTAAAAAATCGATTCGATCTAACAAAACAAAGCACTTAGCTGGTAGTGACTGATCCGTTACTAGCAAAGTTGCATACAGGACGGGCACTTTCCTTTGAGCGGGTTAATTACGAAGTCAACAGCGGAGCGGGCGCGGGTGCTGAGCGGGATGCGTCCGACGGGGCGTCTACATCTGGGCAATTACATGGGCGCGCTCTACAACTGGGTGCGGTTGCAGCACGAGTATGAGTGCTACTTTTTTATCGCTGATTACCATGCGTTGACGACGGACTATGCGGACCCATCTAAGGTCCAGGAGAACATCCGTGAGGTAGTGCTGGATTTTCTCTCTGCCGGACTTGACCCGGAGCTATGCACCATCTTCGTCCAGTCTCACGTTCCTCAACATGCAGAACTTCAGCTTCTACTTGGCATGTTTACGCCGCTCAGCCTATTGGAACGCGTGCCAAGCTATAAAGATCAGCAGGAGCAATTAAGGGAGAAAGATCTCGCCACCTACGGCTTTCTTGGATATCCGCTTCTTCAGTCCGCAGACATCCTGTTGTACAAGCCATCCTTTGTGCCTGTTGGCCAAGATCAAGCGGCACACGTGGAGCTGACCCGCGATGTGGCGCGACGATTCAATCAGCTCTATTCGCCCACGCGGCTGATAGGAACGGATCCGTCTTCTCTTGCTGAAGAACCCGACCCGGCAAAACTCATCCTGCCGGAACCCGAAGTGCTGCTGACCCCTAGCCCAAAGGTTCCCGGCATCGATGGGCGGAAGATGTCGAAGAGTTATGGCAACAGTATTCTCCTGAGCGATGAACCCGGCGTCATTCTGCACAAGATGAGCCAAATGACCAATGGCGGCCAGCGAAGCCCACAGAGCGAGCCGGGCAATCCAGACTACTGCCCAGTGGGAGATATGCACGCGCTCTTCAGTGAGCCGATGGTCGACGGGATGATTCGGGAGCGATGCAGGACGGCTGAAATCTATTGCGGAAACTGCAAGGCACTTGCGTCAGACTCGATCAATCAGCGCCTTTTCTCAATTCGTCAGCGGCGGGACAAGCTTGAGCGAAATCCTGATGAGGTATGGACGGTTCTTGAACGAGGTGAAGCGAAAGCCACAGAAAGGGCCGAAGCCACCATGGAGCAAGTACGGTCCGTGATGGGGTTGAATCGTAATCGTCCTACCATCGCGTCATTCGAGAAAAGAGCTTCAGTCGTTTATGAAAGCAGTCATGACGGTCACGATCTGAGTGGGCAAACCGCATGGTGGGATCAAGAACAAAGTTTGCGGGCAAAGAACGTCCGCGAATACTGGCTGCGGAATATAGTGCCGCTAGAGGTCAATCTAACGCAGGACTCAGACCGGGTATTCATTACCCGCAAGAAGAAGCGTGTCTACGTGACCAGCTCCAGAAGAAACGAATACGGGCGGTGGGTATTCGATGCGAGGCCGAAGAGCTACGAGATGCTGGCCCTTCTTTGCTGGGACAAGGACTACAGGCTGCACGACTTTATCGTGCCGCAGGCAGTGATCCAAGCACCGTGGCTTGCGTTCAAGAGAGCCCGGAAAAACGAGGACATCCGGTTCTGGGTAGAGCGCACCGATTCGACCTTTTACCTAGAGCTGCCAAACGCGGACCGGATCGACATCACGGCATACCGTGGACAATACGGGCCCATGAATTGATGGAGGCAGGCTCTTGGACCAGCATGAAGTCGTGACGAACCATAACTCGGAAAACCTGCCGGAATTGACGCTGGAGCCGAGGCCGGTTGCGCCGCCCGCGCCTGAGAAGAAGCAGGCGGCGGCGAGTGAGGAGGCTTCGCAGTCGCCGTTCTCGGTGACGGTGGGGCGGGTATATGACGGGCCGTTCGATCTGCTGCTGGATTTGATCCGAAAGCAGAATATCGATATTTACGACATTCCGATTGCGCGGATTACGGCGCAGTTTCTGGAATATACGCATCATTTGAAGCAGACGGACGTGGACGCGGCGGGCGAGTTCATCTACATGGCTTCATTGCTGATCCATATCAAGAGCCGGACGCTGCTGCCGCGCGACCCGACGCCGCGGGCGGGCGAGGCGGGCCTCGATATGGAAGATCCGCGGCGGGAGCTGGTGGAGCGGCTGCTGGAGCATGAGCGGTTTAAGGCGGCGGCGCAGATGCTGATGCAGAAGCAGCAGATCGAGGCGGCGACCTGGACCAATCCGGGGCTGCGGCAGCTGCGGCGGGAGGAGCCGGCCGAGGGCGACCGGCTGGGCGGGTCTTTGGAGGAGGGGCGAGAGATCGCGGCCGATACGATCGATCTGGTGCGGGTGTTTCAGGAGGTGCTGCGGCGGTTGAAAGAGCGGCCCGCGCTGGACGTCGACGAGGACGCGGTGACGGTCGCGCAGATGATCGATTATGTAAAGCAGCAGATGGTGATGGAGGATAAACCGGTGTCGCTGCGGCGGATGCTTCGTCATACGCATACAGAGAGAGCGGTAATCTCGATGTTTCTGGCGATGCTGGAGCTGGTGCGATTGCAGGCGGTGCTGCTGCATCAATCCATGGCGCAAGGGGAGATTCTGGTGAAGAAGGCGGAGGGGTTCGACGCGGTGTTCGCCGAGCGGACGACGGCGAAGGACGACTGGCGGTAGATTGGCACCCTTCGGCGCGGATTCTCTTCGGCGACGCAAAGAAGGGCCAGGGGAGTCACCTATCAGCCACGACTTGCTTCGGTGAGCAGTTCGTTGTAGAGGGCGGCGGTTTCCCGGCTGAAGCAGCAGAAGAGGACGCGGTATATTCGATGCGTTGGATCGGAGTGAGTGAGCCACTCCTGAACAGTGCGAGTGGCAATTACGGCGGCCCGGCGATGGGGAAAGCCGTAGATACCGGTGGAGATGGCGGGAAAGGCGATGGTTTCGACACTGTGTGCGAGCGCCAGGGCCAGGCAGCGGCGGTAGCAGGAGGCGAGGGCGTCGTCTTCGCCGTGGGAGCCGCCGTGCCAGACGGGGCCGACGGCGTGAAAGACCCACTTGGCGGGAAGATTGAAGCCGGGCGTGGCTTTGGCGTCGCCGGTGGGGCAGCCACCCAAAGCGAGCGAGGCACGAAGGAGCTCGGGTCCGGCGGCGCGGTGAATGGCCCCATCGACTCCGCCGCCGCCGCCGGCGAGCGCGGCGTTGGCGGCGTTGACGATGGCATCGACGGCGAGGCGGGTGATATCGCCAAGGGTGACTTCGAGTTTGGCCATGGAGATCTCCGATACGCGCATGGAACATGCCGGTGTCGTAGGGGTTCTAGAGAGACTTTACCGTAACGTAACACTCGGAGTATGGATTTCCCATTATGGTGATCACGTACATTATTTCTTATCCAGGCGAACTCAGATCATGGCGACTCCCGTTCTCGCTCCCGCAGGCTCTCTTCTCGACGAAAAGCTGAAGAAGTCTTCTCCAGGAAAAATTGGAGTCATGGTCTTCGGCATCATGCTGCTGGGCGGGCTAGTGTACATCGGCCTGAAGCTGGGCAAGGATCTGTCGGTGGTCCACTCGGCGTCGGTGTTCCCTTTTGTTTTGTTGGGGGTGGCGCTTATGATCGCGCTGGGATTTGAGTTCGTGAATGGCTTTCACGACACGGCGAACGCGGTGGCGACGTGCATTTATACGCATTCGCTGGAGCCGCATATCGCGGTGGTGTATTCGGGCATTATGAACTTTATCGGGGTGCTGACGAGCTCGGGCGCGGTGGCGTTCGCGATCATCTCGTTGCTGCCGGTGGAGTTGATCCTGAAGGTGAGCGCGGGGTCGGGGTTCTCGATGGTGTTTGCGCTGCTGGTGGCGGCGATTATCTGGAACCTGGCGACGTGGTGGCGTGGGCTGCCGGCGTCGAGCTCGCACACGATGATCGGGTCGATTCTCGGGGTTGGCGTGGCGAATCAGTTGATGCAGGGAAACTCGGGCACGGCGGGCGTGGATTGGGAGCAGGTGGTGAAGGTGTTCAAGGCACTGCTGATCTCACCGGTGGTGGGGTTCATAATGGCGGCGGCGCTCTTCTACCTGTTCAAGCTGGTGGCAAAAGACCCGCGTCTCTACAAGGCTCCTGAGGGAGCCGCGCCGCCGCCGTTTTATATCCGCCTGCTGCTGATTGGGACGTGCGGGGGCGTCAGCTTTTTCCATGGATCAAACGATGGGCAGAAGGGCATGGGTCTCATTATGCTGATTCTAGTGGGCACGGTACCTACGGCCTATGCGCTGAATCATACGGTGGGCGCGGCGGAGATGCAGACGTTCGCGGCGGTGTCGACGCAGGTGGCGGGGGCGCTGGGAGATTATGCTCAGCCGGGCGCGGTCCTGCAGGATGCGTCGCCGGAGTTGGAACGCTTCGTCAGCACCAAGACGTTTGAGCCGGGCGTGATTCTGGCGCTGCAGCAGGAGGTGACCGATATCCGCAACGAGGCAAGCAGCTATGGTTCGTTGGGCAATGTGCCGGCCTCGATGCAGTCGAACGTGCGGAATCAGATGTATCTGACGAGCGAGACGTTCCGGTTGCTGGGTAAGGCGAAGGGAGCGCCGAAGCTAAGCGACGCGGACAAGAAGATCTTCGCGAACTATAAGGGGTTTCTGGATAAGTCGACGAAGTTTATCCCGACGTGGGTGAAGGTCGCGGTGGCTCTGGCGCTTGGGTTGGGGACAATGGTGGGCTGGAAGCGGATCGTCATTACGGTGGGCGAGAAGATCGGCAAGACGCACCTGACGTATGCGCAGGGCGCGGCGGCGGAGATCACGGCGATGATTACGATCGGACTGGCGGATGGGTACGGGCTGCCGGTGAGCACGACGCATGTACTGTCGTCCGGCGTCGCGGGTACGATGGCGGCGAATAGGAGCGGGCTGCAGATGGCGACGCTGCGGGACATTGCGCTGGCGTGGGTGTTTACACTGCCGGTGGCGGCGCTGCTGTCGGGCTGTCTCTTCTGGATGTTCAACCTGGTGGCGCAACACGTCTAAGACCGGCCACTGCCGATACCGCTAAACGGAGTAAGGCGATGGCTCCCGGTCCGTTTTGCGTCGGCTATGGGCGGGTACCGGAGGACGGGTTGGTATGCTGAAAGCTGCGCATCCGTCCACGATGCTGGGAGCCTGAAGCTACACCTTGAGCCTTAAAGCAAAGATCGAAGCGGTTATCTATGCGTCGGAAGAGCCGGTAACGCTGGCGCAGCTGATAGGACTGCTGGGGCATGAGGCGCTTGCGGAGCTTGACCGGGCGGGCGGGGCACAGCAGACATTGGAGCTGGACGAGCTTGTGGAGGCCGAGGCGGGCGATCCCGATTTGCTGAACGCCGAAGTAATTTCGGAGGGCGTGGCCGATGGGGAACCGATTCCTTTGGAGAATGCCGCAGACGGGGCGGTTTCAGACAGCGTGGATATTTTGAACGAGAGGCGGGCCGCGCGGGAGGAGAGGGCGCGGTCTCAACGGTTGCGGGAGTACTTTCGCGGGCTGCTGACTGAGTTGATAGCGGAGTATGTGACGC
Source organism: uncultured Acidobacteriaceae bacterium (assembly GCA_964246805.1). Taxonomy (GTDB): domain Bacteria; phylum Acidobacteriota; class Terriglobia; order Terriglobales; family Acidobacteriaceae; genus Edaphobacter. The sequence goes on from CAXTRY010000002.1 coordinate 56,748, forward strand.
CGGAGCGTGGGCTGGAGATTCGCGAGGTGGCGGGGGGTTACCGGTTTGCGACCAAGCCGGAGTATCACGACGCGGTGCGGGGGTTTGTGCGGTTGTTGAAGCCGCCGCTCAAGCTGAGTTTTCCGGCGCTGGAGACGCTGGCGGTGGTGGCGTACAAACAGCCGGTGACGGCTCCGGAGGTGTCGGAGATCCGCGGGGTGGACTCGGGCGGGGTGCTGGGATCGCTGATGGCGCGGAAGCTGGTGGGGACGGCGGGGCGAAAGCAGGTGATTGGGCGGCCGATTCTTTACAAGACGACAAGAGATTTTCTGTTGAAGTTCGGACTGAAAGACATTTCGGAGTTGCCGAGCATCGAAGAGTTCGAGAAGATGGCGAGCGAGCTAGCTGAGCCATTTCAAGAGGAGATGCCGATGCCGCAGACGCCGGAGAGTATTACAGGAGCGAACCTGGAAGAAGAGAAGGAAGCAACGGAGCCGCAGGCGGATGGGGACAGTTCCGAAGAGATGCCGGTGGATGGACGCGTCTCCGGTCTTCCCCCCAATTACGATGATACGGACGATCCGTCAGCTCGCGAGGCGGCAGAGAAGCCGGATAGCCCCATGGACGCGGAGCCGGATACCGTGGCAACGCCGGAGGGAGACAATGAGTACTCGCCGGACCAGCCGCTACGGCCCGCGCCCGACGGCTTGCAGCGGACGCCCGCGATCGACACGAACAAGGTGTAGCGAGGATACACTTGGTAAAGCCTGATTGGACCGCGATGAGCATCTCCGCGGACAGAAAGTTGGAAACGATGAGCACGAAGGCCGTGGCAAAGAACGCGAAACAAGCTGAGCCTCAAGGCGACCGGCTACAGAAGATATTGGCACAAGCCGGGATTGCGAGCCGCCGTAAAGCCGAGGAGATCATCCTGGCTGGGCGGGTCTTGGTGAATGGCACGGTTGTGAATACGCTGGGGACGCGGCACGATGCGACGCGCGATCATATCCGCGTGGATGGCAAGCTGTTGCAGGGTCCGGAGCAGCAGCGATATTACATGCTGAACAAGCCGCGCGGGTATGTCACGACGCTCGACGATCCGGAGAAGCGGCCGACCGTGATGCAGTTGATGGCCAAGCAGAAATCCGGCCCGCACGGGGATACGGTGAGGCTGTACCCGGTAGGGCGGCTGGACTATTTGAGCGAAGGCTTGCTGCTGATGACGAACGACGGGGCGCTGGCAAACTCGCTTTCGAAGGCGGCGGCGGGGGTAGAGAAGACGTATCTGGTGAAGGTGAGCGGGCAGCCGACGCCGGAGAGTATAGACCAGCTGCGGCGCGGAATCATGATCGACCGGGGGCGGCTGGACGAGGTGCGATCGGGACGGCGCGACCGGGTGATTACGGCTCCGGCGCAGGTGGATCTGGTGCGCGGCGGCGACAACCCTTGGTATCAACTAACGCTGACCGAGGGGCGTAACCGCCAGCTGCGTAAGATGTTCGAGGAGATTGGGCACCATGTGGAGAAGATCCGGCGCATCGGGTATGGGGCGTTGCGGCTGGACGTACCGCCGGGCGAGTTCCGCGAGCTGACGCCGGGCGAGGTGCAGGCGCTCGATCGGGCGGCGAAGGGTAAGAAGGTGATGCCGAAGGCGAAGCTGCCGGAGTTTTCGCAGCTGAAGGCTCCGGTGAAGAAGGCGAGGTTCGGAAAACCTCGCCGGCAGCCGACTGGAAGCAAGGCTCCGCGACCTTCCCACTGATCCGGGTGCCAGCCCTGCTGATCGTGCCAGCGTTTCGGACAGAAGCGAGCGAAGCTGCCTAGCAATGTACAAATGACTTCCGCAGTCTCTACCTCTTGACTAGGCTTGCTTAAGCCGCAGAGAATACTCACGCGATGCACAGGAGGAACGGTAACGAACGATACTGTGACGCATCCAAAAGGTGACGTTTGAAGGAGTTGGTTTTGGCACTGGAAAAAGCAACATTCGGCGCGGGGTGTTTTTGGGGTGTAGAGGCACGATTCAACGAGTTGGCAGGCGTTCTGGATACAGCTTGCGGGTATGCCGGAGGTGAATTGGAGCAGCCTACGTACCGGGCGGTCTGTACGGGGCGGACGGGTCACGCGGAGGTCGTGGAAGTGCTGTTCGATCCTTTACGGCTGTCCTATGACGAACTGCTGGATACGTTTTTCGCCTTGCACGATCCAACGCAGGTGAACCAGCAGGGGCCGGATTATGGGACGCAGTACCGGACGGCGATCTTTACGCATTCGCGGGAGCAGGTTATGGAGGCGCGCGCGAAGATCGTGGAGCTGAATGCGTCGGGTAGCTTTCGGCGACCGATTGCCACGCAGGTAGTAGAAGCGGGTACGTTCTGGAAGGCGGAGGAATATCACCAGCGATATCTGGAGAAGCGCGGCATGGTGAGCTGCCACATCTAACTTGGAAGATGGTCTGTCCCTTCGCGCCGATCTTTATAATCGCCCATCCAGGAAGCACGGCTTCGATGAAAATAGTAGGCCTGAGATCATTTGTGGGATATTTTATTGAGTTTGCGTACAGGCCGGTCCGCACCACGCAACCGTCGTGCCGATCTAAACCGTGAGGACTGGTATGGGTAACCGCACACTCGATGTGTTATTCTGGATTTGCGTTGAGAAACAATGGCGCGGGCATCGCAGGCAAAGACCCAGCATGGATTTGGGGTTTGGCCAGAGACTGCGATTGGCCTTATCCACCGCATTCCTTCCTTGTGGAAGCCGCGCTGGTTGCTCTGGCTGGAGGCTCGTCAATGGACGAGTTTCGCCGTGCAGCAGCAGCTTCGATGTTCAAAACCTGCTGACTCAATGAATCCATGCTGTATCTGCGCCCCTGCGTCTGCAAGCCGACGCTTGCTCCAACAACCTACGAAGGACATATTTTGACCTCTGCAACGCTTGAAACACCCTCTGTTACCACCTCTGAACTCAAAAACCATCATCCCGGCGGTCTTACTCTCGTCGATGATGTTTCATTCAACGATTTTAATGTCTCCGACTCGCTGAAGAGCCGGTTGGCCGCGGCTGGATTCAAGCTGCCGACCCCGGTACAGGCGAAGGCGATTCCGCCGGCGCTCGAAGGCGCCGACATCCTGGCGACTGCCTCAACCGGTACAGGCAAGACGCTCAGCTTTCTGATACCGATGATCGAGCGGATGGACGCGAACTCCGTGCCGAGTACGCGAGGTAAGCGCGGACCGATCCGTTCGCTGATCCTGCTGCCGACGCGCGAGCTGGCGATGCAGGTGCTTGAGGCCTATGGCAAGCTGGTTCCGGGATCGCGCGGCGACGCGGTGCTGGTGTGCGGCGGCTTGTCGGAGAACACACAACTCGATCAGCTGGAGCGCGGACCGCGGCTGGTGGTCGCGACGCCGGGCCGGCTGGAAGATTTTCTTCGCCGCCGCGCGGTGAACCTGAACTCGGTGGAGATGCTGGTGCTGGATGAAGTGGACCGGATGCTCGACATGGGCTTTCTACCGGCGATCCGCCGCATTGTGGGCGCGCTTCCGAAGACGCGGCAGACGATGTGCTATTCGGCGACGCTGGACGCGAACATTCAGGAGATTGTGAAGGATTACGTTTCGAAGCCGGTGCGAATCGAGATCGGCACGACGTCGAAGCCTTCGGATCGCGTGGAACTGCGGGTGTATACGGTAATGCAGGATCAGAAGCTGGGCTTGCTGGACCAGATGCTGAAGCAGGAGGAAGGGACGTTCCTAGTCTTCTCGCGAACGAAGCATGGAGCGGACCGCATCTCGAAGAAACTCGAAAAGCTGGGACACGACGCGGATGTGATCCATGGCGACCGGTCACAATCGCAGCGAACGGCGGCTCTGAAGGGCTTTCAGAATGGCAAGCATCGGGTGCTGGTGGCGACGGACGTGGCGGCGCGCGGCATCGACGTAAACGACATCGCGCATGTGGTGAACTACGATTTGCCGAACGCGTCGGATGATTTTGTGCACCGCATCGGCCGCACCGGGCGCGCGGGCAAGAAGGGCGTGGCCACGACATTTGTCATGCCGCAGGAGCGGGGCGACGCGCGGAAGCTGGAGCGCGAGTTGAAGATAAAGTTCGAGTGGCGCGAGGCCGATAAGAACCTAGAGAAGGAAGAGCGCAACAAGCCTCTCGATCTCAACCAGAACAGCGATCTGATGCAGCTTGAGACTCGCTCCTGGAAAGGCAACGACCCCGTCTCTCCCATGACACCGAATGCTCCTTTCCGGTCTGCTGGAAGCGCGAGCGGGTTTCGGAATCGCGGCGGCAATGGCGGCGGATTCTCCGGCGGACGCAGTGCCGGGGGACGCAGTCAAGGCTCGAACGGCCGGCCAAACAGCAGCCGTCCGGGTAGCAGCCGCGCCGGCGGCAATCGTTCCGGTCCCGCTCGTCGCGGACAGTAAAGCTTTGTTTCAGAAGGCAGCATCGCACCGCTTCGCACGTCAACCCACGTTCTAGCGGTGCGGTGCTGTTTCTGCATCTTAGGCAAGTATGTCCGATAGCTTACCCAGCAGCCTTCATGAACTGACGGATCTCGTCGCCGACGACAAAAACTTTGTGCTGCGGATTGTGCAGCCAGGGCTGGCGGGGCTCATGGACGGATCGGTTTCGACACTTGCGCCGATCTTCGCGACGGCTTTCGCGACGCATAGCTCGCATACGGTGTTTCTGATTGGAGCGGCGTCGGCGGTGGGCGCGGGCATCTCGATGGCGTTTTCGGAGGGCTTGTCCGACGATGGCGAGCTAACGGGGCGGGGCAATCCGATCTTTCGCGGCATCGTGACTGGACTGATGACGTTTGTCGGCGGGTTTCTGCACACTTTGCCTTTCTTGATCTCAAACGTGCATACGGCGTTGATGTGGGCTTACGGTGTGGTGGGATTCGAGTTGATTGCCATCGCGGTCATTCGCAATCGATATTTCAAGACGAACTTCGCCCTTTCGTTTCTGCAAGTGGTGGTGGGAGGAGGACTAGTGTTCGCGGCGGGTGTGCTGATCGGGCAAAGCTGACGATGAGCGGCGTCTTATAGAAATATGCCAAGGGGCCACCAAACAATCCGTTTTGGGACGTTGACTTTAGATGGGTCGCGGTAGGGGCCATCCGGCGGGTTATTTCAGGCGAAATAGTTTTTGTGAGCATAGCCGCGACTCCCTGGGAGTGAGCAGGCCGCTTACCCGGGATTTGTGCGCATGCTTTGTTCCTTCGTCTTACGTTTTCGTCCTCACTTGCAGCTGGCCGCCGCGCCCGTATTTGCCTTCATGCTTACCGGATGTGGAGTAAGCCAGACCGCCACGACCGGATCGGGCACGACGGCCACGTCCGCGACGGCCGGCGCGCCGGGGATGGTCTTCAAGGGTGCTTATACGGCAAATACGCCTTACGGTGCCACGGATGTCGTGAATTATCAGGGGTCAGCGTATGTCGGTCTGAAGATAAGCATGAATGTGCCGCCTACAGGAAATAGCGCGAGCGCGGCGGATTGGGCTTTGCTGGTGGCGGCCGGCGCGAGCGGCGCGGCTGGTCCGGTTGGACCGGCAGGGCCGACGGGAGCGGCAGGAGCGCGTGGACCCGTGGGGCTTTCAGGGCCCGCCGGACCTGCTGGAGCTACGGGAGCCGCCGGAATGGCTGGACCGCAAGGGTTCCAAGGGCTTCAGGGCGTTGCCGGACCGGCAGGCGCGAATGGCGCGGTAGGCTTGCCGGGTGTTGCCGGGCCTACAGGGCCAATGGGACCGGCGGGTCTCCAAGGGGCCAACGCGACGGCGCAGACCGTCTCGGCGCTGCGGGGCCATGGGCTTGCCATTCTCGGCGACAGCATTACGGCGGCGAACCAATGGCAGCCCGTGGTGGTGGGCCGCACGGGGGCGACGATCGTTTTTCAGGACGCCCGGCCGGGACGTAAGTTCTCAGACTCGTTTGAATGCTACGGCGCGCCGTCGGTGGGGTCGGCTCCGGGTACGTTTCAGCCGGCGGGCAACAGCTACTGCCAGACAGCGGGGGACCTCTCATCGACGGGCAATACGCTTGCGCAGAATCTAGCCATGGCGGATATGTTGTTGATAAGGCTAGGCACGAACGATCAGAATATAACGCTTGGAGCTTTGGGCGATGCCACCACGGCGGGCACGTTCCATGGCAACATGCGCTGGGTCATTGAAACGCTGCTCGCCGCCAAGCCGACGCTGCGTATTATCCTGATTACACCGGAGCTGAACCACTTCGGTTCGCCGCAGGCCATTCAAAATGTAGTGGACGCGGAGATTGCGTATGGAAACAGCATGGGGATTCCCGTGCTCGATCTTTACCGGACAAGCGGCAATAATCCGCTCACGAATTCCGTGTACACCTACGACGGGACGCATCTGTCGAACTGGGCCTATCAAAACGTCGATGGGCCGGCGATCGCGCAATTCATGCTGAATTGGTTTTAGCGATTTTGACGAACGTAGACCCGCCGTGTGCGCTTTGTCGCGACGCAGCGGGTTAGAATGGTAATTAACCACCATGATCTCCGTTTCCAATGTCACTATGCGTTATGGCTCGAAGCTGCTTTTCGAGGATGTCTCCGTCACTTTTACCACAGGCCGCCGGTATGGCCTGACGGGGCCGAACGGTGCCGGAAAATCGACTTTTATGAAGTGCCTTACAGGCGAGATCGACCCGCAGAAGGGCACGGTCGTGCGGCCAAAGAAAATCGGCGTGCTGAAGCAGGACCAGTATGAGTTCGACGCGTACCGGGTGATCGATACCGTCATCATGGGCAATAAAGCGCTGTGGGCGGCGCTTGAAGAGCGCGAGATTATTTACGACAAGGTGGAGATGACGGATGAGGACGGCTCGCGACTGGGCGAGCTTGAGGGAATCGTCGGTGACGAGGACGGCTACGAAGCCGAGTCGAATGCGGCGGTGCTGCTGCAAGGCCTCGATATTCCGGATGAAGTGCATGAGCGCAAGATGAGCGAGCTGCAAGGCGGGCAGAAGGTGCGGGTGCTGCTGGCGCAGGCGCTGTTCGGCAATCCGCAGGCGTTGCTGCTGGATGAGCCTACGAACTATCTCGATTTGGAGTCGATCCACTGGCTGCAGGACTTTCTACTGCGCTACAACGGTACGGTGATTACGATCTCGCACGACCGGCACTTTCTGAACGCGGTCTGTACGCATATCGCGGACATCGATTACGAGACGATCATTACCTATAACGGCGGATACGACGATATGGTCTTCCAGAAGACCAGTGTGCGGACGCGGATTGAGAGCCAGAATGAGCAGCGCGAGAAGAAGATCGCGCAGCTGAACGACTTTATCGCGCGCTTCTCCGCCGGAACGCGATCAAGCCAGGTGAACTCGCGCAAGAAAGAGGTGGAGCGGCTGGCGACCTCGGAGCTGGCGCGGTCGAACATCGCGCGGCCTTACATCAGCTTCAAGATGGAGCGGCCGTCGGGCAAGAATGTGTTGGAGTTCGAGCAGGTAAATAAGAGCTACACGCAGCCGGACGGGAAGACGGAGCACGTTATCAGCAATTTTTCCGCCGCCGTCAACCGTGGGGACAAGGTGATCCTGATGGGGCGCAACGGGCAGGGAAAGACGACGCTGCTGAAGGCGCTGCTGGCGAACGGGCCCGCCATCGAAGAGAAAGACGTGGCGATCGATTCGGGCACGGTAAAGTGGGGGCACGAGGCGCAGATCGGCTACTTCGCGCAGGACCATAAAGGATCGATTCAGCTGGGGATGACGGCTTCGGACTGGCTGCATCAGTACGATCCGCAGGCGACGAAGGAAGAGATTCGCGGGATTCTTGGGCAGATGCTCTTCAAGGGCGAGGAAGGCCTTAAGAAGACGGACGCGCTCTCGGGCGGGGAAGCGGCGCGACTGCTCTTCTGCAAGATTATGCTGCAGAAGCCGAATGTGCTGGTGCTGGACGAGCCCACGAACCACCTTGATCTTGAGAGCATCAATGCGCTGAACCAAGCGATTCAGAAATACGAAGGCACGGTGTTTCTGGTCACGCACGATCAGGATTTGATCGAAGAGGCAGGGACGCGCATCTGGCACTTCGAGGGTGGGCCGGACAGCTTCCACATCACGGACCATAAGGGTCCCTACGAGGAATATCAGCAGCAGATGGCAATGGCGGCGAAATAAAGGCTCGTGGACCGATTACGATTACGATGTCATACGCAGGGCTGCTTATCGGCAAGCCGACTCTCTGACGAGAGCTATACTGAGCATAAGTACATGGCCGGAACAAAGGCAGGTTGAAGACGCATGGCATCCACGGAAGTACGTAAGCCGCAAGGTAAGAATGTTCTGGGGCAGCCGCTCGCGACTTGCGGATGCGAGCCCATGACGGGGTACTATCGCACGGGATGCTGTGAAACGGGGCCGGACGATCTGGGCGTTCATACAGTTTGTTGCATTGTGGATGAGCCGTTTTTGGAAGCATCGAAGGCCATGGGAAACGACCTTTCCACGCCGCGTTCTTACTTTCCCGGATTGAAGCCGGGAGATCGCTGGTGTGTATGCGCGGCACGCTGGTTGCAAGCGCAGCAGGCGGGAGCAGCGTGTCCGGTGGTGCTTGAAGCTACACACGAAGCGACGCTGAAGATCGTACCGTTCGACCTGCTGATTCAATATGCCGTCATTCCCGACCAGTTGCACTAAACGATTTTATCGATTCTTCATGTACTGAATCTATGCGGTAGTAAACCTACAATCAACTATTTAGCGTGGACACCTACCGTAATTGGGAGAGTCCTCCCGTAAAAAGTAGGTTGAAGGCTGCTATCCGACTTAGATAGCTCTTTCTGTCGTGTTCTACGCTTGACAGCGCGTCCGCCTTGCCTGAACCTTGTGGGATAAAACAATTTCTTGATGGCTAGAGTGGTGGCTCACGACAAGCGTTCACTCACTACCTAGCCGGGACTGTTCAACTGCACCGCCGCTACGGGGTGCTCTCCCTGGGAGCCTTGCGTCCGTATGATATTTTGTGGATTTACTTTTACTTTCCTCCGTCGATCGACCTTTGCCAGCCTGTCGTTGTTTACCGTTGGCGCGCATGCCCAGAACGCCGCTCTCGGCAATATCGCTGGAGAAGTGCGAGATGCCTCGGGCGCGGTCGTGGCCGGGGCGTCGGTCGTGATTACAAATAGCGGCACAGGCGCGACGCGCACCGTGGTTTCGGACTCAGAGGGGCATTATCTTGCCTCCTTTCTCCAGCCCGGCACTTACGAGGTCGTGCTTGGCGGGGGCACGCTGGGCAAGATCGACCGCAAGAATATCCCAGTTACGGTAGGCGACACGGCGACCATCGACGCGGTGCTGCCGGCGGCGACAGTGACGACGGAGGTGGTGGTCAGCAGCGAGGCTCCGCTGCTGGACACGGAGAAGGTGGAGGCCTCGCAGACGATCTCTGAAAATCTCATTTCGAATTTGCCGGTGAACGGGCGGCGCTTCGATAATTTTGTGTTGCTGACGCCCAATGTCGCTCCCGACGGCAATACGGGCTTGATCAGCTATCGCGGCATTTCGGGCCTCTACAACACCAACCTGGTGGATGGCGCAAACAACAATCAGGCCTTCTTTTCCGAGGCGCGCGGCCGTTCGATCGGTGCGCCCTATGTGTATCCGATCGACGCGATCAAGGAGTTCCAATCGTCCACGACGGGCTACTCGGCGGAGCTGGGCGGGGCAGCCGGCGGTATTATCAACGCGATTACGAAGTCCGGCGGCAACCAGTTTCATGGCGACGCTTACGAGTATTACCGAACGCCTGGGTTCAATGCGCTCGATGCCGTTGCCAAGACGAACTACCGTATTACGGGCAACCCGCTGTACCTGTCGCAGCCGGTCAAGGTGCAGCACCAGTTTGGGATATCGGCGGGCGGTCCAATTATCAAGGACAAGCTCTTTTTCCATTTCGCCTATGACGGTTACCGCAAGATCAATCCTATTGTTTACACGTCGACTTATAACTCGACCGGCACGAATGTAGCGAACCTGGTGCATCTTTGCGACGCGGGGACGACGCCAGTGATAGATGCCGGTGTAACTTACCCGACAATACTTCCCAATATTTCCGCTAGCCAGTGTTCGGCCGCCGTCAACTATTTACAGACACAACTGGGCTCCTTTCCACGCAATGTCAAGCAGGACGTGTATTTTCCTCGCTTGGATTATCAACTTACGCCGGGAACACATCTTTCGGCCAGCTTCCTGTTTGAAAACTTCAACCAACCCAATGGCTATAACGCGAACGTAACCACAAACAATGGAGGTATTTCGCAGAATGGCACGAACAACTACCATGAGCGTTTTCTGGTCGTGAACGCGGAGACGGCGCTCTCCGCCCGCGCGGCGAACGTGGTGCACTTTCAATGGTCGCGCGACCTTGAGACGGCGAGCACCAACACCGGCGGCCCGGCCAATAACCTGAACAACCTCATTGCGTATGGTGAAACTTCGGCCCTGCCGCGCGGCGCGTTTCCGGATGAACATCGCTGGCAGATTACGGATATCTATTCGACGACCTTAGGCCACCACACGATTAAGGCGGGTTTCGATCTAAACCTGATTCATGAGCAGATCGCCAATCTGTTTGGCGGCGACGGCGCGTTCAACTATTCAAACAATCTTCAAGAAGTGAACTTCGCCAACTGGATACAGGATATTTACGGTGTCAATCCCACGGGCTCCACCACGGCGGGAGTCGCGGGTTCGGTGCGCCATTACAACAACTTTACGCAGACGGTCGATCAACTGACGGGTGTGGGCGCGGACGACTTCTGGAATCAGAATATCGACGGCTTTGTGGAAGACTCCTGGAAGGCGACGCCCGCGCTTCTGTTGAGCCTGGGCCTGCGTTACGATGTGCAGCTGGTTCCCGGACCGGATCGGCCGAATACCACGAATGCCGTCGCGTTGAACGCCACGTCGCAGATCAATCCCGACCTGAAGATGTTCCAGCCTCGTATCGGTTTCTCGTACAATCCGCATCCGGGCACGGTGATTCGTGGGGGCTATGGCATCTTCTACGGCTTAATCTCGAACTCGGCTTATTACACATTGCGGCGTGAAAACGGTGTTTATCAGCGACAGTATGGACCGATCAACGCCGTTGCCGCCCCCGTACCCTATGCGGCCGCGGGCGCGCGACTGGCCAACGGAACGGTGTGCGCACCCACCGGCGGGGCGAACCGCTGCTATGACAATCCGGCGACCTACATCAGCTACTCACCTGTAGGAGGCGTTCCCATCTTTACGCCACCTGGTCCGGCACCGGTCAACCAGGTGACCAACGCCGCTATTACCCCGGCCGGTCTGGCCGCCGTGCCCTCCGGCACGATTACGATCCGCGGACTGGACCCTAGTTTCAAAAATCCGCAATCGCATTCGGTCGATCTCGCGGTCGAGCAGGTGCTTCCGCTCAACACGACGCTGACGGTGGCGTATGTGGGCAATCGCGGTATCCGGCTGCCGATCTATGTGGACACGAACGTCGACCCGAACTCGGTCCGCAACGACCTGACCTACAAGTACACCTCTCCCACGGGGGCGGTCAGTACGGTCAGCGTTCCGGTGTATACAAATAAGCTCGTCAGCACGTCGGGGTCCGTGGCCACTGGTTTCTCCGATGTAAACAGCTGGTACCACTCGCTTGCGGTCTCGGTGCGGCGGCCGCTGGGACACGGTGTGCAGGTGTTGGCCAACTATACCTGGGCGCACAGCATGGATGATGGCCAGGCCTCGGGCACGAACGGCACGTTCAATGGGACGGACGCGCCGTTGATTCCGTTCGCCTACGGACACCGCAATGGCCGTGGGGCGGAGTATGCGCGGTCCGACCTCGACCAGCGCGGGCGTTTTGTAGGAACTCTGCTGGCTACATCCAAGCTGCCGATCGGCGATCGCTATGTGAAATATGCTGTCAATGGATGGGAGGTCTCGGGGACTTATACCGCGCAGACCGGCTTTCCGATCACCGGTTTCGTGAGCGGCAGCGTCTCGGCCTTGACCGGCGGTAAGTACGGCAACGGAACGCTGGCGTTGACGGATGGCGGTGTCACGAACGCCTTGTTTACTTCGGGGACCGGTGGCCGCGTGCCGGATCAGATCGCCGGGCGCAACAGCTTCAAGGGGCCGGGCGTGCATAATCTTGACGCTCGCGTTTCGCGGCAGTTCCCCATCTTCCGTGAGGGCATGCGTGTCGAGATTGCGGCGGAGGCGTTCAACGCGATCAATCATCGCAATATTCTTGCGGTAAATACCAACTATGCGGCCTATAGCGCGCCGACAGCGGGCAGCGCGACCTGCCCCACCAACGCCGCGGGAACGGCTCTAGGCTGCTTTACACCGTTCGCCGCGTTCGGCACCCCGACGGCTACGTCGAACGTGCTGTATGGCGAACGCCAGTTGCAACTGCTTGGCAAGTTTTACTTCTAAGCGCAGGAGAAGGGGCTCCGGACACATCGCCGGCGGACCCCTTCTTGTTAGGCACACAGATGAAATGGTGCGCCCGAGAAGATTCGAACTTCTGACCTACAGCTTCGGAGGCTGCCGCTCTATCCAGCTGAGCTACGGGCGCGCAGTTAAAGCGTAGCATGATCCTGCAACCTAATTTGAAAGAGAGTCCCTTCGTTTATGATCTTCGCTCGCTCTTCCGCTACGCTCGCCTGCGCCCTCGTTTTTACGGCCGCCTCGTTTGGTCAGATGGATATGAAATCCGATTCCGGCAAAGCATTGCCAAGCCCTGCCGCAAAGGCCGCCGTTATGCTTGGCGGTAAAGATGTGACGATCGACTATAACTCGCCTCGTATGCGCGGACGCGTCATTATGGGCGGCGTGGTGCCCTACGGAAAGGTATGGCGGACAGGCGCAAACCCGGCTACGTCGTTTAAGACGGCGACCAGCCTTATGATCGGGACGCTGGCTGTTCCGGCCGGCAGCTATACCCTGTACACGCTTCCGGATAAATCCGGCTGGCTGCTGATCGTCAATAAGCAGACAGGCCAATGGGGAACGGAGTACGACGAAAAGCAGGATCTGGGCCGGACGCCGCTAACGGCGAAAACCGCGGGGACGCCGCTCGATAATATGACCATCGACTTCGAACATACGAAGGGCGCGGAGACGGAGCTGCACATCAAGTGGGAGAAGACCGACGAGTACGTGACCGTTAAGGCGAAGTGAGCGGCCTGTAAATCGAAGCGCGAGGAGAGCGAAACGCTTCTCGCGCTTTTAGACTACCGTTCAATCTCTTGCCTGCAAGCGTTTTGGCCTGGCCCGCAAGCACCAGGTGCCCGCGCCTTGATAACCAGCAAAATCTCTGCCGGTCTGCCCTTGGCCACTTCAAGGATGACGGCCTGCTTGCCGTGATCGGCATCCTCATAGGTTAGCGTGACGTAGTGCCGATGTTCGCGCTTGCGGACCAGTCCCGCGCCGATGGCGGGAACGACGCCGAGATGTCGAGCGAGCTCACTTGTAGCCTCGACGCTCTTCAGCCCGGCATACGGCATACTGATCTGCTTCCCGTCGGCTTTGAAGACCATGGCCTCTTGCCCGGTCAGGTCGAGAACGCCAATCGTGCCTGGCGGGACAACGCTGACGGTGCCTCCATGGAGAGCTACCTGCGTTCCCTCCACGGCATACGCGCGGTCCATGCAACTCAACGCCAACGCTAAGAACATCCAAACGCGAAACGTCTTCATCGATCATTCTCCCTCGCAGACGAGTGCGTAGATCATGGTCTCACGGCTTAGAAGTTCTAGTTGCCTACCACTCTTTTGCGGCCGAGTCGACGACTAGTGGAGTCGCCGCTGGCGGAGCTTTCCAGCGGAGGACAGGCTTGCGGGCTGCGGCTGTCTCGTCCAGCCTTTGAAGCCGTGTCGAGTGCGGTGCCGTGCGGACAAGCTCCGGGTTCTCGGCGGCTTCGCGGGCTATCTGCTGGAGCGCGTCGATCAGCAGGTCGAGTTCTTCGCGGCTTTCGCTCTCGGTTGGCTCGATCATCATCGCGCCGGAGACGATCATCGGAAAGCTAGTGGTGTAGGCGTGGAAGCCGTAGTCGATGAGGCGCTTGCCCATGTCGCCGGTCTTCACGCCATTCTTCGCCTGGAGCTTGTCGGAGAAGACGACTTCGTGCAGGGTGCGCGTGGTGTAGGGCAGCTCGAAGGTGCCTTCGAGCTTGGCGCGGATGTAGTTCGCGTTGAGCACGGCGTCCTCGGTGGTCTGGCGCAGGCCGTCAGGGCCGTTGGCGAGAATGTAAGCCAGCGCCCGGACGAACATCCCGAAGTTGCCGTAGAACATCCGCACGCGGCCGACGGTGAGGGGGCGGTTGTAGTCGAAGCCGAGCAGGCCGTCTTCACGCCGAATAACGACGGGCGCGGGAAGGAACGGCTCAAGGATCTTCTTGCAGGCTACAGGACCGGAGCCTGGGCCGCCGCCGCCATGCGGGGTGGAGAAGGTCTTGTGCAGGTTGAGGTGCATGACGTCGACGCCGAAGTCGCCGGGCCGCGTCTTGCCGACGAGGGCGTTCATGTTCGCGCCGTCCATGTAGAGCAGCGCGCCCTTGGCGTGGAGGATGTCGGCGATCTTGTGGATATCGGACTCGAAGACGCCGATGGTCGAGGGGTTCGTGAGCATCAGGGCGGCGGTGTCTTCGTCGACCAGGCGCTCGAGCTCGGCGAGGTCGACCATGCCCTGCGGGTTCGACTTCAGGTTGGCGACCTGATAGCCGCAGACGACGGCGGTGGCTGGGTTCGTCCCGTGGGCGGAGTCGGGGACGATGATCTTTTTGCGGGCGTTGCCTTTACTCTCGTGGTACGCCCGGACGAGCAGGATGCCGGTGAACTCGCCATGAGCACCGGCGGCGGGCTGGAGGGTGATGGCGTCCATGCCGGTGATCTCGATGAGCGCGTCTTGCAGCGTGCTCATGATCTGTAGGCAGCCTTGGGAGAGGGATTCGGGCTGGTAAGGGTGAGCCTCCGAGAGGCCCTCGAAGCGCATGACGGCCTCGTTGACGCGGCCGTTGTACTTCATCGTGCAGGAGCCGAGCGGGTACATGCCGAGGTCGATCGCGTAGTTCCAAGTGGAGAGGCGCGTGAAGTGGCGGACGATCTCAATCTCGGAGAGCTCGGGCATGACGCCGAGGTTGGTGCGGACGGCGTCGCCGAGGAGCGTGGCGGCATCGATGGCGGGCACGTCCAGCTCGGCGAGACGGTAGGCCTTCTTGCCGGGAGAGGACTTCTCGAAGATCAGGCCCTCGTTCTGGTTGACGTGGGTGGTGGCCTTCTTCGGGGTGCCTTCGAACTTCGCGGCTGTCTCGACTTCTTCGTGGACTAAGGTTGCTGTCGCCATAATTGCCTTCTTTCTACTAGAACTGTTCGGGTACGTCACCGGGGTCGCCGGTTGCGGAGTACTCGCCTGCTTCGGGTGCATCCAGGTCTTCTTCGCGGAGCGACGCCCGCAGAATCACGCCGCTTTCAAACTCGATCTCCAGCGCCAAGCCTTCCTCGAGGGTGCAGGCCTTGACGGTTTCGCCGATGAGCGAGCAGAGCCAGTTGCGGTATTCGGGTTCGCCGAAGGCATAGGAGCCTTCCTCGCGGAAGACTTCGGGCCATGTGTAGAGGGTCAGCGCGGGGCCTTCGAACTTGAGGATGAGGAAATCTTGGACGAATTCGACTGCGGAGAGTTCGGAGCCGTCGATGGCGGAAATGTCCATTTAGCCCACTCTCCGGATAGGCAGAGTGCCCGACGCATTGATGCCTTCAAAATCAGCTTTTGCCAGAGCTTGCTCCCACTCCGCATTCACCGCTGGGTCGGCGGGTGTTCCGTCGGGCAGCGAGTTCAGCTCTCCCAGCAGGCCGCCCAGCGCGTCGAACGGCAGTCGATCGTAGCGATCCTCCAGAAACTGGACCATCGCTTTGTAAGCAGTGTGTTCTCTCATAAGGATTTCAATCCTGTATCCGGGTTGAAGTTGCGCGGTTGATCGTTGATGCCTCCGTTGACCAGTTTACCGTTTCGTACCTGCGTCCAAATCTGTCTCCCGTCCGGCAACTTTCTCGCAGACATTCATTTCCATACCGGTCCGTCGTGAGTGCGCAGTCCACATTATTTGCAACGTCGAGGAGCATCGCCCGGTTCGCCTGTGAGTCCAGTACATGCCCTTCCGCATTGCGGAAGATATGCCGCAACTCGCTTTCTGAGGTTGGCAGGACGACCTCCTCGTTAGGCATGGACCAGCGTGTTTGAGTGTGCTTGTATCATCAGCGCTTCCGCTGCTGCGTCCATCTGGGTACGGGTGGTGAGTTCGGTGGCGCACCAGAGGCTGGCATTCGGGCCGAGTTCGGGGTACCACTTGCTGAGCGGGAGGCCGCCGATGATCTTATGTTCAAGCAGGGCGGCGTTGGTCTCCTCGGCGGGTTCGGGAGTTTCAAGGACGAACTCGTGGAAACGGGGCGCGCCGTCGAAGAGGACTTTGCCTTGCTTGCCGAGGACGGACTTGAGGTAGGCGGCCTTGGCGAGGTTGTGCTCGGCGAGCTCCTTCATGCCCGCCTTGCCGTAGACGGTCAGAAAAATGGTGGTCATCAGAGCGACAAGGGCCTGGTTGGTGCAGATGTTCGAGGTGGCCTTCTCGCGGCGGATGTGCTGCTCGCGGGTGGAGAGGGTGAGGACGAAGCCGCGCTTGCCATTGGCGTCGCGGGCTTCGCCGATGAGGCGGCCGGGCATCTGGCGGAGGAACTTTTCCTTGCAGGCGAGGACGCCGCAGTAGGGGCCGCCGAAGCCGACGGCCACACCGTAGCTCTGGGCTTCGAGCGAGACGATGTCGGCCTCGGCGGGCGGCTTGACGATGCCCAGCGAGACGGCTTCCGCGATGGAGACGATGAGCAGCGCGCCCTTGTCGTGAGCGATCTCGGCGATGGCGGCAACATCTTCAATGGTGCCGAAGAAGTTGGGCGACTGGATGAGGACGCAGGCGGTGTCGGCGGTGATGGCGGCGTCGAGGGCGGCCAGATCGACTCGCCCGTTCTGTTCATACGAGATTTCGGTGAGCGGGATCTGCTGGTGCTGGGCGTAAGTGCGGATGACCTCGCGGTACTCGGGGTGGACGGTGCGGGCGATCACGGCGTTGTCGCGCCCGGTGACGCGGACGGCCATCATGATCGCCTCAGCGGCTCCTGTAGACCCGTCGTACATGGAGGCGTTGGCGATCTCCATGCCGGTCAGCTCGCAGATCATGGTCTGGAACTCGAACATAGCCTGGAGGGTGCCCTGGGCGATCTCCGGCTGGTAGGGGGTATAGCTGGTGAGGAACTCGCCGCGCTGGACTAGTGAGTCGATGATGACCGGGCGGTAGTGCCGGTAGACGCCCGCGCCGAGAAAGCTGGCGTAGCCGGTGGCGTTGTTCTCGGAATAGGCGCGAAACCGGCCGACGATCTCGGACTCGCCGTGCTGACGCGGGATGTCGAGGTCGCGCTTGAGTTGGTACTCGGCGGGGATGGTGGCGAAGAGGTCGTCGATAGAGCCGACGCCGATCTCGGCGAGCATCTCGGTGCGGTCGGAGGGGGATTTGGGCAGGTAGCGCATGGGTTTAGTGTCCGGTCTCTTCGGCGATGAAGGCCTCATACTCGTCGGCGGAGAGCAGGCCGTCGATGGCGGTGGGGTCGGCGAGCTCGACCTTCATGATCCAGGTGGTGTTGGCGTCGGTGTTGATCGTCTCGGGCGCGGAGCCGAGGTCTTCGTTGATCTCGGTGACGGTGCCGTTCATCGGCGCGTAGAGGTCGGAGACGGCTTTGACGGACTCGACCGAGCCGAAGGTGCTGCCGGCCTGGACCTCCGCGCCGATCTTCGGAAGCTCGACGAAGACGATGTCGCCGAGGGTGCTTTGAGCGTAGTCCGTAATGCCGACGGTGCCGGTGGTGCCCGCGACCTCGATCCATTCGTGCTGTTTGGTATAGCGGTACTCCGCTGGGTAGGCCATTCCGTCTCCTCTGTAAGTGTAGATGCGCGGGCTAGGCGGTTTTCTTCGGGCGTTTGTAGAACGGCAAAGGGACCGTCTTTGCTTTGACCTGCTGGCCCCGAATCTGCACGGCGACCTCCTCGTCCACCCCCGCGTATTGCACGGGGACATAGGCGAGGGCGATGTTCTTTTTGAGAAAGGGTGCGGGGGAGCCGCTGGTGACCTCGCCGATGACCTCGCCGGCGGCGTTGGTGACGGGGTAGCCGTCGCGGGCGATGCCGCGTTCGAGCATCTCCAGACCGATGAGCTTCCGCTTGGGACCGCCGTCGGCCTGAATGGCAAGTAGAGCGTCGCGGCCGACGAACGACGGTTTGTCGAGCTTGGCATAGCGGCCCAGGTTGGCTTCGAGGACGTTGATGGTGTCGGAGATTTCATGGCCGTAGAGGGCCATCGCGGACTCAAGCCGCAGCGTGTTGCGCGCGCCCAGGCCGCAGGGGAGGATGCCGAACTCTGCCCCGGCGGCGAGCACCTCATCCCAGACGCGGGCGCTGGTCGGCTCGTCCGAAGGGATATAGATCTCGAAGCCGTCCTCGCCGGTGTAGCCGGTGCGGGCGATCATCACGTTGTAGAGGCCGGCGACCTTTCCCCAGGTAAACCAATAATTTTTGATCGTGGTCAGGTCAACCGGGGTGAGCTTCTGGAGCGTCTTCTCGGCCATCGGCCCCTGGATCGCTAGCTGGGTGTAGTGATCGGAGAAGTCGTTGATATGTACGCTGGGCATATGGCCGACCGTCTTGCGGACCCACTCGAGATCCTTCTCGCGTGTTCCGGCGTTGATGACGATCAGGTAATCGTTGTCGGAGAGTTTGTGGACGACCACGTCGTCGACGAAGGTGCCGTTGGGGTAGAGCATGGCGGAGTAGTGCGCCTGGCCCACCTGGAGCCTGGAGGCGTCGTTCATGCAAAGCTCATTTACGGCGGCGAGCGAGCCGGGGCCGCGAAGCTGGATGTCGCCCATGTGCGAGACATCGAAGAGGCCGACGGCGGTGCGGACGGCCATGTGCTCGGCGATCAGGCCGGAGTACTCGACCGGCATGTCCCAGCCGCCGAAGTCGACCATCTTGGCCTTCGCGGCGCGATGGGAACCGTTGAGGGCGGTTGTGCGAAGCGTAGCGGCAATCTCAGCCATGGAGCATGATCCTTCGTGGGCGCGTGGCACCTTGCTTTATTCTGACAGCAAATCGGGATGGAGACACTTCGGATTTGCTGTTCTACATGACGGGGTCAATCTCTGTAGGGAGGTCTGCCGGATCTATATCGGAACCGGGGCTTTATTTGGAAGCAGCGCCAAGTCTTGATTTGCGAATCCGACTTGCTAATCCGGGGCGTCCCCGTTAGCATCCAAGCTAGAAACCGGCCTGCAAAGCAGGTGCGGGGAATTACGCTGGTTGAACCAATAATCAATGAACAGGGACCTAGCTCGTATACATGGCTCGGTGTGCTATGTCCGCCAGTCCGGAAAGCCTAAAGAGCCACGGCGGGGTCCCGCCGTCTTAGGACGGGTTCACCAGCGCCTCGCTGCACGGCCCCGCGGGTCGGTTTGCTTTCTCTCCCTTGGCGTTTGAGAGCGTCATGTATCCTTCCTCTTTTCATCTTGGGCATGTTCATCTGCCGTTCTACGGGATTTGTGCGGCTCTCGGCCTGATGGGGGCGCTGGTGCTGTCGCAGGTAACGGCGCGACGGGTCCGGCTTAACCCCGATATAGTTTGGGACGCGGTCGTGGCGATCGCGATCGCGGCGCTGGTGATCTCAAGGGCGCTGCTGATGGCTGGGAGCTTCCGGTTCTTTCTACAGCAGCCGCTGCTGGTGCTTGCGCTACCTACCGTGAATGACACGGGATTGCTGCTGACGACCGTGTTTGCGATGGCTTACTTGCGCTTGAAACGGCTGCCGCTGTTGCGGTTCCTGGATGCGATGGCTCCTTGCGGGGCGATGCTGTGGGGATTTCTGATGCTCGGACGATTAGCGGAAGGGATGCGGGAGGGAATGCCGACGAGTTCCAACGGAGTGCAGCCGGTCGAGCTCTACTCGCTGCTGGCGGCCGCGGTGCTTTGTGCCGGGTTGCTGCGGGCGTTGCGGTCGGGTACGCCTCCGGGCTGGACGCTGGGTCAAGGCATGGCGTCGGCCGGGCTAGCGGTGTTCTTGCTCGATTTCATGCGGGTACCGCAAGAGCTGGGTGGGGCTGGTATCCTCGATCCTGTGCAGTGGCTTGGGTTGGCGACGACGGTAGCGGGTGCCGCGCTGGTGATTGCCGTGCCCGCGACAGTACAGAGTGGAAGCGCCGATGCCGTCTAAGAATATGTTGCCGAAAGGGCAGCGCCATCGCTCCGTGCGGGCGGAGTACCGGGCGACGCGCGGGGTCGAGCCCGCCGGAGCCGCGCTAGTTCCGGTGCTTGATCTTGAGGATGAAGACGACTCGCGCTTCGAGGATGGGGTGCGAAGTTTTACAGCAGACGCGGCGGCGGCGGGGCTGAGACTGGATCAGTATCTGGCGCAGGCGATCCCCGACATTAGCCGCGCGCGGGTGCAGCTGCTGATCGATGCCGGACAGGTGCGTGTCGACGGCTCGCCCGGCAAGGGGAAGCAGAAGCTGAAGGGCGGCGAGGCGCTGGAGATTGAAGGCGAGCCGCATCCGGAGCCGCTCCATGCGGTACCCGAGGACGTTCCGCTGGAGATTTTGTACGAGGACCAGTATCTGGCGGTCGTCAACAAACCGGCCGGGATGATGGTTCACGCGGGCGCGGGCGCGACGGACGATGAGCGCAACCGGGGAACGCTGGTGAATGCGCTGCTGTTCCATCTGGCGAAGCTGTCGGAGATGGCGGGCGAACTGCGGCCGGGGATCGTGCACCGGCTGGATAAGCAGACCAGCGGCGCGATCGTGGTGGCGAAGGACGACAGCACACACCGCAAGCTGGGTGCGATGTTTGCCGGGCGCAAGGTGCATAAGACGTATCTGGCGCTGGCGCATGGACATATCGCGAAAGACGATACGACGGTGACGCTGCCGATCGCGCGGGATGTAAACCGGCGGACGCGGATGACGACGCGCCGGGCGGATGGGCGATCGGCGGTCTCGCATGTGCGTGTGCTGGAGCGACTTACAACGCCGTCCGGGCCGTTTACGCTCGTCGAGGTGCGGATCGAGACCGGGCGGACGCACCAGATACGGGTGCACCTGCAATCGATGGGGCATCCAGTCGTCGGCGACACGCTCTATGGCGCGCCTCGGCATATCGGTCCGGCTGATGGCGGGCTGGAGCTGGAGCGGAACTTCCTCCATGCGGCGCGGCTGGCATTTACCCACCCGCAGACGAGCAAGGAGCTGGCGCTGGAGGCTCGGCTGCCGGAGGAGTTGGAGGCGTTTCTGCTCGCGCTGCGGACAGGCGTGTCCGCGGTTGAGTAGAATCGTTCGGTGATCGCATTGTTTCGCACGTCTTGTATCGCTGTAGCTTCCGTTTTCTTTGCATGGCTGCCTCTTTATGCCCAGGCACCCACACCGGTCGTCCCATCAACGGCTCCTTCAGGTACCGCGACGCCGCAGACCTCTCCTTCCCCGGCGCGGACTACAGCACCGGCGCAGCAAGCGCCGGCGCCTTCGACGGAAGTGCCTGCCGGCGATATTCCGGTTCCGACCATTGTGGTGCGGGCGAACGAAGTAAATCTTATCTTCACCGTGACGGACAAGAAGGGACGCTTCATTACAGGGCTGCAACGGCAGAACTTCGGGCTGCTGGACGATGGCAAGCCGCCGGCGGCGGTCATCCGGTTTACGCAGCAGACGAATCTGCCGCTGCGGGTCGGGATCATGCTCGATACGAGCAGCTCCATCCGGCAGCGGTTTCAATTCGAGCAGGACTCGGCGGTTGAGTTCTTCCTCCAGGTGCTGCATCGCGACGACCGGGCGTTTATCGAAGGTTTCGACATCCAGACCGACGTATCCCAGGCATATACGAATAATGTCGATCTGTTGAACCAAGGGGTCCACAAGCTGAGGCCGGGCGGCGGAACGGCACTTTACGATGCACTGTACAAGACGTGCCGCGACCAGATGCTGACCTTGCGCGAGGCGGGCGCGGTGCGAAAGGCGCTGATCCTGGTCTCGGATGGGGACGACAACTATAGCCGGGCACTCGAGAGCGACGCGATCAAGGAGTGCCAGCGGGCGGAGACGATCGTCTATGCGATCTCGACCAACGTAAGCCCGAGCAAAGACAAGGGTGACGACGTGCTGCGCGAGGTGGCCGAGGCGACCGGCGGGCAGGCCTTCTATCCGACACGGATCGAGGATGTGGCGACCGGCTTTCGTAACATCGAGGAGGAACTGCGCAGCCAGTATTCGCTGGAGTACCGGCCGGCTGACTTCAAAAATGACGGTTCGTTCCGGACGATTTACTTGCAGGCGACGGATCCCCGATTCCATGTGAGGGCGCATAAGGGGTACTTTGCGCCGGCTCCCCGGTAGGAACCGAAATATACGCCAGGTGAGTGAAACCCCGCTGCGTGAAGTGTGTCTAAACGAGGAGGGGACTCCTATGAATCTTCGCTCGTTTGTCCGCACATCGCTGGTTGCCGCTCTTTCTCTGCCCGCACTGGCACAGCAGCCGCCCGGAGTCGCTCAATCGTTTGGCGCGTTGGCCGATCAACCGGGGACACACACAAGCTTTACGTTCGATCGGTCGCTGATGCAGATCGCGCAGAATCTGCTTGAATCGAACGGCATGGATGCGAAGCGGGCGGCGGCGGCGCTGACCGGGATTTCGGTGGATTCGTACCACTATCCGCAACCGGCCTTTTACACACCGGAGGGTATGGCCGCGATCATCGATTCATTCCACGCGGCCGGGTGGAAGCATATGGTGAACGGTAACCAGACGCCCGCGAGCACGGCACAGCCGCGGTCGGCGGCGACCGATCTTTGGCTGCACTTCAATGGCGGCGATATTGACGATGTTGTGGTGCTGATCCGGTCATCGCGGGATATGAACGTGATTTCGGTGACGGGCGATCTGCGTCCGTTGGACCTGCTGCACCTGAGCGGACACTTCGGGATACCGAAGATCGACCCCAACGCGGTGATGGTGCCCGCTCCTCGGTAACTACATTCCATAGAGCTCAACCTGGCGGAGAAGAGCGAGCTTGCGGGTGGGCGGAAGGAAGCTGGCTTCAATGGAGTTGGCGGCGAGTTCGCGCATCTGGTCCAGAGAGAAGTCGAAGGTCTGCCGGGCGAGGATGTACTCATCAAGCAAGGTTGCGCCGAACATGGGCGGGTCATCGGAGTTGAGGGTGATCATCAGGCCCATGTCGAAATAGCGTCGGATTGGGTGGGCG
>CAXTRY010000003.1:0-78833 GCA_964246805.1 uncultured Acidobacteriaceae bacterium
TTCGGGGCTAGATCACCTTAGCGGCGAGTAACCCCCGTTTCAGAACTGAGATGCAGGAGAGCACCCATCCACGACGATAGAAGCCGTCGTGAAGATGAGGCACCCCGGTCCGATTAGTGTTGGCTAAGGGTTTCGAGATGGGTGAAGAACTCGGGGAAGGAGATGGCGGCGGCTTCGGAGCCCTGGATTTCGGTGTCGCCCGTGGCGCGGAGGGCGGCGATGGAGAAGGCCATGGCGATGCGGTGGTCGGAGCCGGAGTTTATGGTTGCGCCATGGAGCTGCTGATTGCCGGGAATGTCGAGGCCGTCTTCATGCTCGGTAAGTTCGGTGCCCATTGCGCGCAGGTTTTGAGCGACGAGGGCGATGCGGTCGGACTCTTTGACGCGGAGTTCCTCGGCGTCGCGAATGCGGATGCCGGTGGAGGTGTACGGGGCGATGGCAGCAAGGACAGGGAGCTCGTCGATGAGTTGGGCGGAGAGGGCACCGCTGATCTCCATGCCCTTGAGCGGGCCAGGAGCACGGTTGACCTGGATGGTGCCGATGAGCTCGCCGTGGTGCTCTTCGACGTTGAGGACCTTGATGCGGCCGCCCAACGCAACGATGACGTCGAGCAGGGCGGAGCGGGTTGGGTTCATGCCAAGGGCATCGAGAATGAGGTTCGAATCCGGGAAGAGGAGGGCGGCGCAGAGAAAGAAAGCGGCTGAGGAGAGGTCGCCGGGGATTGCGGAGTCGATTGCGGAAAGGTGTTGGCCGCCTTCAATCTGCAGGCGGTCGCCTAATAAGGTGAGCTTAGCTCCGAAGGCACGGAGGGCGTGCTCGGTGTGATCGCGGGTGCGGATGGATTCGGCGAGCGAGGTGGTGCCTTCGGCCTGGAGACCGGCGAAGAGGACGGCGGTTTTGACTTGGGCGGAGGGGATGGGGGTGTCGAAGTCGATGGCGCGGAGCGGGCCGCCGCGGATGACGATGGGGGCATGGCCCTCGGCGAGGGTAATGTCCGCGCCCATCTGGCTGAGAGGTTTGCGGATACGCTCCATGGGTCGGAGCGTGAGCGAAGCGTCGCCGGTGAGGGTGTAGACGTGCGGATGCGGCGCGAGGAGGCCGGCAAGCATCCGCATCGTGGAGCCGGAGTTGCCGCAGTCGAGCGAGGCTTCGGTCGCGGTAAATTGTCCGCCGGTGCCGGTGACGGCAATGAAGGCTGGGTCGGAGGTGTTGACGGTTGCGCCGAGCGCGGCCATGCAGGCAAGCGAGGAGCGCGGGTCGGCTCCGGTTGAGAAGTTCGAGAGGCGGGTGGTGCCGTTGGCCAGACCGGCCAGCATGGCGTAACGATGCGAGATGGATTTATCGCCGGGAAGGGTAACGGAGCCTTGGAAGGAGCGCGCGGGCCGAACGAGCTGCGAAGTTGACGTGCCGGTGAGCATTGGTTCTATCGTACCGTGATCCGGCATGGGGAAGCTAGGTGTGCTGGATGACGGTGGCGATGGAGTGCTCGTCGAGGTGCAGGTTGACCTCCCGGCCTTCGTGGATCATGCGTAGATCGCGCTCTTCGCCGTTATTGGTGAGGATGAGGACGCGCGAGCCGTCGGGATTCTGGAAGGCGATGTGGTGCAGCTCGGTGGCGTCGGAGTGGCTGGCGATGCGGACGGCTCCGCGCTGGACGTGCTGGGAGAAGTGGCGCAAGGCCCAGTATTGACCGCTATAGAGGAGGGTGCCATCATCCTTAAGCGTGACGAGGCCACCGCAGGAGAAGGGGCCGATATTAGGATTGCCGCGTGGGTCGAGCATAAGATTCCAAGTGATGATGCAGCGGCACCAGTTGCCGATGGCGTCCGAAAATATCTGGCCCCAGCGCGTCCACTCTTCGGCATAGTGCGGATCGGTGTAATCTGGGCCGCCTTCCGTCCAATAAAAAGGAAGCCGCAGCTCGGTCTCGTGGAGGCGGCTCATCATGTCGGCGGTGCCTACGTAACCGTGCCAGGCGACGCCGGAGACATATTTGCGGAGTTCGGAGTCCTGCATCTGCCAGCGAATGCGCTTCCAGAGATTGTAGTTGTGGTCGAGCAGCCAGATCTCGGCGGGGTCTTTCTTCTTGCGGAGCATGGGGCCGAGATGGTCGCGGATGAAGTCGGACTCGATCTCGGGGGTCCAATAGGTGGCGGGCATATGGCCTCCCTGATCGGTTTCGAGCTCATTCTGGCAGGTGACGGCGTCGATGGGCACACCGGCGGCACGGTAGGCATCGAGAAAGCGGCTGATGTACAGGGCGTACGGTTCCAGATATTTATTGGTCATCCAGCCGCCGAGCATCGAGCCATAGGTCTTCATCCATCCGGGGGGACTCCAGGGGGAGGAGAGGAGAAAGAGGCTGGGATTGAGACGGCGCATCTCGCCGAGGAGCGGCAGAATGTAGGTCTCGTCGTGGGCGATGGAGAAGTGCTTCATCTGGAGATCGTCTACCGTATCGTCGTAGCTGTAAAGATCATGCGAGTAGTCGCTGGCACCGATGGAGGTGCGGCCGACATTGAGGTTCATGGCGGAGGGTGAAAAGGTGTCGGCGAGGAACTTCCGGCGAGCGGCGGGCTCCATGGAGTTGAGCAGGAAGCAGCTGGCGTCGGTGTAGGCGCAACCAAAGCCGAGCATGGCTTGGAAGCGCTGCGAGGAATCAAGAACGACGGTCTCGGAAGCGGGTCGCGCGGGCTGGTTGGCGGGGATCGCGACGGCCTCGTGCTTTTTTGTGTCACTGGTCATGAAGAGCTGTAAGTTGGGGGCTTGATTGGCCGGCGAGGCAAGGGCGTATGGTTGCAACCACTGGAGGGCGGATGCCGCGGTTGTGGCTTTGATGAAATCGCGTCGTCCGATTGGCTTTATGCGGTTTTCGTCCATGGGTCTCGGTGCTCCGTTGCGATGATTATGGTTGAGCTGGGTTGGTGCTTTCAGATGGTATAGGAATGCTAGTGTCGCGGTCCGCGCGGGCGCGCCGCTGGCTCATTCTGTCCTGAAGCGCCGTCTTGCTTTTCGCGTCGAGTATACGGTATTGCGCCTGAGCCTCGTCGGAAGCGGGCAGGTTGTGGACGCGGCGGTAAGCGCGAGAGAGCTGAAAGTAGGCCTGCTTGGTGGTCTCGTCGTCGAGATGCTCTTCGATGGTTTTCGTGAAGTCGGCGATGGCGGCCTGGTCATTGCCAAGTTGCGATTCGGCACGCCCCAGATAGTAGCGAGTCATGGTGAGCGAGGGGTCGGCGATAAGGACACGTTCCAATAGCGGCTTTCCACCGGCGGCATCGGAGCGATCAATGCGCAGACAGCCTAGTTTGTAGAGGGTGAGGGTATCGTTTGGGTCGAGCTTGAGGGCGATTTCGTAGGCCTGTTGCGCCTCCTCATAGCGGCCGTCGCGCCAATAGGAGCTACCGAGGGCTTCGTACAATCCACCCTGCGGCGGGGCAGCGGCGATGGCGAGCTTGAACTGCTCAATAGCGTCCTTGTCGTTACCGGACTCGACATCGGCCTGGGCTACGACCTGAGGGACATGCCATGATTTCGGGTCGAGCTGGAACATGGCTTCATAGCTTTGCCGCGAGAGGGCGAGGGCGGCGCGGCCGCGATGATACAGAATGTCGACGTTCTTGGGGTCGAGAGTGGAGGCGCGTACGAGGTCTTCCACGGCCGCGGTGAGTTGTGCGCGCGCGAGGTCGATGATGCCTTGCCACATCCAGGCTTGCGGGTTCGCGGGGGTGGCGGTCGTCTCCTTACGGACGGCAGTGGCGGCTGAGTCGAAGTGCCCAAGGTTGTAGTCGGCAATAGCCAGGAAGAGGTGTGCGCCGTGGATAACAGGCTTGAGAGCGATGGCTTTTTCGAGAGCTTTGGAGGCGTCTTCGTTGCGGGAAAGTTGGACCAGGCCAAGACCCAGGTTGAGATAACCCTCGGCAAAGCGTGGAGCCTGGCGTGTAACCTCCCCGAAGTCTTCGACGACTTCGAGCATGTTTCCGGCATGCAGCGCTTCTGTTCCGCGCTGAAAGGCTTCGAGAGCCGCGGGGCTGAGATCGGTGGCCTGCTTAGGCTGCTGACTGGAAAGCGGTTGTTTGGTCCAAACCAAAGCCAGCAGCACCGCCACGAACCATCGGCAATACGTCCATCGGCTCATAAGGCTCGTTAGCATTTTGAAATGACGAGGCGGCGTCGGAGAGACGCCGCCCGGTTAGTGAATCATTCAAAATTAGAAGGTATAGCGCAAGATAAATTGACGAATAGTTGGTTGACCGAAGTCAGTTGTATACGAGCCGAAGTGGTTATTGATGTCGCCCGTTGCTGGATTCGGCGGGTCGTTTGGATTGGTGTTGAGACCACTGAGGTGGACCCGATTGAAAGCGTTGAAGAGGTCGACGTGTAATTGGAGGTCGCCATATTCTCCGAAGTTGGCGATGTGTTTGATGATGGAGAAGTCTTCGTTTTTGTAGACGGGAGTGCGGTAACCGGCGTTGACGCGCGGAGATGTTCCGAGAGCGAACGTAGCGGCTGTGCTGGGATTGGTGAAGGCAGCCGGGTTGAAGACTTGGCGCTCCTGAGGGTTGGCACTGTTGGCGTTGGCACCCTTATTTACGAAGCCGGGCGCGATGTTGTAGCGAAGGCAGGCAAGCGATGCCCCGACCGGGATAGGGGTGCAACTGAACGCGGTGGGCGTTCCGCTGACGTAACGGTCAATCCCGCCTACCTGGAAGCCGCCGACGACCGCGTTGACGACAGGATTGCTGTTGAGGAACTTCTTTCCCTTGCCGAGGGGAAGCTCATAGAAGTAGCTGACAACGAAGTTCTGCGGGACATCCTGGAAGCTGACGGCTTTCTCGCTCTTGAGGTTATAGGGATTTTGCACACTGCCGGGATTGCCATTGAAGGCGGAGAAGGCGGGCATGGTGGAGTCGGCATCGGTCAGCGTCTTCGACCAGGTGTAGGCTCCCAGCAGGTTCAGGCCGGAGTGGAATCGGCGTTCGAGTTTAGCGGTAAGGGCCTCGTAGCTGGAATGGCCAATGTTTTCAATCCCGCCACCGGAGAAGATATTGTTGTACTGCGGAAAGGGGCGCAGCGACTGGCCGAGGGTACCGCTGAAACCGGCGAACGGGGCGGCGGCACCGGCTGCCAAGGGCGAGTTCAACGCTTGACCCGCGCCAAAGTATTTCGGATTGATGTCATTGACCTGAAGCAGGTCGGAGTGGAGGTAGGTTCCGGTCGTACCGATGTAGCCGAGCGTTAAGATGAGGTCGGTCGCCAACTGCTGCTGGACCTGGAAGCCCCAGTTGTAGATGGCGGCGGGCCGTCCAAAGCTCGGAGCGATATATTCGCCGGCGAGCTGGTTCCCGAGGTCCTGATTGTTGCCCTGATTGGGGTCGAGATTGGGTGGAGCCGCGTAGGCGGGGAAGGACTGGTCGAAGCCGTTGACGTTGCTGCAAACGGTCGTCGTCCCGGTTGTCGGCGTTCCGTTGCAGTAGGCCTGGCTGAAATTGTCGTTGTTATGAAAGGAAGGGTTGGCGGTAAACCCGAGCTGATTGGCCGAGCCAAAGTCCGAGTAATCGAGGGCACCGTAATAGATACCAAAGCCGCCGCGAATGGAGGTCTTCCCGCCGGACGCGTCAGGGGAAAAGGCGAAGCCGATGCGAGGAGCGAAATCCTTTTTATAAGTCTTCGCGAACTCGCCGGTTCCACCAATGCGTCCCGCGCCGGTACCGGCAAAGTAGAGGGAACCCGGAATTCCGCCGGCGGCAGAGTTGGGCAAGGTGGGGCTAAAGTTTGAAAAATCGCCGTGTGCTTCATTGCGCGGTTTATCGATGTCGTAGCGGAGACCGACGTTGAGCAGGAGGTTGTGCGTAATCTTGAAGTCGTCCTGCACAAAGGCTGCATAGTAGGCTTGGCTGATACGCGGAGCTTTGCTTTGAACGGCGAGGCTGGCCTGGTTGACGCGGCCAAGGAGCAGGCTGGCAAAGCCGTCACCCGATTGCGTGTCGCCGGGCGCGGCGGCAGTCTGATATTGCGCGAACCCGAAACTGCCGGAGTTCGCTCCTTTGTCTTCATTGGTGAACTGGTCTTTACGGAAGTCGAGACCGAAGTTCAGCGTGTGGCGGCCCTTCGAAAGCGTGTAGATATCGGTGATCTCGAAGAGATTGACCGGCTGGATCGAGTCATTGTTATAGCCGATGCTGTTATAGCTCGGAACCGCGGTGCTGGCGAAGGAGACGGCTGGAAAATCTGGTCCGCTTACTCCGCCGATGCCTAAAAGCTTATCGAAGTCGGGTGTAAAGCCGACCGAGCTGGCACGATTGAACTGGTAGAGACGATCGAAGCCAACCACAAAATGATTGAACGACGAGGGCGTGACCGTGTAATCATTGCCGACACGCAGGTATTTGGCATATGCCGACTGGACCTGAACGCCGCCGCCCGGCCCCGGATAGGGGGGATGACCGTTGGTGATGTCATTGTCGCGATCGGTGTAGGTGCCGAAGATCTTCGACTTGGCCGAAAGGTTATGATCCACGCGGATGGTGTACACGGTGTTCAAAACGGGGAAGTTCGTGGAGTAGGAGTAGTTCTGTGTCGTCGCACCGGCAGCGCCCTGGTTCGGCATGGGTAGATAGCCAAGCACCGTCTTTGCAACGGAGCTGAAGCGAGCAGGATCGATCTTGTTGCCGGCAAAGGGGAGCCGACAGATGACCCCGGCGCGCGTACTGGTGGTGGCGGGGTCGAGGATTTCACCCTTGAAGACCGGGTTGCCGTTACAGTCGACGAGTGCGCCATCGGGGGTGTTGGTCAGTTGCGCGGAGAAGTCTCCGCCACGTACCGCCACCGTGGGGATGGAGCTGACCGCGACACCGCTCTGCGACTGCCGAAACTGCTCAAAGGAAAAGAAACCGAAGGTACGGTCGTGCCCGTTGTAGAGATGAGGGATGGAGATGGGTCCGCCAACTGAGCCGCCATAATCGTTCTTTTTATCGACTGGACGCTGATTGGCCGCGAAGACAGCCGTATTACCTGGATTCTGCGAGATACGCAGCTTATTGAAGTAGTCGTTCGCGTTGAGATCTTCGTTCTGGAAGATTTCGAAAGCTGTACCGTGAAACTGATTTGTACCGCTCTTGGTGCTGAAGTTCTCGACACCGCCCGTGGTTCGCCCAGCGGTAGCAGGAATGATACTGGTGGTCACTTTAAGTTCGGTAAGGGCCTCGACACTCGGAGCGTGCTCGTCAAAGGCGGAGTTGCTATCCTCACGGCGGACGCTGATGCCGTCCAACAGCTCTTCGGTGCCGAAGTTCTGGCCTCCGGCGGTCTTGGCTTGAAAGGCTCCAGAGGTGGAGCCAGCCGTGCCCGGTCCAACCGTACCCGGCGCGAGAAAGATGAATGTTTCCACGGAACGCATGGCACTCTGGCCGGTGAGGCTGAGCGGAAGATCGAGGATCTGACGGGTGGAAACGGTATTGCTGACCTCGGAGTTCTCCGTCTCTACGACAGGCGCGTTCTCGTTGACCGTTACGGTGTCGTTGGTGCTGCCGGTGGTCAGGTGTGCCTCCGCGGGTGAGATGTTGCCCGTAGTGACGAGAATGCCATCGAGCCGAAGCGTACTGAATCCCGGCGCCGAGATAGCAAGGTTATATCGGCCTAGCTGCATCTGCGAGAAGCGAAAGGTGCCCGCCGATGTGGAAACGCTGTTGTAGACCGTACCTGTGTCAACGCCCGTGGCGGTAATGGTCGCGTTTGGAACAAGAGCGCCGCTGGGGTCGGTTACTGTTCCGGCAATGGTACCGCCGGTGGATTGAGCGACAAGGGGAAGAAGACTTACCAACGAGAAAACCATTAAGCTAAAAACTTTCAACCAGGTGCGCTTCATGCTATTGCTCCAAATGCGGCCGTACCTTTATTTGGCGATCTCCACCAAAAGACGTAGATCGCTCTCTAACCTTTATGGCTCATCCTCTATAAACATGGTGGTCGATAGGCTTGTCAAGTAACGACATGCACTTGGCTCGGAATTGGAGCCAAGTTCCTTTATAGGGAACGCGGGAATGCTTCTTCTCTTTTGTTAAGATTTGCGGGGCTTCCTCGTTGCTTTGGACTGCATCCGAGGGTACGGCATCAACGGACGACGTGAAGGGTCCGGTTCCAGCGAGTTTCATCGAAGATATGAATAAGGACGTGAAAGGTGAACGCGATACGGTCGGGGATGGACGTTTTGTCGATCTGATCGGCGGGCGTCTTAAAAGACCAGTAGATAAATAAGGGGCGGCCGAGGATGTTCTCACGGGGAACAAAGCCCCAGTAGCGGCCATCGAGCGAGGCGGTACGGTTGTCGCCCATGGCGAAGACCTTGCCTGGCGGAACCACGAGATCGCCGTTCTGAAGATAATTTGGCAAGTCGACAGCCCAGGTGGATCGGACATTCAGGTCCGTATCAGGGGAGACGCTAGGGAAGTCGTCGCGATAGGGGCTGTAATCGTCGGCGGTCGGCTTGCCGGCTTGAGGCTCATTCTGGGCGACTCCGTTGAGATAGACGACGCCGTTGCGAAGGTGGATATGGTCGCCGGGTATGCCGATGGCGCGCTTCACCAGGATGATGTCCGGTGGGTCGGGTGGTACGGGATTCGGCTTGAAGAAGACGATGACGTCCCCACGATGGATATCGCGCGAGGGCATAAAGCGTGTCCATGGGGCCGAGGGCGCAAAGATGACACGATCCACAAGCGGGTGGTCGCCGATGAGGAGGGTCTTCTCCATGGAGGCGGAGGGGATTTGGAAGTTCTGAAAGATAAAGGCCGTGACGAAAAGATAGACGGCGAGCATGGAGCAGATGGAGGCGAAGCCTTCGAGGGGGGTCTCAGCCTCGGGCTGGGCGGGCGCGGGTGCCGGGCGCGGATCAGGGGCTTCAGAGGGACGGACGACAGCGTTGGTGGACATGCTTTCTCCGGTGCTATGGAGTGAGTGTATCGTTTGCGGCGGCGGTTTACTTATTGAATCCCAAGTCTTCGGGCGTGAGGACGACGGCATCCTTGCCGATGCCCCGGGTGGCGTGGCCTTCGCGGGCGGCCTCAAGCCAGGCTGCTTCGACGGCTGCATCGTCGTTAGGGTCGTACATATCATCGTCGTCTTCGGCGTTGTAGGCGATGGGAGCGTCGGAATCAGCTTCTGCGAAGACACGGGCCCAATCAGTGAAGCTGGTGGAATTGTGAATAAGCCAGTCTCTCCTTTCTTGAAGACTTGCGGAGGGAGATAACCCGGATGTCTCCAGACCGCTTTGTGTGGACGAGGGTGAGATGAATTTCATAGAACTCGACGAAGGCAATGTTGGCATGGCGTTTCTTTCCGTTCCGCAAGGTATTCCAGCTAAACTTCTTGGTGTCGAAATAGACCATTTCCCGCGTCTTCAAAGTCGAAGCCGTGCTTGATAAAATTGGCTTCACGCTTCTTCTCGTCCCAGACGAACACCGGCTTGATTGTAGTCCGCAATCAGAGTTACCGGTGGAGGAGTTGCATCATTACAGGGTGTTTGGGGCGAAGCGTTATTTTAGGCTGAAGTTCAATGGGATAGGTGGGGACGAAGCGCGGTTTCCAGCGTTGAGCCATGGTGGCGAGGGAGAGGGTGCCTTCCATCCAGGCGAAGGCCTCACCGATGCACTGGCGTGAGCCTCCGCCGAAAGGGAAATAGGTATATTTGGCGCGAGCGGCTTTGGCCTCGGGCGTGAAGCGGTCGGGATCGAAGCGGAGGGGGTCGGGGAAGTACTCCTCGGATCGGCCCATCATATATTGGCTGAAGAAGACATGAGAGCCGGCGGGAAGGGTGTAAGGGCCGATCTTGACGGGCCGGGTCGACATGCGACCCATGGCCCAGGCGGGCGGATAGAGGCGCATGGATTCGGCGAAGACCTGTTCGGTGTAGCGCAGGTTGGGGCAGTCGGCGAGGGTGGCTAAGCGTTGATCCGGTCCGGTACCTAGAACATTGTCGAGTTCGTCGTGCATCCGCGCCTCGATCTCGGGATGCTGGGAGAGGAGGTACCAGGTCCAGGTAAGGGCATTGGCGACGGTTTCGTATCCGGCGAGGAAGATAGTGAGGACCTCGTCCCGTATCTGGGCGGGGGACATACCGGGCTGACGGCCTTCGGCATCGGGCTGCGATTCGGAGTCGACGGAGGTGAGTAGCATATGAAGCAGGTCGCCCTTGTCGGGTGCTCCGGATTCGATTTCGGTACGGCGGGTGGCGATAAGACGATCGATTACGGCGTCGAGACGAGCTTTAGACCGTTTGAATCTGAGGATGCCGGGAACGGGAAGATGCATGAATGACTCGAGCTTGGGAAAGGCGACGAGAAAATTGTAGAGATCCATGACGGTATTGACCTCGTCATTGATGCGGCGGATGTCGGCATCGACCTCTGTGTCGAAGAGGGTGCGGGCAACGATCTCAAGCGAGAGAGCCATGCTGGCCGCGGCGATGTCGATAGTTTCATCGGGCTGCCAGAGATCGCGCTGGTGGGCGGCGATCACGACGATCTGTCCGGCGTAGGCGGCGATGCGCTGGCGGTGAAAGGCGGGGGCGGCGATGCGGCGCTGGCGTATGTGGATAGGGTCGTCGGAGGTGATAAGGCCTTCGCCGAGAAGCACCTTCATGCGTCGTACCGTCCTCTCCTTGACGAAGGCCGACGCCTGGTTGACCAGGACCTCGCGAATATACTCGGGGTCATTGAGGAAGACGATAGGGGTGCCCATGAAGCGGTAGTGGGCGATGTTGCCGTAGGTCTTGTGAAGATATTCGAAGAGGCGGATAGGATCGCCGAGTTTGACCCAAGGCTTGAAAGCGTAGAAAGGCAGCGAATGGGGAAGGCCGGGAGGAAGAAGAATCTGCTCGGGCGCTGAAGCTGGCGGCGGCTCAGGGCTGACTTCGAGTGTGGGGGGCGGGGTGGTCATGATTCAAGCATGGCGGATGCGGGTTGCTGTGTGTGCACGCGGAGACGTTCCGTGACGATGCGGTGGATATTTTTCTGTATCTCTTCGATGCTGTCGTCACCGGCGAGAGCGACCACGCGCGCGGATTCGCGGAGAGCGATGACTTGGTAGCTTCGATAGATGCGGTCGTAGAAGGCGTCGGATTCGCGCTCGAAACGGTTTTCGTCCGTGCCATGCTGCTGCACATTGCGCTGGTTACGGCGGCGGGCACGAGCGAGCGAGGACTGAAGCGGAGGCAAAAGAAGGAGCGTGAGATCCGGTTGAAGATTGCCGCAGACGGCATTATGAAGAGCGAGGACGGGGGCCGAGCCGAGTTGACGGCCACCCCCCTGGTAGGCCTCCGAGGAGTCCGTGAAGCGATCGCAGAGAACGATGTGGCCCAAAACGAGAGCGGGTTCGATTACTTCCGCGATAGCCTGCGCGCGATCGGCAAACATGAGCGCGAGTTCGGCCATGGGAGCGATAGGCCCCAGGGCAGTTTCAGAGCGGGAGTCGAGCAGAACGGCGCGGATGCGGTCGCCAAGGGCGGTAGAGCCCGGCTGGCGGAGCACGGTAACGAGGTGGCCTTCCGAGCGGAGGCTCGCATCAAGTCGTCGAAGCTGCGTGGTCTTCCCGGAGCCGTCCAGACCTTCAAAGGTAATCAAGAAGCCGCGTTGCATAAGAAGAGGGTATAGGAACGGCAAGAGCGGTAGAGATAAGTCCTCTAGCGACTCTAGGTCGAAAACTAATGTTTGGCCGGCGGGGTCTGCCAATGCAGACCATCCGGAGTGAAGGACAGGGTTAGCGGGCCTTCATCACCTTCCTTTAGAACTGGGCCGCTCATCGTCTTCTCATGCCCGGTGGCATCGGTGTAGATGACTTTCATCGCCCCCGTACCGAGAACCTTGAAGCGATAATGAAAGTCCTTACCCGGAGCAAGGTTTTCCGTGCCGAAACTGGCGCTCGGATAGTCAATTTCGATGAGCGGGATCAAGGTTGCGGTGCGATTCGACACGGTCGCTTCAACGAAGGCGGAGTGACAGCCGGCGAACGAAAGAAGGACAGCCGGCGCGAAGAAGAAATAAAAGCGCATCGTGTTCAGGGTAGCAGGGGTTCGATCCCGAAACGCGGCAGTGACGCGGGTAAGAGTCGACGCTGTCAGGACTTACTTCGCAAGGTGTGGAAGAGTTCGGGGAGACGGCTGAAGAGCGCGACGGAGCGAAGCCATTGGCGGTTATCGACGGCGGGATAACCGCTGACGACTTTACCGGGTGCGACGTCGTTGGGGATGCCCGATTGGGCAGTAGCGACCGCGCCGTCGCCTACCGTACAGTGGCCCGCGACGCCGACTTGACCCGCGAGAACGACATTCTTACCAATGTAGGAAGAGCCGGCAAGGCCTACTTGGGCGCAAAGAAGAGTATGTTCACCTACTGAGGAGCCGTGGCCGACCTGGACGAGGTTATCGATCTTTGCGCCGGCATGGATGCGAGTTTCACCGATTGAGGCACGGTCAACGCAAGCATTCGCTTGAAGGTCGACATCGTCCTCAAGGATAGCGTGGCCGGACTGGAGTATTTTGTACCAGGCACCGCTGGTTTGTTTAGCAAAGCCGAATCCGTCGGCTCCGACGATTGCCCCATTTTGCAGCGTGACTCTGTCGCCCAAGCAACAATGCTCGCGGACGACGGCGTGGGCATGAGCAAAGAAGCTATCTCCGATGCGTACATGGGGGTAAAGAACGACGTGAGGAAGAAGGGTCGCGCCGGCACCAAGGACGACATGATCCATGATGACGGCGTAGGCACCGATATGGGCCCCTGGACCGATCGTTGCGGAGGAAGCGATGCTCGCCGTGGGATGAACGCCGGGCGGGTAGACAGGGGCGGTGTAAAAAAGCTCGATAGCGCGCGCGAAGGCGAGGTACGGGTTTTCGACGCGAAGGGTAGGAGAAGCAATCTCGATGAATTCCGGCTCGACGATGACGGCGCCTGCCTGTGTCGTGCGCGCCAACCCGGCATATTTCTTATTCGCAACGAACGTAAGCTGGTTCGGACCGGCCTGTTCAATACCGGCTACGCCGCTGATGAGAACATCATGCGAACCGCGAAGGCGTGCGCCGAGTTTGGCTGCGACTTCGGCGAGCGTGTACGAAGGGCCCATGGATAGATTGTAGGCGAGGGTTAGTTCCTGTCGGCGGAGAAGAGCGACTCTTGTGGAACGGACGGATGCAGGGATGCAGGCGGTCTCTTGCGAGAGGGGTTTGTAATGACGGCCAGCACCTGAAGGTCAGTGATGGAAGAACGTGGAATAAAGACTCGCTGGGTGTTTGAACGGATGTCGGGCGGTATGAGATGAACGCCCATGTCCTCGGAAGCGTTGCTGAGAAAAGAAAGGTCAGCCGCCGCCAATCCTTCAAGCGTGTCGTCGCCGCGAAACGTGATTCGAAGCCAAAGGCCTTCGGCTCGGGGACGAGCAAGGAACGCCCGGCGTCCAAGCCGTTCAGGATTCTGGGTATCCGCGAGATTGAAGTCGCGAACATAGCTGACCATCTTAACCTGATGGAGCGGTACCGGAAGGACATGGCCGCTCAGATCCAGTAGTTCGAGGGCGGGGGGCTGACCATCCGTATGGCAGAGGAAGGTAGTAAATGGTAGATACCCGGCGAGAACGTCTCCCGTGAAGCGCCGTACTAAGACCTTTTTGTGTACCGTCGACATAAGAGGGAAGATGCGTAAGGCACGAAGAAGCTCGCGCCAACGTATCGATCTATGGTACGCTTACGTGTTGCACTTGCATGGATTACGTATGTAAACTCCTGAAACGACAAGTGTTAGCGAACAATGCAGACGTGTACGAGAGTGAACGCAAGCCATGGCTGATTATATCTATCTGTTGCAAAACCGGCTCTCCCTCCCGCAACAGGCGGCGCTCCATTCGATTCGCGAGATTGCGCGCCTCTATAGCTTGACTGTGTTTCTGACCGGCGGCGCTGTTCGCGATCTGACAAGCGGATCGCCCGTGCGCGACCTGGATGTCGCGGTTCAAGGCAATGCCCTCAAGCTACGTAAGGAACTTGAAGCGGCCAGTGCCGTTCTAATGGGTGAACTTGCTTCCAGCCAGTCTTTGTTCGCTCGTTTTCCGGGAGGTGTTCGCGTGGAGATCGGGAGTACGCTAAGTGCTACCTACCCAAAATCAGGTAAACCGATCTTTCAGGCCGCCACGATCCTGGACGATCTGCGAAGACGGGATTTCACCGCAAACGCCATGGCGCTCTCCCTAAACGATGGCTCCTACGGGCTGCTAATGGACCCGCTGAACGGCGTGGCCGATATAGAGAACCGGCAGTTGCGGCTGGTAAGCAATTATGGATTTATTGAAGATCCGTCGCGGATGATTCGCGCGGTTCGATTTTCGGCTCGTCTCGGCTGGACGATGGATGAGAAGACCCAGGCGCGGTATGAGACGGGCAAGGAAGAAAAGTACATCAGTTCGTTGAGCGGGTCGCTCCGCGGCTACGAGACGGAAGAGATCTTCCACGAAGAAGATCCTCTGCGGGTGCTGCGTCAATTAGAAGAAGAGGGCTGGATGAAGTATCTCTTTCCAGCTATGACGGTAGCAAAGGCGAATGTAGGCGAGCTTGAAAAACTACGCGAGGTGCAGACACAACTTCAGGTCTCAGGCATCCATCCGGATGCCGCCTCGGCGAATTTCCCGTTGCTTACCGCGAAGCTGACGCCATCCGAGGTAGCAGATTTAAAGAAGAGCTTCGTGCGGCAAGGATTCGTTGCTGAGATCGAACATCTGGAGACCGATGCCAAGGAGTTTGCGGCGCAGTTGACCGGCAAAGGCGCGGCGCTTCCCTCGCAGGCGTGGAAGGCGATCCAAGCAGCTAAACCGGAGGCTGTGTTGTGGCTGGCATATTCGTCAAAGAGCCCGGCGGTACAGGCGAAGCTGAAAAGTTTCTATACCGAGTGGCCGAAAGCGCGGCAGAAGGTACCGTTTGCACTTATGCAGGAGATGCGTATCGTGCCGGAGCTCGAAGCTTTCAACGAAATCGTTGAGAAGGTATTTTTTGAAATGATGGACGGGAAACTGACGACGCCCGAAGAGCAAAAGTCGTTTCTGGAGACCTATTCTCCACCCGCGCCTCCGCCACCTGTACACCTTCGGCGCTCGCGCGCCGGCAAGAAAGAAGGCAAGGGTTCAAAGAGCAAGAAAAAATTGTCCGTCATGCCGGATGAAGAGGATGATGCACTTGATCTTGATGCGGAGCAAGGCACTTCTCGACCGGACGACGAAAATGAGGACATGGAGCAAGCGTCCTCTACAATGGACAGCGAACCAGGGAGCGATCTGGACGAACCTGAGTCGAAGCCCGAGCAGGATTTTCAAGAAGAGCCAGCGGCTGCTGCCGTGCCTGAGTCTGTAAAGTCCGTCTCGAAGCGAACACGTGCAAAGACTGCATCGAGCAACCCGGATACATTGTTGGCGGATGCAATCGTTCCGACAGTTAACCAGCCAGACGATCTCGTCTCGTTAGAATCTCACGAAGACAAACCTGACCGTGCCAACAAAGCCGCGGTAAAGGCGCAGACCGCTTCAACTAAGCCAGCCCCAGCAGTGAGTAAGATTGTCGAAGAAGTCAGCACTCCCAAGCCAGGTAAAAAGCCGACTCCAAAGACGGCCGCTCTGGCTGAGCTTCCCGCCAGGAACAATGCCGATTTACCTCATTTACCCACCAAGGTGCCAAAGGTAAAAAAATCTGCTGAAAAGAAAGAAAGCACACCCTTGAAAGCGGTCCCTCTTCTTAAAGAGATTGTAGGAAAAGTTTCTAAAATCAAGGCAGCACCGCAGAAGGCGTCTTCGTCGAACACGAAAGCAACTAAAAAGACTCGTTAGACGTTTTGCAAACGTATATGCCTACACGCTCCGGTTCGATGCCGGGGATGTCTGCTGTTGGGGCGATGTTGGTCAACGATTTCGGCGAAGAATGAATACGGTTGAGGCAAATAAAGCGCTGCCGGTTCCAGCCAGCAAGGCTATGGCGTGCCGGTAGGCTCTTTGAGTCACTGGCGGAGTAGCTGCGGCATTGTCACGGCACTGTGTACAGCCTTGCGGATATGCGGACACTACGGAGAACGTGAATAACAAGATCGGTAAAAGCCTAGATCGATGAACGTAGACAAGGCGAAGTAGATAGGTTTTCCTTCTCCACTTTACGCTAGCTGAACTTATCCCTCGTCTCATCGGTTGAATGCTGCTCATTGAAAAAATGCCAAGAGTACGAAGAGGAACAGCCAGAACACGCCCATAGAGTGCCAGTACCAGGCGGCGCAGTCGACAAAGACTTGACGATTCTCCATCTGTTTCGAGGTAGAAAGGGCGATGAGCGCGCCAGCGAGCGCTGCAATACCGAGTACCAGGTGGATACCATGAACCCCGGTGATCAGGAAAAAGAAGTGGCTACTCGGGTTCGATCGAAAGAAGACATGCTGCACGGCAAGCTGCCGCCACGCAATCCACTGACCCACCAGGAATAGGGTGCCGAGGACGACCGTGGCGCTAAGCCAGGGAAGCGCATTGCGTGTGCTGGGCTTTCCCAGACCGAGCCACTCATCCATAACATCGATCTCACGGAACATATGACGCCGGGCGATCTCAGCAGTTACTGAACTCAGGACGAGCACGGCGGTGTTGATCCATAGGATGGGTGGAATTGCGGTGGGAAGCCACTGGTTGATGTAATTGTTATAGGCATCGAAGCGGCCGGTCGATTGAGATACAAAGAAGGCGCTCACAATCGCCACGAAGAACATTAGATCGCCGGCGAGGGCGAAGAAGACCGCAAGCCGATACCTGCTGAGTTTTTCCCGTGGACCGCGCCGACCGGGAGGCTGGATGTTCCAGCCATCATTGTCGCCACCGCCTCCAGTGCGTTTGTCTTTATTGTCGTTGGGGGGACGACGGCCGTTGCCGTTACCGCCGTCGTTGTCACCGACGCGTTGTTTTTTCTCGTATTCGGTTCCGACTGGCGGGGTGATGATGGCCGGCATGGCGATAGCTCCGGGGTGACCGTGTGAGTAGATTACTCCGGTTCTTCGTTCGATGCCCATTGTGGGTAAAAAGAACCGGCTTGAGCTGTACCGTATTCGCAGGGCGAGCGGAAGACGTTGATCGCCTCACCATTGTCTTTGGCTCCAGGCGCAAGAAAGGGATGCCACTCCAAGGTAGTCGCGTTCCAGGGGTTCGGGGGGGCGGAACGGCCGGAGCGCATACTGCGGACCAAATTGAACACGAAGAGGATTTGCACCATGGCAAGAAAGATGGCCGCATAGGTGATGTGCGCCTGTAGCGGAACGGAGCCGCCACGGAGCAGGCGGGCGGCGGCGGTACCGGGAATGCCGGTAAGTTGAGCATAGTGGCGAGGCTCTCCGGCGAGCCCGGTGATATGCATGGGAAGGAAGGTGGCGTAGGCCCCTATGAAAGTTCCCCAGAAATGGAGGCGACCCAGGCGTTCGGACATCATGCGGCCAAATACGAGCGGGAACCAGTAGTAAGTGCCCGCAAACAGGCCGAAGACGCCGGCCATGGCCATAATGAAGTGGAAGTGGGCAACGACGAAGAAGGTGTTATGAAGATATTGGTCGAGAATAGGCTGTGCGAGGATAGGGCCCGTCAGTCCTCCGGTGAGAAAAAGCGAGACAAATCCTAAAGCAAAAAGCATGGGCGTCGTAAGGAGCGGTTTGCTGCGCCAGACCGTCGCGAGCCAGCTGAGCACTTTGGCGATGGAAGGGATGGCGATGGCGATCGTCGAAATGGAGAAAGCTGTCCCGGCGAAAGGATTGAGACCGGCGACGAACATATGGTGTCCCCAGACCAGGATGCCGAGGAATCCGATAAGCAGCGTGGTAGCGATCATGGTGCGGTAGGCGAAGACTCTCCGGCGGGCGAAGTTTCCCAGCAGCATGGAGGTGAGACCCATGCCGGGAAGTATGGCGATGTAAACCTCCGGGTGGCCGAAGAACCAGAAGAGATGCAGCCAAAGGAGGGGGGAACCGTTGTCCCCGGCGTGGAGGGTGCCGTTGACCAGATCTCCAGCGGGGAGGAAGAAGCTGGTGTGGGCGTGGCGATCGCAGAAGAGCATGACGAGAGCCGCGAGTAGCACCGAGAAGGCGAGAATTGAAAGCAAGGCTGCCGTGAACCATCCCCATACCGTGAGCGGGAGGCGTTCCCAGGTCATCCCGTGGCAGCGCAGACGGATGATAGTGACGAGCGTGTTAATTGAGAAGGCTGTGGAGGCGATCGCAAACATCCCGATGCTGGCGAGCCAGAGGTCCATGCCCAAAGCCTGACCGGGACCTGCGCTGACGACCGCGGAGAGAGGAGGGTAAGCGGTCCAGCCGGAGATAGCGGCTCCGCCTTGAACAAAGGAAGAACCGAGAAGGGTGAAGAAGGCGATTGCCGTAAGCCAGAACGATGCCGCGTTGAGGCGCGGGAAAGCCATCGTGCGGGAGCCTATCTGGGCGGGTAAGATGAGGTTGCCAAAGCCAGCCTGCGGAGCGGTCGTCATGACGAAAAAGAGCATGATGGTGCCGTGAAGCGTGACGAGAGCGAGGTAATCTTCAGGGAGAATGGGGCCATGGAAGGGAATCGGCGCATCCGGCCACATGAGGTGAACGCGCATGGCGAGGGACATTGCGGTGCCGACCGCGACTGCAAAAAGGGCGAGAGCAAGATATTGGAGACCGATAGCGTGATGATCGGTGGTAAAAATCGCTTGTCTTATGAAGGAGTTACGATAGGGAGTTAAAGTATCAGTTCGACTGCTGGGCGTCATGGGGTGGCTGCCTCTTTTGCGGCGAGCCAACGGGCGAACTCCGGCTGTGGAAGGACGCGAAGGTTGGCGTTCATACGATAGTGGCCGAGACCGCAGAGCTGTGTGCAGAGAATGGCATAGGTGCCGGGTGTGGTTGCGGTGAAGTGAATGTGGATGGTCTGGCCGGGAACGGCGTTTTGCTTGAGGCGAAGCTCCGGAATGGCGAAGCCGTGGATGACATCCTGAGCACGTAGACGGAGGTCGACCTCGTGATCTTGCGGAAGGACGAGCTCGGAAGTGACGAGATCGTCATGGCCGTGAGGGTCGGTGGAATCGACGCCGACGGGGTTACCTTCGGCGGCGGATATAAGGCGCGGCTCGGTAGCGCCAAAAGTCGCATCTGGCCCTGGATAGCGGAAGTACCACGCGAACTGCATTCCCGTGACCTCGACCTGGAGCGCGGCGGGATCGGCTCCTGTGTAACGGATGGCGGCCCAGAGGCGTTCCGCTTGCAGCGCGAGAAATATGAAGAGCAAAGAGAGAGCGGCAAGCGGAAGGTATTCGAGCTTCCAGGTCTCGGCTTCAGTGTCGGGTGCTTCGGGGCGGCGGCTGCGCAGAATGCCGATCAACAATAAAAGGTGAGCGAGGGCGAACAGAGCAAGGGCAATCCAGAGGTTCCGGAAGAGGTGAAGATCAAGCGCGGGGCCGTGAGCGCTCGCATCCGCGGGCAGGGGCCATGCGAGGGAGAGGGCGAGAAGACTCACGCCATCAGGATACTGCGTTTCCGGCTAAGGTTGAGTAAGCTTTGTGCCCTGATGAAAGAGCATCTGCTATCGTCCATTACGGTGAACCCAGAGAGAACAGCGGAGTGCTTCACCGGTAGGAGAGTGGCTGCGATACGTAACGAGGGCGGCTTCGGTCGAAAGAGGTTGGCAAGCAAATCCATGCAGGGTGATTTCCCGTGGTGCCTCCGCGGCGAGGGCAGCGACGATTTCAGCTTTGGTGTAGACGCGGCCGGAGCTGCCGAACACG
The DNA here is from genome assembly GCA_964246805.1 of uncultured Acidobacteriaceae bacterium. Classification (GTDB taxonomy): domain Bacteria; phylum Acidobacteriota; class Terriglobia; order Terriglobales; family Acidobacteriaceae; genus Edaphobacter. The sequence goes on from CAXTRY010000003.1 coordinate 19,802, forward strand.
CGGAAATCGTTTGTCAAGAGTGAGGCTACAGCTTCAGGGTCGATACGCGTGGCGTGTTGAAGGAGTTGTTCTTCGAGAATGCGTAGATGGTCGGTGACATAGGCTGCGATCCGTCTAATTTCACGTTACACCCTGCTTGCTACGAGGTCTAGAAACAGTTGGTGAATGCGAAGATCGTCGGAGAGCTCGGGGTGAAAGGTGGCGGCGAGAAGGTGGCCTTGGCGGACGAGAGTGGGGGAACCATCGCGATCGGCTAAAGTTTCCACAAGAGGGCCGGTGCGGGTAATGCGGGGGGCGCGAATAAAGACCATTTCCAGCGGACCACCAGGCAACGAGGTGGGGGCCGCGAGAATGGTAGAGTCGTTCTGGCGGCCGTAGGCATTGCGTTCAATGGTGATATCGAGCGCGCCGAGCGATCGCTGAACAGGATGTTGAACATTGTTGGCAAGAAGGATGCAGCCGGCGCAGGTGCCGAAGGTGGGCATCGTCTGTACAAAGCTTCGAAGAGCGTCAAAAAAACCGCCGCGGTCCGCGCCTCGTTCAAGAAAGTTGAGCATGGTGGTGGACTCGCCTCCAGGCATGATTAGCCCTTGAAGTGCGACCAGATCATCAGCACAACGAACGAGGCGAGTGCGTACCCCGAGAGCGGAGAGCGTCTTGACGTGGGCACCGAAGGCACCCTGTAGAGCGAGAACGCCGATGAGATAAGGAGTGCTCATCCGTTACAGTCAGTGTCGGTAAAGAATTCCACCATGGATTAGCGTAGGCGCAGCGTCATGAGTATTTTGGCGGAGAGACAGGGATTCGAACCCTGGATACCTTGCGGTATACACGCTTTCCAAGCGTGCGCCTTCAGCCACTCGGCCATCTCTCCGCGACGCGGGTGACTTACTGAAGGTAGCACATTGTGTAACGTGAACGCCGCTTCCATGTCGAATGTCCGATAACACATATTATGTACAGTCACTTAAGTCATTCAGGCCGCTCTTACATGGACATCAACGTCGCCTCTTTGTGCGTGCTGTAAGGTCGAACTCAGCCATCGCTTTGTCAGCTCCTCTTCGAGAATCAGCGTTGCTGAGCAAACGATGAGCGGGATCAACTCGCCGAAGATGCGCGTTTCAATCAGGATGCCGAAACTGAACATAAACAGCATCCACAGAGGGATGAGCCAAAGCCAGCCCCGAAGCCGGGCATCCGGTATCTTACGGAACCAGATGACAACGATGATCAGCAGATAACCGCACGCGCTGAGCATCTGGGGCCACGCTTGTGGAGCGAACAAGGACTTCACGTTCCAATCGATGCGCGGATAGAACTCCGACACATTCGAGGCAAACACATAGCGCATGGCAATCTGCCACGCCACCCAAAATAAAGCCAGCACCACGACCAGAAGCAACGTCCAACGGGATGAGGATTCCTTATCGTTTTCCTTGCCCCGGCGGAGTACTAGCGTATCAAGGAGCAGCAGCGGCAGCAGAAGCAGCGTCGTCTCTCGATTGACTGTTGCAACGATGAAAAGCAAGCTGAAATAGATCAGCGGCTTTCTCGTGTAAATGAGGTAGAGAGCGACGGAAAAGAATGCCATGCTCGGCAGATCGTAGACAAAGCGGAAGTTCTGTACGGTATGCAGGACGTAGGTGGCGCAGCAGGCGACCAGGACGAAGGGGTAGACGAGAACGGTCAATAGCTTTCGACGGGAACTCGCCTGGTAGAGTTTGGTTGCCATGACCCCCGTAACGGCGACGGAAAGCACATCAACCAGGGCCTGAATCATTACCTCCGGGGAGACGGGCCGCGGAAACCAGAAGTGTGATGCCCGGAGCACGGCGCCGACGTCCGCAAGGATACCGTTGCGGTGAACAGCTCTGAGGAGGAACATCATCAGACATCGGCCCTGAAACGGCATTCGCTCCAATCCTTGCTCGTAAGCGGCCGTGTTGACATAGGGCCTTGTAAGCCACAAGTAGCACCAAACAAATTGGATCGTGGCGACCGTACATAAAACGAATGCTACGATCCTGCCCGGAAGTGTTTGCGAAGAGAGGTCCTTCCACATTGTTCGAGAGGGCGGAAGAACCGGCCGCCTTTCGATCCTTGCTGGTTCACCAAGCCGATTCGGCATTCTATTCCTTTTGACGAGCCTTTTCCTTCCGGCTCTTTCATACCGTTAGAGCGTTGAGGGGGATCATGAACAGGTTCATGACGCTAACGATCCCGCCACTATCGCCTTTAAGACACTCTCTGAGATGCAACAAGTTCTTACGGGAGAAAGTTTCTGTCGATCAGGATGTAGGCTTGTCAGGGGCTGGGATAACAGCGCAGAAGTCGTCAAGGAAGCGTCGACCATAGCTGGTGACGAGCTGGTCGACGCGCTCGGCTAAGGGCGAGGCGACGATCAGACCGGCATGGTGATGCTTGTGGAGGCGGTGGACGATCTCGGGGTCGGTGTAGGCGGCGGTGTCGGGATGCTCCTGTTTGGCGAGGGAGATAGCACTTCCGGCGAAGTAGCCTTTAAAGCTAGGCAGTCTGTATTGCTCGCAGCGGGCGAGAGCCACTTCAATGCGGGCCCATTCGGCCCAGGGATTGAGGCCTGAGGCGGCTTCGACGACCTCGGCGATGTAGGCTCCGCCGACGCGGGCGGCGCTTTCGAGGAAGTAAAACCGGCCATCGGCGGCGGATTGGATGAACTCAGTATGAGTAACACCGGAGACCATACCGAGCGCCTTGATGATGTCGGCGTGAAACTTTAAGAGCTGTTGCGTCTCCGGATCTGCCGTGTCGAGGCTTCGGGTGGTGGAGACGCCTCCCTGGTGCATGGTCTTTATCGGCGGCGCGCCGTAGCGATGCGGCGCGGCGAAGAGGATTCGACGGTCCCAGGCGATGCCCTCTACGTGAAAGACGTCGCCGGGAACAAAGCGTTCGAGGAGATAATGACTTTGCAGGTCGCCTAGCTGGTCGAGGATAGGCCAGAGGGCTTTGGGGTCGCCGATAGGCTTAATGCCGACGGCGGAGGCGTTCGTGCGGGGCTTGAGCAGCCAGGGACCAGGAACGGTCCGCATGAAGCGCGCTACATCTTCGTGATGGAAGACGCCGGTAAACTCGGGCACGGGGATGTTGCGGGCTTTGGCCTTAACGCGCATGGCGAGCTTATCGCGAAAGAAGGCGGTGGCGGAGAGGTCCATGCCGGGCAGACGGAGGTGTTCGCGCAAAAGAGCGGCTGTCTCCAGATCGAACTCGTCAAGCGCGACGACACGGTCGATCGGGCGGGTGCGGGCGAGATAGGTAACCGTGTTGAGGACCTGCTCCGAAGTGAGATTGTCGGGCATGGTGTGGAACTCAGCCAGAGCGTCGAAGGGCCAGTCAGCGTCGCGCAGCTTGTCGACTGTAAGGAGAGTCACGGCCGCGCCTTCAAGAGCCGCCTGGCGGAGGAATGCTTGACCCTTTTCATAGGTGCTGATGCAGAAGATCGCGGGCTTCCCTGTTGGGTTGCTCATGCCGGTTCCTCGACGAAGGTCTGCTTGATCCCCTCTTCCAATGAGGTGAATTGTGCGAGATAGCCGGCGCGGCGCAGACCCCGAATGTCGGCTTCGGTGAAGTGCTGATAGCGATTTTTGAGGTCGCCGGGGAATGGTATGTACTCGATATGCGCGGAGCCGTGGATAGCCATCAGGGCCTCGGCGACGGCTTTGAAGGTGCGGGCATGACCTGTGCCCGCGTTGACGACAGCCTTGACGGGTTCTTCGGGGCTTTCCGGCAGGAGGCCGCCGAAGAACATGTTGATGCGGGCGAGGTCGTGGACAAAGACGAAGTCGCGTCGCTGCTCGCCGTTCGCATAGCCACCGGAGCCCTCGAACATGCGGATCGTGCCTGTGTCGCGCATTTGTTTGGTGAAGTGGTGAATAACGCTCGCCATGCGGCCCTTGTGCTGCTCGCGCGGACCGTAGACATTAAAGTAGCGAAGACCGACGACGGTGCTTTCGATCTCCGGCATCAGGCGGCGGAGATAGTTGTCGAAGACAAGTTTGGAGTAGCCATAGACGTTCAACGGACGCTCGTTCGCCGGCTCCTCCGTGAACTGCTCGCTGAGTCCATAGGTGGCGGCGGTCGAGGCGTAGACGAGCGGAACACCCCATTCGACGGCGAAGTGCAGAATCTCCTTCGAGTACGTGAAATTGTTGTCCATCATGTAACGGCCATCATCTTCGAGGGTGTTCGAGCAGGCTCCTTGGTGGAGGATGGCGCGAACCCCAGCTTCGTCGAAGTCCCCGGCCGCGAGGGCGGCGCGAAACTCGGCCTTGTCCATGTAATCGGCATACCGCGCGCCTTGCAGGTTGAGGAACTTGGGGCCGGAAAGGTTCGCCGAAGGAGCGAGGTTGTCGACAATGAGGATCTCGCTCTCGCCCGCGAGGTTGAGCTGATGAACGAGGTTGCTGCCGATAAAGCCCGCGCCTCCGGTAACGATAATCATCGTGTTGCCTCCTGCGTTTGTGATACGGGCGGTGTCGAGGCCGCCATCTTTTTAACGATATTGGTGGTGGAAAAGCCTTCGACAATGGGGACAATCTCGACACGACCTCCGGAGGCGAGGACATCTTCGTGGCCGGCGACCGTTTCCACGGTATAGTCACCGCCTTTGACAAGGACGTTGGGCTGTAGGGCGCGGATGAGTTCAAGCGGCGTGGGTTCGTCGAAGAGAACGACGACATCGACAGCGGCAAGGGCGGACATGACACGGGCGCGTTCGCGTTCGCCCACGATGGGACGATGTGGGCCTTTGAGGCGGCTCACGGAGGCATCGGTATTGAGGCCGAGCACGAGTTTGGAGCCGAAGCGGCGGCAGTCTTCAAGCAGTGTGATATGGCCCACGTGGAGCAGGTCGAAGCAGCCGTTGGTGAAGACGATGGTCTCGCCCGCGGCACGCCACTCGGCCACGCGATGGATTACGCGGTCAAGGTCGAGCACCTTCTCGCCGGAGTTGATGCCGCTCGACGGGGTGAGGGCGGCGACCAACTCGTGTCCTGCAATCGGTACGGTACCCACCTTGCCGACGACAATTCCGGCGGCGAGATTGGCCAACTCAACAGCGGTATGGACCTGAAGCCCACCGGCCAGGCTGGCGGCGAGCGTGGCGATAACGGTATCGCCCGCGCCGGAGACGTCAAAGACCTCGCGGGCGCGCGCCGGTGAGTGGAAGGAGCTGCCATCGGCGTCGAGGACGCGGATACCTTTCTCGCTCATGGTGACGGTAAGAAAGCCGAGTTCGTGCTCGGTCACCAGCGCCCGACCTGCAGCGAGCATGGCGTCGGGGTGCTGGGCGGAGATGCCGGTGGCGGCGGAGAGCTCGCTGAGATTGGGACAGATAGTAGTGGCACCGGTGTATTTGCTGAAATCAGGGGTTTTAGGATCGGCAAGAACGGGGACGCCGGCGTGACGGGCAGCGCGGATGACCTGCTCGCAGAGCTCAGCCGTAAGCGCGCCTTTGGCATAGTCGGAGAGGATAACGGCATGGACCTTCGAGGTGAACTCGACGGCACGTTCTGTGAGGCGCTGGATCTCGATCGCCGGAATCGCCTCGCGGCTCTCGATATCCAGCCGCAGCAGCTGTTGGGTGCGACCGACGATGCGAGTCTTCGATATGGTGGGGAGCGAGCCTGTAACAACGCCGAGGGTGTCAACGCCCGCCTTGTCGAGGAGGTCGGCCAGTTCCCTCTTTTCAGCGTCCTCGCCCCAGAAGCCGGCGAGGAACGCCCGGCAGCCCAGCCCGGCCAGATTAGCCGCGACATTGGCCGCGCCCCCAGGCCGCTCATAGCGCTGGGCGTGGCGGATAATGGGCACCGGAGCCTCGGGAGAGATGCGCTCGACCTCGCCTAGAATGTAGCGGTCGAGCATCAGATCGCCGACGACCAGTACCTTGATCCGATCGAAACCGCCCTCCAGCAGGCCCAGAATTGCGTGTAACTCAGGCAGCATGAATCTCCCTCGACTCCTAGAACGACGCTCCTATCATCTCATCCCAGCACGGCTTTTACTTCGCGAAAGACCTCGTCGACGGTAATGGAGGCGAGGCACTTCTTCTCCTGGACGACGCAGGTTTCCAGACCGCACCCGGCACAGTCGACTTGATGGTAAACGACGCGGTGCTGTGCGCCGTAAGGGAACCAGACGCGTGGAATGTTGCGGGCGGCGAAGACGGCGACGCATGGGACCTGCACGGCGGCGGCGAGGTGCATGGGGCCGCTGTCGTGGCCGACGAAGATTCGGGCGTGGGCAAAGGCGGCGGCGCTCTCGCGCGGTGTAAGTTGGCCGCAGAGATTGATCACAGGTTGTGACCCTGCCTCGCGCCACCCGTCCGCGGCGAACTCGCTGGCCTCGCTCTCGGCGGGTGCGCCGTTCAATACAAGAGCGTGCGTAGGGTAGGCTTCGGCGATACGGCGCAGGAGAGAGCGCCAGTTGTCGCGGCCCCAGTCCTTGGATTGAACCTTCGTCCCGACACTGACGGCGATCATGGGCTTCCCTGCAATCGATGCCAGCGCCTCCGCTCCGCGCTTTTTCTCGACGTCAGTCAGCAAAAGGTCCCAACTGGCGGGATCATTGAGGTGCGGCTCGCCAAGGTCCGCAATATTACGAGTGAGGCGAACAGCTTCCGGTTCAAGCCGCCCGTCCGGCTCGACCCGATTCTGCTGCATCGCGCCTGTCAGCGGAACGCCGATTTGACGGCGTATACCGCACAGCCGGAAGAACCTGGCATCGCGTTGCGCGGCGTCGATACCCCGGTTCGGCCCAAGATAGACCAGAACCTCGGGTCGCCAACGAAAGAGCAACCACCAGAGGCTGAACAGCTCCGCGACGTTGCGCGTACCTACGGCATAACGAAAGTAGCCGTGCACCAAACCCGAATTTTCCAGGATGGCGGCCACAGGGGGAGCCTTCGCGTTGATAGGAAAATTGGTTAGCATCCGCCGCTCCGCTGTCGGGAAAGCGCGAGCGATCAGGTGAAGTGCAGGCAGCGCCACGACCGTATCGCCCAGGCTGCCCATGCGGTAGATCAGGACGCGTTTGGGGCTCTTGTTCATCTTCTACAGGATGCTTGCTCATGGAGGTTTCAGCAAATGCGGCGGAGATCCTTACCGGCGACGGCTCTGAAGCTAAGATGAAATAAGAATCGTTTACTGATAGAGTGCATCAGGACGCGTTGCGCAAAGCGGCCTCTTTATTGAATGCCTGACCTCTCCTCCATCCCCTCCCTGCACGATCACGCCATCATCGATTGGCACAACGAGCCATACTCATTACGCCGGCACTCCTTGCCCGACGCATCCGTGTTCGCCGAACTTGCCATGGGGAACCATCGCGCCAACTTCGATCTTTGGCACGAGGAGGATCTTGCTCGCGATCCCGAAGCCTCCGATGCCGCCATCGCGGCTGATAAACACGCGATCGACCGGCTGAATCAGCGCCGCAACGATCTGGTGGAGCAGATGGATCGCTGGTTGCTGCGATGGTTGGAAGAGGCTGGCATGGGCCAGAATCCCCATGCTCCGTTGAACTCCGAGACGCCGGGTTTGATTCTCGACCGCCTGTCAATACTGGCGTTGAAGATCTATCATACCCGCGAGGAGGCCCACCGCGAGGACGCCACGGAGGCTCACCGCCTTCGAAATCTCAATCGCCTGACCTTGCTGGAAGAGCAACGCGCCGATCTGGCCGGGTGTCTTGACGCACTCTGGACGCAGATCATCGCGGGGGAGCGCCGCTTCAAGCTCTACCGGCAAATGAAGATGTATAACGATCCTGAATTGAACCCCGTACTCTATCGCGCTCATGGCTAGCACAAGACCGGGGTTGACCAGCGCCCATAATCTGCGTATAAAACGCAGACGGGAAGAGATTGCGAAGACACCCGGCGTGCAGAAGAGTAAGCACACGCCGATATAGAGAAGGTATGCTAGCCGCTTCAACGGTACCCGAGAATCATATGGCTCAAACAAAGATCGCAAAGACATCTTCCGCGAAGCGCACTCCACGAACACTGGCCGGCGATCTTCCGCCGGCGGCCGCCAATGGGCGTGCTCAGGCTCTCGGCCTTTATGAAGAGGCACTCAGGCTGCTGCAAGCGGGTAAGTACGAAAAAGCTCATGAGGCGTTCAACGCGATGCTGGCCGGCAGCCCACCGGATCTGGCCGCGTCGATCCGTATGTATATCAACGCGTGCCTGCTCCAGATACAAAAAGGCAAGACGAGCTTCGCCAGCCATGAAGAACGGTACGATTACGCCATCTCCCTGCTGAATGAAGGATTGTATGAGGACGCGCGAGAGCACTTCAAACAGATCATTGCCGAGAAACCAACCGCGGATTACGCCTTCTATGGGTTGGCCGTGCTGGCCAGCATGACAGGCGATACGCACACCTGTCTACAACACCTGACAGCGGCGATTGAGCATAATCCGAAGAATCGCATCCAGGCGCGATCGGATTCCGATTTCCAGGACATGGCGGACGATCCTCGGTTTACCGATCTGCTCTACCCTGAGGCATGAGCGTTTCCGACACACGTAAAGGACTGCGTGTCGTAGCCATCGGCGGCGGCACCGGCCTTTCCACGTTGCTGCGAGGCCTGAAGCGTTACGTCGCGGCACCGGCGGCCGCGCGCCGGGCGAGCGATCCGCGACGTGTAAGTGAACCAGGCTGCACGGATGGACCTTGTCTCATCAGCGAACTCTCGGCGGTCGTGACCGTAACGGACGACGGCGGCTCGTCCGGGCGGCTCCGCGAAGATCTGAAGATGCTGCCCCCCGGCGATGTGCGCAACTGCATGGTGGCGCTGTCGGAGGACGAGGCGCTCCTCTCCAAGCTCTTCCGCTTCCGATTCGACCAGGGGGAGCTCCAGGGGCACAGCTTCGGCAACTTGTTTGTCGCCGCGCTCTCCCATATAACGGGCGATTTCGCCCAAGCCGTGCAGATGTCCTCGCAGATTCTAGCAACCCGCGGACGAATATTTCCAGCCACCAACACCGATGTGACGCTCGCGGCCTGCATGGACGATGGGTCGATCGTGCGCGGCGAGACCAACATCACGGCCAGCAGCCGCAGCATTCTCCAGTTGATGATGGAGCCCCCCGACGCTCCACCGCTGCCGGAGACGCTGGAGGCCATCGCCGCCGCAGACCTGATCACCCTCGGACCAGGCTCGCTCTACACGTCGCTGATTACAAACCTGCTGGTGCGGGGCATCCCGGAGGCAATAGCGGCTTCGCGAGCCACGCGCGTCTATGTCTGCAACCTGATGACGCAGGCGAATGAATCGCTGGGGCTGACAGCCTCGCAACACATCGAACGCATTCTTCTGCATGGTGGCCAGCACGGCGGCGGAAAACGGCCCATCTTCGATTATGCGCTCATCAATACCGCGCCTATCTCCGCCACGGCGCTCGACCAGTATGCGCGCGAGGGTCAGGTGCCCATCGAGCCCGATCTCGACCGCGTTCGGGCGCTCGGCGTGGAACCGGTTACGGGCAACTTCCTGCATGAAGGCGATGTACTGCGTCACAACTACGACAAAGTCACCGAAACACTTCTTGGCTTGGTAGCCGGTTAGGCGACGATCCTGACCAGTTCAGGAGCTTCCACTGTTCGCTTCAACTGGCCGCAGGCGGCATAGATATCGCGGCCGCGCGGGCGGCGAATGTAGGTAGGGATGCCACCAGCAATCAGCATCTTCTGGAAAACGGACACATCCTCCGGCATGGGTTGCGTATAGGCGATGCCCGGCCCCGGATTCCAGACGATCAGGTTGATCTTCGCGCGCATCCCCTGTAGCAGCACCAGAATCTCGCGCGCATGCTCCGGCCGATCGTTGACGCCGCCCAGCAAGACGTACTCGAAGGTGACGTACTCTCGCTTGCCTAACGGAATCTGATTGACAGCGTCGAGTAGCGTCGCGATGTTCCATTTGCGCGTGATAGGCATGATCCGTTCGCGAACAAGGTCGTTTGAGGCGTTGAGCGAGAGCGCCAGCTTGGGCCGTACAGGCTCTTGGGCGAAGCGGCGAATGGCGGGCTCGATGCCGCTGGTCGAGACGGTCATGCGCGATTCCGGCAAGCCCATGGCTTTCAGCAGATAGACGCTTGCCATAAAGGCCTCGTAATTGAGGAACGGCTCGCCCATGCCCATAAAAACAAGATTGACGCGGTCCAGGCCGATTCTTAAATTCTGCCGCGAGACGACCGCCGCCACCTGCCCGGCGATCTCACCCGCCGTAAGATTGCGCTTTATGCCAAGCATAGCGGTGAGGCAAAATTGGCAGTTTACGGCGCAACCTACCTGGCTGGAGATGCAAATCGTGGCGCGGCGATAACCGGCACGTTCCAGCGCTCCGATGTCGGCGACGCGCCTCTTCAGAGGGGGTTGTGCTATACGGAAAGAGGCTGCGCCTCCCTCCTCTTCTTCCGCCGCTTCGCTGCCGTCTCCCCGTTCCCCACCGTCCCCTTCAGGCATCCAGACGGTCTCTACGGTCTCACCATCGGCCATGCACATCAGATAGCGCTCGGTGCCATCGGTGGAGGTTGCCGTCTGCACCATCTTCGGACGCCCGACGATATAGCCAGCGGCGGATAGGCGCTCCCGTAAAGCAAGCGGCAGAACCGTCATCTCTTCAACGGATTGGACGAGCTGACGATAGATGGCTTGGTGCAGTTGAGCGGCTCGGTAGGACGGTTCCCCCAGGCTTTGAGCTACCGCTTGTAAGTCCATAAGCGACAATCCAAAAAGAGGACGCGTCTCCTTGGAAGTTTGTTCCTGAACCGGATTGTCGCGTCCATCCACCATGCCGCCATAGCCACACTTTCTACATTTAGTTTACGCTGGTGTCTTTCTATGCCTAAGTCGCTGACCACTTCCCTCAATCGACGTAGTTTTTTGAGCGCCGCCGCTCTGACTGCGGGACAGTTCGCGTTCGGTCAGACAAGCCCTGTTCGTCCGGTTCGCATCACGCTCGGCACAGAGCCCGGACTCGCGATTGCAGCTGACTTTCTCGGTCTGGGATACGAGATCTCGTCGGTCGCGCGTCTCGGCCTGCTGAGTTCGGCCAATCGCGTCTACACCCAGCTGGTACGAACGCTGGATTCCCACGGCGTGATTCGTATTGGCGGCAATACGGCCGACTATGCCGACTACTCGCCGAAGGCACAGGCCCTTTCAACTTCCTATGGTTCGATGGTGAATGACGCGGTCCTCGATGATCTCGGACGCTTCCTTGCAGTGACAAATTGGAGCCTGATCTGGGCGTTGAACCTTGGCCGCGGGACGGTGGAGCAGGCCGTGGCGGAGGCGCAAACGATCCGCCGGATTGCCGGTCCCCGCCTGCTTGCCCTGGAGATCGGCAATGAGCCGGATCTCTTTCCCAATGAAAAGCACCGACCGGCACCGTATACCTATGAGCAATGGCTGGGAGATTACCGGCGCTTCAAGTCCGCGATACGCGAAGCCCTGCCCGGAGTTCCGCTCGCCGGGCCGGATACGGCGGGACACCTCGATTGGGTAGAACGGTATGCTGCCGAGGAAGGCCGAGATGCCGTTCTGCTGACGCACCACTACTATCGCGAAAATCAGAACCCTTCCAGTACGATCGACAAGCTGCTAGCCCCCGATCCCAGGCTGCAAGATCACCTCGACCAGCTGCGCGCGGCTTCGATATCGTCCAGGTTGCCGTACCGCATCTGCGAGGTGAACTCGTTCTCCGGCGGGGGTCGTCCAGGCGTAAGCGACACGATGGCCGCGGCGCTTTGGGTGCTCGACTACATGTATATCCTTGCTTCAAACGGCTGCGCAGGCGTCAACATGGAGACTGGGGTGAACCAGCATGACTTCATCAGTTCCTACTCTCCCATTGGGGATGATGAGCGCGGCCACTACACGGCGCGTCCCGAGTACTATGGGATGCTGGCCTTCGCGCAGAGTGGACATGGGCGATTGCTTCCCGTAACGCTTGACGCGTCCGTGCCTGGATTGCGGGCCTATGCCACGCTCTCCAGCTCACAAGCGATAGCGCTTACGCTGATCAATAAAAGTTCTCATACCCTCGTAGTCGCCGGCGACCTCCCTCGCGGGACGAGGCAGGCAACACTACTCCGCCTTACGGCACCCGCTATCGACGCGATGAGCGGGGTCACTCTCGGGGGCGCGGCAGTCGCGCCCGACGGCACGTGGAAACCGCGCCTTGACGATCACCTAGCCATAAAAGAGCGCACGTTCACCTTGGAACTTCCCGCCGGTAGCGCCGCTATCGTCCGCATGGCATAAACATCGAGATCAGACGGCTATGAAAGAATGGCTATAGAGCATCAAGGAGCCGCATGTCCGTTAGCCTTTCCGTTCCCGTCCCTTCCGCGACCCCTCAGCGCAATATTCGCAAGACGATCCTTCCCAACGGCCTTCTTGTACTGACCGAGCAGATGCCGCATGTTCGCAGCGTCTCCATGGGCGTTTGGATAACGGCCGGGTCGCGAGACGAGATGGCAGCAGTCAACGGCATCTCGCATTTTGTCGAGCACATGGTCTTTAAAGGGACGACCACCCGCTCCGCTCAGCAGTTGGCGCGCGAAGTCGATACGATCGGCGGCAACCTCGACGCGTTCACGGGTAAAGAGACGATCTGTTTCAATATCAAGGTGTTGGACGATAATGTGCAACCGGCGCTTGATCTTCTCTCCGACCTTGTGTTGCACCCTGTCTTCGCTTCCGAGGACCTGGCTCGTGAAAAGGGCGTCATTCTGGAAGAGATCAAGATGGACGAGGATAACCCCGACTACCTTGTGCACGAGATCCACACACAAAACTTCTGGAAAGGCGACGCGCTTGGACGCCCCATTCTGGGAACAGCTAAGACAGTGTCGAGCTTCGATCAGGCCGTCATCTTCGATTACTACCGCGACCGGTTTACCCCGGCGAGCATGGTCTTCTCGGCAGCCGGCAATCTCGATCACGACACGTTTGTGGAACAGGTCGAACGCCACTTCGGGTCGCTTGCGGCGGCAAATTCCGCGCCGTCCGAGAAGGCTGGCCCGCCCAGAGCCTTTCCGCACATTACCTTGAAGAATAAAAAGTCGCTCGAACAGGTGCAATTTTGCCTTAGCGTCAGCGCGCCCCCGGTGCACTATGAGAATCGCTACGCGGTCTATCTGCTCAACACCATGCTTGGCGGCGGGATGAGTTCACGCCTCTTCCAAACGATTCGCGAAGATCGTGGACTGGCCTACTCCATTTATTCGGAGCTGAACCCGTTCCGCGATACGGGCGCGCTCTCCGTGTACGCCGGCACCTCGGCGGACAAGACGGAAGAGGTACTCGCGTTGACACTGGCGGAGCTTAGCCGCCTGAAGGCCGATGCCATCCCCGATGCCGAGTTGAAACGAGCGAAGGACCAGCTCAAAAGCAACATGGTAATCGGCCTGGAAACCTCCTCGAGCCGCATGTCCAATCTTGCGCGACAGCAGATATACTTCGGACGGTTCTTCTCCATCGACGAACTGGTGCAACAGATTGAACGAGTTACGTCCGACGAGATACAAGGCCTGGCACAAGAGTTATTTCAGACGGACCGCATCGCCTTGACGCTGCTTGGCAATTTAGGACCGATGAAGATCGAACGGGCGGCACTTGCCTGCTAGAGAATTACCACTGCTTACTCGCTCACGTCTAACGGGCAGCTTCTGGTCTAAAATCGACGATGCGAGCATACGACGAGGATGACGAACCAACCCATGAAGATTGAGAACAGACTTCGCCAACAGGTAGAAGCAGGCTTTACGCTCATCGAGCTATTGATTGTGATGTCGGTCATGCTGATCCTGATGACCCTGGCCGTGCCGCAGTTGTTGAAGCTGCGCAAACAAGCGAACGAGACCTCGGCGATACAGTCGGTGCGGACCATCGGGCAGGCGGAATTGCAATACAATTCTGCTTATCCGGCGAATGGCTTCTCGTGCTCTCTCGCGACCCTTGGCGGACAACCGGGCGCGGGTGCGCCGTCATCCCAGGCCGCCCAGCTCATTGACGCCGCACTCACGACAGGGCAGAAGGCCGGGTATACCTTCTCTCTCGTCAACTGTAGTAAAGTGACGGTCAACAATCAGGACATGTATACCTCTTACACCATCACCGCAGTTCCTCAATCCATCGGCAAGACGGGCGATCGCGGCTTCTGCGCGGACGAAAACAATACGATTCGCTTTGATCAGACGGGTGGAACGAACTGCACTCAACCCATTCAGTAGCGCGAATCGTTCTATTGATGATGGCGTCGGTTGCGTCGTCCGGCTATGTATTCGGCCAGGCTCCCGATACGATTCTTCGAGCTGTCGATGTGCACTACAACCATCTTTCTTCGCTTCAAACGCGGTATACGGAGCGTTATACCGGCACGGGCATGGATCGCGTGGAATCCGGTACGCTCTTGCTCAAAAAGCCCGGCCGAATGCGGTGGAGTTACGACGCACCCGCTGGAAAGCTGTTTCTGTTGGATGGTAAAAACGGCTGGTTTTACACGCCGGGCGATTTGCAGGCACAGCGTGTATCCGCCAGGCAACTGGACGATCTGCGATCTCCGTTACGATTTCTGCTGGGGCATACTGCGCTACAAAAAGAACTTGAGGGTGTTTCCGTCCATCCGTCCGTGCAAGGATACGAGATCGACGGGGTGCCAAAAGGATTGTCACAGCGGGTCCACAATCTGACTTTGACCGTCAGTCCCACTGGAACGATCCTGGCGATGCGCCTGGAAGAACTAAATGGAGCCGTCACCATATTCACCTTATACGATCAACATGAAAACAAGCCCGTTAAGGATGCAGACTTCCGATTCACGCCACCACCGAACGTCGTGATCGTAGACGGGCTGCCTCCGATGTAGCAACCCGTCCCAGCGCAATCCATCCCATGAGGACGATCAGCCCACGTGGACCTTGCCGGTTTCACCGACATCCACCTTGCCGCCGGTGACAGCCGCCGCAAGATACTTCGCTCCCATGATGAGCTTGCTTGACGACGCCTCCCAGTATTGGGCTTCCGCGATGTCGACCTTCAGCACGGCAATCGATGGGTCGTCCTTACCTTCCGGAAACCAGGCCTTATACATGGGGTTCCAGAGATCGTCGATTTTGGCACGGTCGCTGCTAACACTGGCGCGCCCCTTAGCGGACACGTACTTCGAGTTTGAAGGGTCGGAATAGACTAGTGTCACGTGGGCGTCATGCTTAATCTCATCCACTTTGCCCGATTCGCCCTTGGTCAAGAACCAAACTGTACCGTCGAACTTGTCGGTCTCTTGCGTGGCCATGGGCCTGCTGTCGATCGATCCATCCGAGGCGGCCGTCGTCATCATGGTGATGCGAATACCACGGATCAGCTCACCGATCTTCTCCATGCCTTCTGGACCGCTCAACTCTTTAAATTCACTCATCTTCTTCCTCCCGAACGAGTTTGATGCAGGCGCGCGCCACGCGAGATGGTACGGGTTCGGTAGACTCAAGATGAAGACCATGTCCATCGCCCAACCTCTTTCTTTTCAAATATCCGAAGATTTTCAAGCCGCCGTTTATGCTCTCTCACCCCAGGTTGCCGTCTTTGATTGCGACGGAACACTTTGGGGAGGCGATGCGGGCTCCAGCTTTATGGCTTACACGATCGAAACCGGTCTTCTATCACACGAAGCCACCGGTTGGCTGAACAGTCGTTACGATCTATATCGCCGGGGAGAGCTGTCGGAACTGACGATCTGCGGAGAAATGGTGCAAGTTTATAAAGGTCAATCGGAAAACGTCATGCGAGCCGCCGCGCGCGAGTTCTTCCAATCTCATATAAAGCAGCACATCTTCGACGAGATGCGCGCATTGGTGACGGCACTCCTGGCCGACGGTGCGGAGATTTGGGCGGTCAGCTCCACGAACGACTGGGTCATTGAAGAAGGGGTTCGCTACTTCAACATCCCGGCTGACCGTGTACTAAGCGCTCGTGTGCGTGTTCAGGACGGCATCGTGACCAGCGATCTGCTGGATGTACCTACGGATCAAGGCAAAGTAGACGCACTTGCTCGCGTGGGAATCACGAGGCCGGACGCGGTCTTTGGGAACTCCATCCATGATGCCGCGATGCTGGCGATTGCACGTCGCGCGTTCCCCGTCAATCCCTCTCCGGCGCTCATCGAACGAAGTGCGGCCGAAGGCTGGACTGTATACCATCCTGCCTCGGTTGGTCGAATAGCGGTGTCCTAAAAAGTCCTTTGACTAGTGCGGCGCGTCTAACGGGCAGTGAAGGAGCCTATTCGCAAGCTCGACAACCGTCACGATGCCGAGGCTAATCGCCCCGCGCGTCTTGTCGTGGCCGCGTTGATGATAAGGCGCGCCTCGTCGGAAGAGGTGACGAGCACGGAAGTCCTGATCTGCCAGCGTAAGCCGAATGCGCCCATGAGCCTGAAATGGGAGTTTCCCGGGGGCAAGATCGAGCCTGGCGAAACAGCCGAGGAGGCGTTGGCCCGTGAGTTGAATGAAGAACTTGGGATTAGCGCCGTGATCGGACGAAGAGTTGCGCAAATAAACCACCACTACCGCAATGGTGGAGCGTTGAACCTACAGTTCTTCGTAGTAGATGAATACCAAGGTACACCGGAAAACCGTATTTTTAATGACATACGATGGTCGCCGCTGACGGCCTTGCCTGGATATGACTTTCTAGCGGCCGACCTTGGCCTGGTGCGCGATCTTGCCGACGGTCTGCTGCTTTAGTACCTGTCCAACATACAGGGTCGGCCCAGCATCGTAGAGAAACATCTACTTTATTTCTGCACGTGACAAGGCCGCATGACCGACCAACCAACCAAGTCCGGCGAGACGAACCCATGGCGGGAGCGGCTGGAAGCGTTGAAGAACATGCCGCCGGTGTTGGGCATTTTATGGGATTCCGGACCGGCGGTCGTGGCCTGGGGTTTGGCTCTGCGGATTGTGGTGGCGGTACTTCCGTTTGCCGTGGCGAAGGTCGCGCAGTACATCATTCAGGACATTGCCAACGTACTGCACGGGCAACCGCTTTCCGGCTTGTTCTGGACACTCGTCGCCTCTGAAGTTGGATTGAATGTATTTCTAGGCCTCGTGACGCGGGCAATCGATTATTCCGATTCCCTGCTGGCCAATCGGTATACACAGTATGTCAGTGTGCGGGTGATGGAGCATGCCTCGCGGCTCGATCTGACTACTTACGAGAATCCGATTTTTTATGATCGGCTGGAACGGGCGCGGGTCCAGGCGACCGATCGTCTGGCCATGATCCAGCAGATGGGCCGGCTCTTTCAGCAGATCATTACAACTCTGGTGTTCTCCGCGGCATTGGCATGGGCTTCGCCATGGCTTGTACTTCTGCTGGCCATCGGGGTATTGCCTTCATTTTTGGGCGAAACGCATTATGCCTTCCTCGGATATGCCAAGAATTTTCGCCAGACGACGGCCAAGCGGCAGATGGATTATCTGCGGCAGGTGGCGGGGAGCCGCGAAGGTGCCAAGGAGGTCAAGCTCTTCGGCCTAAGTAAGTTCTTTACCGACCGTTTTCAGGAGTTGGCAAGCCAGATTTATCGTGAAGACATTGCACTCTCGCGGTCAAAGCTGATCGTTGGCGGGCTGCTGGGGATCATCGGCACGCTTGGATACTACGGAGCCTATGTTTTTGTGATCTGGCGAACGCTGCACGGCGGCTACGGCATCGGGCAATTTACGTTTTTGACCGCCGCAATTCAACAGGCAAGCTCGAACTTGCAACAGGTGTTTTCAACAGCCTCCGGCATTGCCGATCAGGCACTGTTTCTTACCGATCTCCTCGCGTTCTTCGCCATGGAGCCGACGGTTCAATCCAAGCCGAACGGCTTGAAAGCTCCGCGGCAGATTCAACGCGGGTTTGAGTTTCAGAACGTGTCTTTCACCTATCCCGGAACGGACAGGACTGTCCTGCGCAATTTCGATTTTCACCTGCATCCCGGCGAGCGGATCGCGCTTATCGGCGAAAACGGCCAGGGAAAGACGACCGTGGTCAAGCTCATCACACGGCTTTACGATCCCAGCGAGGGACGTATCCTGCTCGACGGAATCGACTTGCGCGAGTATTCCCTTGAAGATTTACACCGGCATATTGGTGTGATCTTCCAGGATTTCATTCGCTTTGAGATGACGGCGCGAGAGAATATCGCCGTGGGGCGAGTGGACCGACCGCATCAGCAAAGCGAGATCGAAGTAGCCGCGCACAAGAGCCTGGCGGACGATGTCATCGCGAAGCTGGGTGAAGGCTACGACCAGATGCTGGGCCGACGCTTTGAGGGCGGGGTGGAACTCTCGGGAGGCGAATGGCAGAAGATTGCGCTTGCCCGCGCTTATCTCCGGGACGCGGATCTGCTTATTCTGGACGAACCGACAGCGGCGCTCGATGCCCGCAGCGAACTTGAGGTCTTCGAGCGCTTCGCCGAATTGACCGAAGGTAAGATGGCATTACTGATCTCACATCGCTTTTCTACGGTTCGTATGGCCGACAGAATCGTTGTGCTCTCCGGCGGCCGACTGATTGAAGAAGGCAATCACCAAAACTTGATGGACCAGGGCGGTGTCTACGCGGGTATGTTTGAGATGCAGGCCGCAAGTTATCGTTGAAGAGGACAGGTGGAGATGGCGGCACTGGCTGGACAGAATTCGCAGGTTGCCGAAGCAGGGCATGGTGCTGCTCCGCCGGTGGAGTTCCCCGTTACGGGACTGCCGGAGCGGCCCTCCATCTCCGATGATTCCTTGCGTGTCCACGCAGATGCCTTGATCGCGCAATGGGAGATGCTTCCGGCCGCCGGTAAAGACACCAGCCTGCCACAACGATTGAAGGATCTCGGTACAAGGCTTCAGCTACGCTTACAGACTTGCCGCCGCCTGCTCCCTCCCGGCACTAAAGAGCTCACCCCCGTGCTCGAGTTCCTTGAAAGCACACGGATGATGGAAGCGGTTTTACCCGCGGTGCGTGAGTCGACGCGAATACTATTGCGTGTCCCGCATATTCGGACCGTAAGCGCAACGAGCGATATACCGCGAGTGATCGGTCTTGCGGAAGGGTACTTGTCCGCGGTGAAAGGAATATGGTCTCCGGCTTCACTTTCGGTGTACGTTGCGCGCGCCCAGTCTCATGATCCTCTCCTTCTGCGAGAGGTCGGCTCTCTTCCACTCGCGTTGAAGCTAGCCCAGTTGGAATATCTGCTGGATCGCGCCGACGAGGCGTTTGCCGCCGGCACACTGCCGCCGATCGAACGATCGCCGTTCTCCGCTCCGCTCCACAGTCTGCGCCGCTTGAACCAAGCCGAATGGAATGAAGTTCTTGAATCGCTGATCGCTTTCGATGCGATCCTCCGTGCCGACCCGGCGGGCATTTACGGTGCGATGGATGAGGAAACGCGCGGCAGTTATCGAAACCGCGTCGCGGAACTCGCCAGTCACGCCGATACCAACGAGGTGGCAACGGCGCAGGCGGCGCTTGAACTCGCGCGTGCCGCCGACAAAATCCCGGACGCCGACTCGCGACGGCATCAGCGCCGCCGCCATATTGGCTTCTTCCTCTTCGCCGAGGGGAGACCGGAACTCTACCGTCAGATTGGCTATCATGCCCCGCCGGACGAACGGCTACGCTCCTGGATACTGGGAAATAATGAGGATGTTTACATCCTCGGTATTTTTCTTCTGGCGGTTCTGCTGATTTTTTTCCTGATCGTGCCGCTGGTGCCGCACTACACAATATGGCCTATCGTCGGAGCCTTATTGTTGGCGTTGCTACCGGCGTCGCAAGCCGCGGTCGATCTGGTCAACAGCGGCGTTCTGGCCTTGATGAAGGTCGACGCGCTGCCGAAGATCGATCTGGAAGAGGGCATTCCGGCGGAGATGGCCACGGTCGTGGTGGTGCCTACGCTGTTGCTTAGCGAACGGCAAGTGCGTGAGCTGTTTGAAGAATTGGAAGCGCGTTATCTCGCCAATCAGGAGGCGCATCTCCACTTCGGCTTGCTGACCGATCTTCCGGACAGTGTCGTCAAACCTAGCAGTGAAGACAATCATCCCCTGGTGCTGCAAGCAATCGAGGCTGTCAACTCGCTGAACGCCAAATATGCTCAAGAGCATGGCGGAGGGTTCCTGCTACTGCACCGCCATCGCATCTTCAACGCGCGACAAGGCGTGTGGATGGGTTGGGAGCGTAAGCGCGGCAAGCTGCTTGACTTGAACAAGCTCATTCTTGGGGAGTTCGACAGCTTCCCCGTAAAAGCGGGCCCAGTCGAGGTGATCAAGAAGATTCGTTATGTGATTACGCTCGATTCCGATACGCAACTTCCGCGTGGCACGGCGGCCCGAATGGTCGGGACCCTGGCGCATCCGCTGAATCGAGCCATTATCGATCCCGGGCGACGCATCGTTACGCATGGTTACGGCATTCTGCAGCCGCGTGTGGGCGTTAGCGTGGCGTCGGCGTCTCGCTCGCGGCTAGCGGCTATCTACTCCGGCGAGACTGGCTTCGATATCTACACCCGCGCGGTATCAGACGTTTACCAGGATCTCTTCGGCGAAGGTATCTTCACCGGCAAAGGAATCTATGAGGTCGCGGTGCTGCATCAGGTGCTCGATCACCGTTTCCCGCGCAATTCGCTGCTCTCGCACGACCTCATCGAAGGAGCTTACGTCCGAGCTGGACTCGTGACCGATGTAGAGGTCATCGACGATTACCCTTCGCGTTATGCGGCTCATGCGAAGCGTAAGCACCGCTGGGTACGGGGCGACTGGCAGATTGCGCAGTGGCTCTTCGGACGTGTGCCGGACGAGTCGGGCCGCATGGTGGCAAACCCGATCAGCACCATCTCGCGCTGGAAGATCTTCGATAATCTACGCCGTTCATTGGTGGAGCCGGTAACATTCCTGCTGCTGGTACTCGGCTGGTTCTTTTTACCGGGCGGTGCGCGTTACTGGACGAGTGCCGTTCTTCTGCTGCTGGTGCTCCCGGCGATGGTGCAGTTTGCTCTCGCGCTGCTCAGGGCGATGGTTAAGGGCAGCCTTGCCGCTGTTCACGACGCATTCTCTACCCTCATGACTTCCTTGGGGTTCATTCTTATCAATCTGGTGTTTCTGCCGCACCAAATGCTTCTTTCGATCGATGCGATCGCACGGTCCGCGTTGCGGGTGCTGGTGTCGGGCAAAAATCTTCTTGAGTGGGAAACAGCCGCACAAGCGGAGCACGGAAGGCTTCGCTCGTCGCTCGACCTGTATCTTCAGCTGTCGCCGCTCCTTGCATTGTTCCTGGCTACTGCTTTGTATGTCATCCACCGCAAAGGTCCGGCCATGCTCGCGCCGGAAGCTCCGATTCTTGCTGTCTGGATGCTCGCACCGATCCTTGTTTTGTGGCTGGATTCATCCCCACGCCGCGCGGAAGGACCGCTTTCCGCGTCGGACATCCATTTTTTGCAACGCCACGCGCTGCTGATCTGGCGATACTTCTCTGAGTTCGGCGGCGAGGATAACCATTGGCTAATTCCAGACAATGTCGAAGAGGCTGACACCCACCAAATTCGCAAACTCTCTCCGACGAACCTGGGAATGCTCCTGAACGCGAGGCAGGCGGCGGTTGAGTTCGGCTTTCTTACGCTGCCGGAGTTTGCCCGTGCGACTCTCGGCACTCTGAATACCTATGAGGGCCTCGAAAAAGTACGCGGTCATATCTTGAATTGGTATGACATTCCGAGCCTACAAGCCGTGCCCCCGTTCACCGTTTCGGCGGTGGACAGCGGCAATCTCGCTGCTTCTTTGTACACCTTGCACACGGGTGCGCTCGACCTGATCCATCGCCCTCTAGTAACACCGGAGTTCTTCGCAGACTTCAATCGGATGACAGAGAGGCAAGATTTTCAGCTCTGGAAACACCGTCGAGTATTGCCTATGGAGCTTAGTTCAGTAGTCGAGGCGTTTCTGCATCAAGCGCCTTCTCCGCAGAGCAGTGATTGGATCGCACAGGAGGCAAGACGGCGGTTTGAAAGCATGGCCAGTTTTCTGAACGACTACACGCCGTGGCTTTTGCCCAAGTTTGCTACAGATTCGATGCCGGAGCAGCCTAACCTTATCAATGCCGTACAGTGCATTGACTCGATGCTTGAGAAGGCAGATTCGGAGTTTCGTACTGCACTCTTAAAAGTGCGGGCCAATCTTATTCGCTTGCGAGCCGACTTGGAAGCTATTGCTGAACGAGCGTTCCACTTCGCGGATTTGATGGAGTTCGGTTTCCTCTACAACAAGCCGCGTCAGCTGCTGTCAATCGGCTATGATGCGCCGACCCGGGAAGTTCACTCCGCTTGCTACGACCTCCTGTCGTCGGAGTCGCGTATCGCTAGTTTTCTGGCAGTGGCCAAAGGCGATATTCCTCAACAGGCGTGGTTCCGGCTCGACAGGACGCACGTTCTCGTTAAAGGACGCGCCGCGCTCGTCTCTTGGACCGGCACCATGTTTGAGTACATGATGCCGTCTTTATGGATGGAGACATTCCCAAATACGCTGCTGGCGCGCTCGCTTGAATCGGCGGTTCGCATCCAGCGGGACCACGTCCGCTCCTTCAAGCGCGGAGACCTGCCGTGGGGCATCTCGGAGTCCGGGTTCGCGCAGACCGACCAACAAGGCAGGTACGGGTACCAGGCGTGGGGCGTACCTGCTCTCGCCCTCAAGTACGGCGCGGAAGATGGACCGGTTATCTCACCTTATTCCACGTTCTTAGCCTTACCGCAGCTGCGCACGGACGCACTCAGCAATCTACGGCTTATGGAGGCAAACGGCTGGGTGGGTGACTACGGTTTTTACGAGGCCGCCGACTATACTCAGGCTGGCGAACCGCGCCTTGTCCGGTCATGGATGGCGCACCATCAGGGTATGAGCCTGCTATCGTTGCTCAATCTTTTACATGGCAATGTTCTACAGCGGTGGTTTCACGCCAATCCCCGCGTTCGAGCGGCTGAACTGCTGCTTCACGAAAAGCCTGTAAGTAAAGAAACTTTAAAGTCCCTCACCGAACGCACCGGCAGCCCCTCGGCCACGCCGGAAGTCGCCTAGATCTTCTGTGGAACGCTGATGATAAGAGCCGTTGCGGACTTATCGCCTGCACAACGGATGACGCGTGCCGTGCCGGCGTCAAGATAGGCCGCATCCCCTGAGTCGAGGTGCTCGTGCCGGCTGCCAAACTCAATGTCCACGGCACCCGCGATGACGTAGATCATCTCATGACCCTGATATATATGCGGGCGAAAGGGTGTTGTATCGCGATTGGGAAAGAACTCGGCGATACACGGGCCAAGGCTGCGGTCCGGGACCAGAATGCCAAAGCTCTCCGCGAGATGGGAAGGATTGGTCGCGCGCGGCTGAGGGATACGGACTCGATCTTTCTTGCGCTGCACACGAAAGAAGCTATGCTGTTCCGGCTGAAAGAAATAGCTTAGGTCTTTATTGAAGGCAAGGCCTAAGCGCGCCAGGTTGCGCAACGTAGGTACGACCCGGCCTGTCTCCAGCTGCGAGAGGAAGCTGGCGGAGAGCCCAGTCTTCGCTCCAAGCTCGACTAAACCCATCGACCGCTTCAATCGCAGCTGCTTGATGCGCGCGCCGACCGAGTTGGACTCGATCATCATCTCGACGGATTGAGGGTCGACCTCATCGATCTCGGGAAGGGTGTCGACTTCAATCTCATTGGACGCGTTCTGCCGTGACAGCTCAGTGCTCATGGTTAAAGCCTAACGTGTCGCAGTCGAATCGCGCAGCGGCATCAAGACGTGTCAACAAACTGAGGTACTTTGTTGTGCGCCTTCGAATCATTCGCCTAGGCAGCTTCGAGAACCCTTTTGATCCGTTCCGCGGCCCACTCAATCTCCTCGCGAGTGATCGTAAGCGGGGGGGCAAGACGAATGATGTTTCCATGAGTTTCCTTACAAAGTATTCCGCTCTCTTTGAGAGCTTCGCAGTAGGGCCGGGCCGCCACCTTGAGTTCGATCGCGATCCATAGGCCCCGTCCCCGCACCTCGGTTATCGCTGGGCTTACCATTTCGCGGAGCAACTCCAGAAAGAAGGGGCCCAATTCCGCCGATCGTTCCACCAGATGCTCCTCCTTCAAGACACATAACGCGGAGCGGGCAACGGCGCATGCCAAAGGATTGCCGCCAAAAGTACTGCCATGATCGCCCGGCTGGAAGACGCCCAGGATCTCGCGCGAAGAGAGTACCGCCGAGACTGGATAATAGCCTCCCGAGAGTGCCTTGCCCAGAATCAGAACGTCCGGTGTAATACCGTCGTACATATAGGCAAAGAGCTTACCGGTGCGTCCAAGGCCAGACTGAATCTCATCCGCCATCAGTAGGACGTTGTGTTCGCGACAGATCGCCGCGGCCTCGGCAAGATAGCCATCGGGCGGGATAATGATGCCTGCCTCGCCTTGGATCGGTTCGACGAGGAAGGCGCAGGTGTTCGGCGTGATGGCGGCCCGGAGCGACGCGGCGTCTCCGAACGGCACCACCTTAAAGCCTGGCAGAAAAGGCCCGAAGCCCGCTCGGTACTGGTCGTCGGAGGAGAAGCTGACAATCGAGATCGCGCGGCCATGGAAGTTGTTTGAGCAGACAATGATCTCGGCCTGTCCCTCGGGAATGCCTTTCACTACATAGCCCCATTTACGGGCGGTCTTGAGAGCCGTCTCTACCGCTTCCGTGCCTGAGTTCATCGGCAAGGCCATCTCAAAGCCGGTCATTCGGTGCAATTGCTCGTAAAAGAGTGGAAGCTGGTCGTTTCGAAAGGCCCGCGAGGTTAGCGTCACACGATGCGCCTGTTCGAGCATGGCTTCAAGAATCTTCGGATGGCAGTGACCCTGATTGACCGCGGAGTAGGCCGCGAGACAGTCGAGATAGCGATTACCCTCAACGTCATAGACCCAGCAACCGCTCGCACGCTCAATCACCACATCGAGGGGATGATAATTGTTCGCTCCGTACTGCTCTTCGAGTTGGATCGCGTTTGCGGCCAGCACAAGGACTCCCACGCGCACCTGCGCGCGCTTTCCAACCAGACTATCAAACTGCCTCGATAATGCCTTTGCGCCGCTCGAAGAACGTCTCGATCTCTTCCAGGGTCCGCCCCTTCGTCTCCGGTAGAAAGAAGGCCGCCGTTAGAAAATACATCACGGTACAGACAGCCCAGAAGAGAAACATTGCGTAATACCCGTATCGACCCACCACCGGGAGAAACACGGCCGCGATCAGAGTCGAGACCCCTTGATTCAGCAGCAACGCAATGCCCATGCCCACCGACCGGATGCGGGTCGGCATCAGTTCCGAGAGCATCAACCAGACCACGACGCCGGGTCCAAAGGCGTAGGACGCTATAAAGAGTCCGAGACAGCCCGTGATGAGCCAGCCAGTCTGCTCGCTCGGCACCGCGCCGAAGGTAGCCTGTCGAATGATGAGTGGCTTTCCCGGCTGCGCTGCGATCTTCAGGACGGGATCGGCATCGTTGCTGCGGACTGTGGCGACGCGATCGCCTTCGCCTGCGTCATACAGAATAGTCATCGCGTTCGGCTGCGCACCGGCATCCGGCCCCATCCTGTTGATTGGAATGGCTACACCGCTCTCGGATATTCGGGCGCGCACCCCTGCGGCCACGTCCGTTCTCGCAGCCTCAAAGCGATAGAACAGCGCCGCTCCCAGCAGGAGCGAAAGCACGATGCCTCCAGTACCCACCTTCAGCAGAAATTTGCGGCCCTTTCTGTCGACGAACGCCACTCCCACTAGCGTCATCACGCAGTTGAGCACCTTTACCGCGACATCGCCCTGGGTCGCATGGCTCGCTGTCATGCCGGCCTGCTTCAGGATAATGACGAGGTAGCCAAGTACGGAGTTGATCCCGGTTGTCTGGTTGAACGACAGAATGAGGCAAGCCAATATAAAGGGAAAGACATACTTCCGCTCCAGCAGAGAACCTCGCGCGCCGGTCGCCGTCTCCTTGCGGCCCTCAAGCGCTAATGCCTCCATTTCATGTATCTGAAGCTGCGCCTGCTCTTCCGGCGTTGAGCGGCGTAGCGAGGCTAACGCCTCGGCCGTCCGTCCCTTGCGAAAGAGCCAGCGCGGTGTCTCGCTCAGGAAAAAACTGCCCGCGAAGAAGAGAATGCCCGGATATACAACGGAGAGGAACATGTTCCGCCAGGCATGGTCCTGCGCCGCTCGGATCAGCACCGGGTTGCCCGCCGCCGCAAGTACCGCCGCCTCGGCCTGACGCGTGAAATAAAAGCCCGTCAAGGCCGCGATCACAATCCCAAACGTCAGCATGAACTGGAAGATCGCCGTGCCGCGTCCTCGCACGTCGGCTCCCAGGCTTTCGGCAAGGTAAAGCGGCACGACCACGGCGATAAATCCTCCGCTGATGCCTTGCAAGAGCCGACCCAAAAAGAGCGGCACGAAGCCATGCGAAGCAACGATCAAGCCCACGCTGGCCACAAAGATCAGGCCGCTGAGGATCATCATCCGCTTACGGCCAAGCCAATCCGCCAGTACCCCGGCTATGAGCGACGAAAACATCCCGCCGCCCAGGACAGCCGCTACCAAAATGGAGGTCTGCTGCACCGAGAGACTGATCGTCTTTCCGAGGTAAAGCAGCGCCGCCGCGATAATGCCGACATCAATTCCATAGAGCAGACCGCCGAGGCCGGAGATAAATAGAAGGTAATGTCCATAGAGTGCGGTGCGTGAGCCGGATGCAGTCATCCTGGTATGGTCGCAGAGTTTTTCAATGGACGCACTTATTTTCTGAGCTTTGCAACTCGCGTAAGAACCTGGCCCGATTCCCTTATTTCTGCGCACAGAGTGGTAAACTTACCGTAGTGATGACACCTCTGAAGACACTATTCCTGAATCCGCCTTCCTTTGAAAAGTTCGATGGCGGTGCAAGCTCACGCTGGCCCGCGACACGCGAGATCGAATCTTACTGGTACCCTGTATGGTTGACTTATCCGGCGGGAATGCTGGAAGGCTCGCGGCTGCTTGACGCTCCTCCCCATCATATTAAGTGGCAAGAGGTTGTCGAGATTCTAAAGGATTATCAATTCCTTGTACTCTTTACCAGCACCATGGGTTGGGATGGCGATCAGCGCATGGCCGAGGTCATCAAGCAGACTTATCCTTCCATCAAGATCGCCTTCGTCGGCCCGCCGGTGACCACCTCGCCCGACAAGGCACTGACGGAATGCCCCGCCATCGACTTCATTTGCCGTCGCGAGTTCGACTTCTCCGTCGTCGAGTTCGCCCAGGGGAAGCCGCTCGCCGACATCCTCGGTGTCTCCTACAAGGACGCCTCCGGCACCATCCAGCACAATCCCGATCGACCGCAGGTCACCCCCGAGCAGCTCGACGAGATGCCTTGGGCCACTGAGATCTACCACCGCGATCTCGACGTGACCAAGTACAACGTCCCTTTCCTACTACATCCCTATGTCGCGCTTTACTCCACCCGCGGCTGCCCGGCGCAGTGCACCTTCTGCCTCTGGCCACAGACGCTCTCCGGCCACGCCTGGCGTAAGCGCTCCACCGACGACGTCGCCGCCGAGATGAAGCAGGCCAAAGAGCTTTTTCCTCACGTCAAGGAGTTCTTCTTCGACGACGATACCTTCAACATCCAGAAGGCTCGTACGGTCGAGCTCTGCGAAAAGCTGAAGCCGCTTGGCCTGACGTGGTCCTGCACCTCGCGCGTTACTACCGACTACGACACCCTGAAGGCCATGAAAGACGCCGGCTGTCGCCTGTTGATCGTCGGCTACGAGTCTGGCGACCCGCAGATCCTCAAGAACATCAAGAAGGGTGCCACCGTCCAGCGTGCGCTCGACTTCCAGCGCGACTGCCACAAGCTCGGCCTCGTCGTCCACGGCGACTTCATCCTCGGCCTCCCCGGCGAGACGCGCGAATCCATCCGCAACACTATCGAGTTCGCCAAGCAGCTCGACTGCGAGACCATCCAGGTCTCGATCGCTCACGCCTTCCCCGGCACCGAGTTCTTCGACTTCGCCAAGGAAAAGGGCTTTATCACCAATGAGGCCATGTCCGACGATGGCGGCCACCAGATGGCTCACATCGAGTACCCCGGCCTCCCCGTCGAGTACGTCATGGAGATGGTCCACAAGTTCTACGACGAGTATTACTTCCGTCCAAAGGCCGCCTTCCGCGTCGTCTGGCAGGCCGTCGTCAACCGCGATGTCCCCCGCCTCTACTCCGAGGCGAAGGATTTCATGCGTCTCCGCTCCCAACGCAACAAAGCCAGCCGCGCCGCAAAGGAAGCGAGCGCGATCAAGGCACAGGAATCAGTGAGCATGAACGCGTAAGGCTGACAACTGTTGACAGCAAAGGGGATGGGCAAGGGGCATCCCTTTTATTAGGGCGATGGCTTCAATACTTTGCGATTACCCATTCGCGGTGCCAGCTCGGGATTCGAACGGAGCGTCGATGGGTCTGCCAATACCTTTGCGTCTGCTAAGGGCACGGCAATCCCGACGGGCCTGATATACGCTTTAGCGTTTGCAATCGTTATATCGAGCGAGTGAATTCCTGCCGTAGCGTCGTCGCCTCGTGGAAACTCCACGATATACCTCTCCCGTACCATCGAAATGGTACGCTGCAAAGTCTTTGCCAGCTTTTTCCTGCTCGTGGAAACCTCCACGCCGCCGCTGAATTCACAGATAAGATCGAAGGGATCTTCGGCGTTAGGCGTTCCAAAAACTCGCGCCGCTTTTAGCGTATTGTTATAAACCTCTCGTGTGCGCTCCCCCATCATCTCCGGCGTCATCACACCAAAGACTGCTATCGATTCAGCTTGCGTTACCTCCTGCACCCGCCGCCAGGTAGTTCTGCTGCCCCGATCTTTACCATCGGTGACGGCCAACAACACCCGCCGTCCTTGCTGATGCGAAAGTTCTCGCGCGACGAACGCCAAAGAGTTCCAGAGCGGCATGGATGGTTTGCAATCGACTGCATTCGTTTGTCTCTGCCAGCTTCCTTTCATCGTGAGTTGACGATTCTTCCACGAAGTCATGGCCCGCTCCATGGCTATTTGAAATTGCTCTCCTTCGGCTGGCAGATCGTAAGCCGCGCGAACCAGACTGCAATCGATCGCGTAGATCGATACATGATCGTGCGGTCGCAGCGAACTCACGATCAGATCGACCACCGCGCTCTGCATACCCGTCAATAATTCATCGTTGAGCACGGTTTCATCGATGAGGATTGCTAAAGAAATCGGGTCATCCCCTTCCACCCGAACGTGCGTCGGCGTGAAGAGCGGCCCTGAGTCCAGACTTAGACGAAAACGTGATGCGTCCACGGGCTTCATCCGATCGTGCGACGGTGTCAGTATGAGCGTTGGAACCTGCTGAAGGTTGGTATAAACGTGAAAGGTGTGTACCGGGCCGTCCGGGCCAACCGATTCTTGCGCCGATGCGGCACACATGCTTGCCAGGATGAAGGATGCGAGCGCGAACCCGACACCGATGTTTACGTAACTGCGTCGATTCCAGAATCGCCGGTACATGGTTTCGATAGTACGTCAGAACCTCGTGGGCGTTTTCGTGCGTGATGAGACGTAGACAGTAGCTATGTGCAGCTTGAGTTGATCGTTCCTTCCTCAGGCTCCTCATCGACGATCCCAACACGCCAGAAAACGCCGCCCGCATCCGAGCTATCCGCGTCACCTGAAAGCAGCAGACCGGCGATCAATCCGTGCTCAAGGTCACCAAGCCGGCAGACATATTCTTCTAACCTCCTCTAATATCTAGGAGATGACTCACGCCCTTACACCGAAACGCTACTTTATCCTCCTTTGCGTCATGCTGACCGCCTCGTTTGGCGACATGATGCTCTCTCACGGCATGGGGCAGGTGGGTCCGGTATCGCTCGACCACCTTGAACGCCTGCTCACCGCGTTCCAAAATCCATGGGTTATCGGTGGCGTACTGCTGCTGCTTGGCTTCTTCGCGAGCTACCTGACCGCGCTTAGCTGGGCCGACCTCACCTTCGTCCTTCCCTCCACCGCCTTCGGCTATGTCGTTGTCGCGCTGCTCGCTCATTTTTGGCAACATGAGCACATCTCCCTCTCGCGCGGGGTCGGCATCGCGCTGATTGTCTGCGGCGTGGGCTTCGTGGCCAACGGACCGCCGCTTACGGAACACCCGGCAGAGGTCCCAGCCGAGTGACGCCTCCTTCGACCGTCGAAACCTGGGTTACCATCTTCACCGTCGCCTTTACCGCGATCGCAGGAGATGTACTGACCGCCGGAGCCATGCGCCGCATCGGCGATCTCGACCTGATCCGCGCCCAGTCCGGCCTGCTCGGCGCGATCAAGGCCGTCGTCGGCAGTTCGATGTTTCTGCTGGGCGTGCTGTCCATGGCGCTCAGCTTCTTCTCGCTGCTATTTACCCTCAGCAAAGTGGATGTCTCGCTCGCCGCTCCAGCCAGCGCCGCGCTTACCTTCATCGGCAACGCAGCCGCCGCCAGGATCTTTCTCCGTGAAAATGTGGACCGCCGTCGCTGGTTCGCCGCGATCTTCGTATGCGTGGGCGTCGTTCTGCTTTCGCGATGAGTGAGTCCGTCAATGCTTATACAAAACCTAGATTTTGCGTGGCGAAGCTGCCAATGCTGGGAAAGATCGAAGGCAGCTGCGCGGCCGTCACGCCGAACCACCGCGCCAGCGTCGCCGCATATTGCATCGTGCCCGTCGTCGGTACCCAGCGGCCGTTCGATCCCGAGTCGTCCGGCCCATTCAAATGCAGAGTCGGAAATGTGCCGTACATCTGTCCGCCCTTGACCGCGCCGCCGATAACCATATGGTGCGATCCCCAGGCGTGATCGCTTCCCGTGTTGGAGTTCGGCTGAAAGGTCCTGCTAAAGTCCGACATGGTGAAGCTGGTTACATTATTGGCTACGCCCAATTCCTGCGTCGCTTGATAGAAGGCGGCGAGCGCGGGGCTGATCTCCGCGAGCAGAGCGTTCTGATCCGTCAGTTGGTTGGAGTGGGTATCGAAGTTCCCAATCCCGGCGAAGAATATCTGTCGCTTCACGCCGAGCGCCGCGCGTACGTGAACAATCTGTGCAATCTGTTGAAGTTGCGCCGCCAAGCCGTTGTTCTTTGGAAAGGCCGTTTGCAGCGGAGCTACGGATTGCGTCGCCGCCGTCAGCGTCTTGGCGTACGAGTACGCATTGGTCGTGATCTGATCGTCCGCCTGCACTAACGTAAGGCCGGAAGAGAAGCTTAGCAGGGCCTGCGCCGTCACGAGTTGTGCCCCACATTCCGTTGTACCCTCCGAACAGGCCGCCCCTCCCAGATTCCCCGGCGCGACCGACACAGGCGTGCTCGCGCTGCCATTGCAGAAGAGCGTATCGCCGGCTACGGAGGTAATCATGGGAATGTCGGCATTCGCGTTGTAGCTGGTGTTTAGCGTATCGGCGATCCGACCCGCCCATCCTGTCTGGGTCGCTCCGCTGGCAGCGGCATTCTGCCATTCAAGCTGCTGATCCGAATGCGAGAACAGATTCGAGGGCAGCATCTGGTTGGCCTGGAAGAGAGCGCGCGTCGTCGGCTCAACCAACGTGCCGACGTTTGCGATCAGCGCCACATTCTTGCTGCCGAACAACGTCGCAATGTCCGGCAGATTCGGATTGAGCGCGAAGTCAGGCAGGCCGTTCAGTTGTAGCAGTTGGTTCTGGGCAATCGCCAGCGGACCGCGGACAGAAGCGTAATTGGCATACCCGGCGGCGTCGAACTGAACCAGTGTATTGTTGGCGTCGTTGCCGCCGTAAAGGAAAACGCAGACCAGCGCCTTATAGTCGGTCGCAGTCGTTTGGGCCATGCCGTTCAATATCCCGAAAGGCCGCATGCCCATCGCGCTGCTCGCCGCCGCCAATGAGGCACATCTGATAAAACTTCGCCGGTTTGCTCGCATCGGTGACACTCCTTGTTCGTTCTAGCGCCTGATAGTCGGCCGCTTTTAGTGTTCAATCTTGTAAAAGGGCGATGTAATGACAAGATAAGTCGCCACGCGCACCCGCTGTGCCGGATCGGTCAGCGTCGCCACATGATTTACGATAGCCGAGCGCATCGCCGAAGGCATCTGGCCATGCAGGAAGATCGTACCGAGCGCATCGACAAGGTTGCCGCTATCGGTAGACGCATTGCCCGTCTTCGAAGCCATCAAACCCAGGGCGCTCGTCTTGCCAAGGTCTACATTGAATCCGCCAATCCGGTTACCTACTAATTGATCGGCAAGCGTCAGTCGCAGGATGGCGCTTGCTGTATTCTCCTGCCCAAACTCAGGAGCGTTTGCCGTGGTGCCTGGAATGACATACTCCGGTGGAAAGAAGTTGAAGACACTGCCGGAGCCGTAGGGCCGCTCACCCAGCGACCCCGTATAGTTGCTCAGCGATGCATAAGAAGCATTCGCCACGACATCTTTGCCGCCAACTGCATCGTTGTTCGTATAGCCCAGTCCGCGCAGAGCGTTTGCCATGTAGAGCATGGCTTCTCGCAGATGACCGCCATCGAAGCTGGGACTGTTGTCGCCCGCTCGCGCATCGGCATCGGTAAGGATGGCGGTGATGACGGCTTTCATGTCACCGCGTACCCCGTGGCCGTTATCGGCGAAGACCGCCGCGACACGCGCCACATACGCCGGGCTTGGACTGCTGGCCACAAGATGCTGAATCAGCTGACGACATACGAACGGGCCTACATTTCGATGATTGAAGATGTTCTCAAGCGCCCCGCTCAGGTCGTCTTCCGCGCTTTGCCCGGCGGGCAGCGTCGTCCCGTTCAGCAGCGCCTTCGCGTTCGAATCGTGAGCGCTCTCCACGGCCGCCATGGACGCTATAAAATTCGCGCCGTTCGGATAGTGCGCCGGCATGCCCGTGCCACTCGCGTTCGCGTAGGTCCAACCTGTATACGCTCGCGCAAAGGCTTGCACCTGCGCTTCGGTATATGTCGGAATGAGGTTGCCGGTGCTATCGAGTTGTGGTGTTCCGTCCGCGTTGAGTTCGTTCAGGCCGATGGTAAACAGCTGCATCAATTCGCGCGGATAGTTCTCATTCGCGATCTGACCGTTGCCCGGCTTATAACTGTTCAACATGTTGAGGTACGCTCCCATGGCGGGTGAAAGCGTCACATCGTGCATGATCGTGTAGTAATTGGTGAACGCATCGTTCGCCAGCGTATTGTGAAATGTCGTCACGGCGCGCGCGTTGACGGAATTCGTCGAGACTACAAAGATTTCGCTTAGCGCAAACGCCACGCGCTGCCGCAGCTGGTCCTGGCCGGTCAGCACTGTCTGCCACCACTCCGATTGTTCACAGGGGGTCGTATTATTTGTACAGACCGCCGGTGCGGGAGTCGCAATGTCCGGCAGCAGAGTGGTTGGCGTGGTGAACTGCTCGGCAAGATACGCGTTCAGGCCCACGGTTTGCACATGTTGAATATCGGTCAGCGTCGGCCCAAAGGTTGCCTGATCCAGGAGCCGCGCCGCCGAAGCTACCGTCGTTTTGTTCGTGGTTACCTGCGCCGCAAACTGGCTCGACGATGCTCCGCCGGGATCCGGACTTGAGACGTCGACCGCCAGAGTGGATGTACCCGCCGCAAGCGTGGCCGTCGCCTGAAGTTCGGACGGCGAGATGAAGGTGGTGGTAAGCGACCCTCCGGCTATTTGTATCTGCGATCCCTGGACGAAGCCGGACCCCGCGACATCCACCAGATAACTCGGTCCGGCACCCGTGGCAGTGGCCGAAACAATCATAGGCAACGGATTGAGGATCGATTCAGCCAGCGATCCGGTAACTCCCGCGACAGCTGCGCTGTATGCGGCAATCGTCACCACATTTGGATTCGGGATAGAAGCCGGAGGCGTGTATAAACCACCAGGAGAAATCGTTCCCGTGGCGCTGGACCCTCCCGGAACGTCGTTAACATACCAGTTTACGGCCGTAACTGAGGTGTTCGACACGGTAGCCGTCATCTGTGCCGTAGTTCCCAGACGCACCTGGCTTATACCGCTGACCACAACGGATACCGCCGCCGCCGGTGGGGGCGTCGATAGTGTTGCCGGAGCCGCCGTCGCATTGCCCGAGGAACATCCCACACAACTTGCAAGATAGAAAATAAGAGCTAGGCTAGCCGGCTTTGCGGATGCTCCGTTGTCAAGAGTGACCATGTTTCAACCCCACCGCGCCTCGGAACTTCCGCCGGGACAGATTTCATATCCTCAGTGAGGTAGAACCAAGCTACAGTCATATAGTCGCGCGAAAACACAGATTTCCGTTCGTATTCATACAACATTCTCGAAATGGGCGCGTCTAAGCCGACTTCTTAGGACGGAAGAAGCCAGCGCATCATACCCGACGCGGCAAGCTCCGGTGCCATATAGCGATTCTTTTCGCCGGCGATCGCTCCCGCCGCTAACCGTCCACTCCGCACCGCCCCTTCCATCGTCGATGGCCAGCCAGTCGCCGTCCAATCGCCCGCAAGATACAGCCCAGCCCACATGGTCTCTTGCGATGGGCGATGCCGATCCAGGCCCGGCGTGACGGAAAAAGTTGCCCGCGCCTCCTTCAGCACATCGCTCTTCAGGAGCTTCGCCTGGTGGATCGCGGGAAAGAAGAGCGCCAACTCACGTAGCGCCGAGGCAACAATCTCTTTGCGGCTCATCGCGAGTTCTGCCCAGGACGCGCTGATGGTCAACTCCAGATAGCTCCCGCGCTCGGAGGCCCAGCGGCGAATGCGCGATTTGGTGAACATCCACTGGATGCGCGTATCGAGCAGCACCGCGTGATCGAGATCCGTGACATCGCGGTCATACCATAGCTGAATGGTCGTGATCGGCGATGAAAGGAATGCCGTCGTATCGATCTTCGGTTCGGGCAGGAGCCGCTGTGCCTCCTTAAAGTTGGCGGCAATCACCACGGACCCAGCACGATAGGAACCTCTATCTGAGAATACGGTCCAGCCATCATCGTCCGTTGTTATCCGTTCCACACTGGCACGCTCGAGGTTCACTCCAAGATCGCGTGCGTGCTGCACGATGGGTGCTAAAAACTCGCTCAGCGGCACCACCGGTATGCCAAGCAGTCCGCCCTCGGGCGAGCGCAGAAAAGTCTCGTGGAAGACCTTGCCCGCGTATTTTGTCGAGCAGCGTTCAAAGACATCGTTTAAAGTGGAGACCACCACGGGCTCCCAAAAATGCCGGATCGCACGGTCCGTCTGTCCGGTGCGCTTTACCCATGTGGCAAAGCTCTCGCGGTCGTCCGCCGGGTAGCCGCGCAGGAACTCCATGAGTCCCGCGGCGATGCCCGCCTTATCTCGAAACGACAGCATTGGCGCGCGTAGAAAACTGAAGGTTTGATGCCCCGGCGCGGGCATTCCTCCCGGCTTCATCCAACTCCGATGACCGTTCGGCTCAAGGAACACCAGCTCGTCATACCAACGAATCAATTCGCTTCCGCCTGACTCCGCCAGCAGCCCAAGCAAATTGGTGCAGCACCCTACCACGACGTGCTGCGAGTCGACCGTTTCGCCAAGCGAGGGGTGCGGATAGGAGTAAACCCGCCCGCCTGTCTCCGGGCGCCGCTCCAGCAGCGTCACCTTCGCGCCGTCGGCCGACAACGCGACAGCCGCCGAAAGCCCCGCCAGCCCGCCGCCGACAACAAGGACATCCCGCGTCTCGTTCAACGGCCTATCCGATGCAGGATTGCCTGCGCCAGTCCGCGCATGAGAATGCCCATTTTGACCGCAGTCGGAACGCGAACTCGCTCCGAAAATGCATCGCCATTGCGTTCATCCACCCGTGCCAGCAGACCGCTATAAATAGTGACCAGCACCCACAGAGCCGGCCGGCTGTCGCGATCGACCAGCGGCAGCAGTTGACCGGCCGCCGCATAGTTATTCCATGCGCGCGAGGAGATGTCGTATACCAGGCCGCGCTCATTCGGCTTCAACCCGCGGCCACTCGCGAGGGCCAACACATCGGCGGGCGTTACCCTATACTCCCTCATCACATCCATGGGAAGATAGAGGCGGCCGCGCTCGGCGTCTTCTTTTACATCACGCAGGATATTGGTAAGTTGGAAGGCGACGCCGGTCTTCTCCGCCAGATCCTCCGCGCGGGGATCGCTATAGCCGAAGATCCGAATGCAAACCAGTCCGACCACCGAAGCCACCAGGTAGCAGTACCGGTACAGATCCTCGTAAGTCTCATAGCCGCGTAGTCCCTCGCCTACCGGAACGCCTGATCCAGTATCATCCAGGTCCATCCCGGTGCCCTGCAGCAACTCCTCCAGAAGACGATCCGGGATGCCGAAGCGTCGCTGCGTATCGGCCAGTGCGATGAAGACGGCATCGCGTGACCGGCGCCCTTGCCCCGCTTCTCGAAATGCCCGCCACCGCCCAATCCAATCGCCCATCACCAGCCGCCGTTCGGCGACCGCCATCGACTCATCGTCGGCAATGTCGTCGGCTTGCCGCATAAAAGCGTAGACGGCGCATATGGCATTGCGTTTATGTGCCGGAAGCACCCCGAAAGCATAATAGAAATTCTTTGCCTCGCGCTTGGCGATCGCGCGGCATAAGGCGTAAGCCTGCTCCAGCGTCACGCTTGGAGGAGCCGTCAACCGATCACCCCGCGCATCTTGGCGATTAAAGCTCCGGCCAGCAGCCGCGCCTTCTTGCTCTTCGACACCTCGGGCCGCCGCGCCAGCACATCAAAACCTTGCGATTCGATGGCGTCCAGAATGGCATATCCGCCTTTTACAAACAGCCTCAGGGTCGACGCAAGCTCCCTGTCCACCATGGTGATCAACGGCGCGCCCTCACGCATCATGGCTCGAGTCTCTTCTACAAGCGACTGCATCAGCCTCCAGAACTCCGGCGAGAACCGGCGATCGCCAATCTGCTCGTCGGTCGCGCCGAAGCGGACCATCTGATCGGCTGGAAGATACCGCCGCCCTCGGGCATCGTCTTCGGCGACATCCTGCCAGAAGTTCGCCAGCTGCAACGCCGTGCATATCTTGTCCGAAAGCAGCGCCAGCCGTTCTTCGCGATACCCGCATACCCAAAGTACCAACCGTCCTACAGGGTTCGCCGAATCTTCCGAATAAGTTTGAAGCTCGGCAACGGTCTGATAATGCGTCTTCACCTGGTCCAGCCGAAAGGCCCGCAGCAGATTGGCAAACAACTCTCGCGGAACGCCGGTCGCCGCGATCGTCTCATGCAGCGCAACGAAGACCGGATGACGCGACT
The DNA here is from genome assembly GCA_964246805.1 of uncultured Acidobacteriaceae bacterium. Classification (GTDB taxonomy): domain Bacteria; phylum Acidobacteriota; class Terriglobia; order Terriglobales; family Acidobacteriaceae; genus Edaphobacter. The sequence goes on from CAXTRY010000003.1 coordinate 57,168, forward strand.
GACCAGGCGCGTCATAGCACTCCTCCAGCATCGCCTCCCAGCTGGTGAGAAGCGCCGTAGCGGTCGAACGGTCAGCTACCTCATCGCCGAGGTCGTCCGAGACCCGGCAATAAGCGTAAACACTTTCAAAGAAGGGTCTTACTCTCTTCGGCAGAAAGAACGTCGCCACGTGGAAGTTTTCATAGTGCGAGGCAGCCAGCGATCGGCACCAGGCCTGAGCCTCCGCCGGCGATGGCCGAACTTCGGGCGTCCGGTACTCAGACGGCCCATCCGCCAGCGCGTCCCAGGCCGCGAGAGCCGTATTCATTGCACACCGCCCGGGAAGACCGCGGTTTTTATCTCACGCGATCCGCCATTGCGCGTCATCATGCTCGCGAACATCTCCGGCACGGCCTCTAGGCCGACGCGCCCCGTGATCGTCTCCGCGCAGCGGAACCTTCCGCCGGCGATCAGATCGAAAGCCGTCCGGCAAGCCGCGGGCGTGTGATGAAAGCTAGCTTTCATCGTGATTTCGCCGTAATGCAACCGGTTGGTATCGAGCGCCACCACCGTGCCGCTTGGCGGGCCGCCGAAGAAATTCACCACGCCCCCCTTACGAACCATACCGACGGCCCACTCCCAAGTCGCCGGTGTCGCCACCGCTTCGATCACTACATCCGCGCCGCGGCCCCCAGGCGTAAGCGCACGGGCAGTCTCTACAATGTTATCCGAACCACTCCGCACTACCTGCCGAGCCCCAAATAACTTTGACGCGGCTACTTGATCCTCTCGTTTGACCACGGCAATCACATCGACGCCCGCAAGCTCCGCCACATGCATGAACATCAGCCCGATAGGACCCGCCCCGATCACGATCATGGACCCCCCCGCGCGCGCGCCGCTCTCTTCGCATCCCCGCACCACGCACGCCAGCGGCTCGGTCAGCGCGGCGAACTCGAACGGCAGATCGTTCGGCAGCAGCAGGGTATTCTTCTCGACGATTCTCGCCGGAATACGAATGTACTCCGCATAGGCACCATTATTGAAGAGTAAATCCTCGCAAAGGTTCTGTTGACCTCGCTCGCAGAAGAAGCACCGGTCGCAAGGAGCGGAGTTCAACGCCACCACGCGGTCGCCCTCCGCAAACACGGCAACACCTGTTCCCACCGCGGTCACCGTTCCCGCCACTTCATGTCCAAAAAGCATTGGCGGCCGGCCCATCGCTGCATGATAACCGCGCCGATAAACCTTCAAATCCGTTCCGCACGTCAACGCCGCGCCAACGCGCAGTACGATCTCGCCTGGCCCGGGCTCCGGCAGCGGCACTTGCTCCAAACGCAAATATTCCGCGCCGTGGAGCACCGCCGCGTTCATCATTCCACTCACTCGTTTATCTTCTCACTTTGGCACATGGCGCGCGCGTTGACAGTTTGACGTATTCCATCGTCCTTCGCGGCCATTGCATCTGATACCCTGAGCCTGAACATTCATGCCTATTGCTTCGCCTGAGGTCTTCGTCAAAGAGCGTATCGCCTCCGTCCAGGATTACTCCCTGCTCGCGGGCCGCGCTATTTGGAACCTCTTTTCCACCCCGCGCTACTGGGCCGATATCTATACCCAGATGGACGCCATCGGCGTCGGCAGCTTTCCGATTGTCGTGCTGACCGGCTTCTTTACCGGCTGCGTGCTCGCCCTGCAGTCCGCCACCGCGCTCAAGGCCTTTGGTGCCGTCTCCATGACCGGCAATCTCGTCGCGCTTTCCATGGTGAAGGAGCTTGGCCCCGTCCTCACCGGCCTGATGGTCTCCGGCCGCAACGCCTCCGGCATGGCTTCGGAACTCGGCTCCATGAAAGTGACGGAACAAATCGATGCGATGCGGGCGCTCGGCACGGACCCTGTACGCAAGCTCGTGACGCCACGCCTTGCCGCCACGGTGTTTATGCTCTTTTTTTTGACGATCATCTCGGACGCCGTGGGCATCGCCGGGGGCGCGCTCGTCTCGGTCACCATCCTCGGTTTGAATGCCTCCGCCTATCTGCATAACTCGTACCGTTCGCTGGTCCATGGCGACGTCATCGAAGGCCTTACCAAACCGCTCTTCTTCGCGTTCATTATCGCTACCGTGGGCTGCTTCTACGGGATGAACACCAAAGGCGGAACGCAGGGCGTCGGTCGCGCGACAACCCAGGCCGTGGTCATCTCCTCGGTATTTATCATCGTGGTGGACTTTCTCATCTCCCGCGCGATGATCGGCATATTCTCATGAGCACGGCACCCGCGTCCGATACTGCGAAGAGCGGCGAACCGGAGTTTGCGGTCACGTTTAAAGATGTTTCCATCTCCTTTGAGAGCAAGCAAGTTCTAAAAGACATCTCCTTTACAGTGCTTCCCGGTCAGACACTCATCATCTTAGGGCCCGCCGGCTGCGGTAAGTCCGTCCTGATGAAGCTCGCCAACGGCCTTATCTGTCCGGACTCCGGCACCATCTGCGTCTTCGGACAGGAGATTACCGCCATGTCGGAGGTCGATCTCTATAAGCTTCGCGCCCGCATCGGCATGGTGTTTCAGGAATCCGCTCTCTTCGATTCTCTTTCGGTCGAAGAGAACGTCGCCTATCGGCTGAACGAGGAGAATGTTCCAGCGGAGGAGTCCCACAAACGTGTCGAGGAGGCGCTCAACTTCGTCGGTCTCGCGCAGTCGATCGACAAGTTCCCCTCCGAGCTTTCAGGCGGGATGCGCCGTCGCGTCTCGATCGCCCGCGCCATCATCACCGGGCCGGACCTGATCCTCTACGACTCCCCCACCGGCGGCCTCGACCCCATCACCTCCACCACCATCGTCGAGCTGGTCGTCAAGCAGCGCGACGTCTCCCATGCTACTTCGCTCTTGATCACACACCGCCTACAGGATGCCTTCACCCTTGCGACCCATCGCTTTAACACCGACGCCGGTAAGATGGAGCTGATTCCCGACGGCGGTATCGACGAAAGCACGCGCTTCCTCGTCCTCAACGATGGCAGCGTCGTCTTCCATGGCACCACGGAAGAGTTGGTCCACACAGAAGACCCCTGGCTTAAGAACTATCTTTCCTAAACCGATACGCCTGCTTGCCTCAGCGCAACATGGCTCGCACCGCTCGAAGCACAGACGGCCACGCTCTACTCCGTGGATCGACCAGGTCGAAATGGCCTGTATCTTTTATCAAGCGCAACGCCACGGTATCGCCTTGCCGCGCCGCTCGCTCCATCCATCGCCGTGCAAGTTCTGGAGGCACCTGCGCGTCGTCTTCTCCCTGCACCAGAAACTGTGAGATATTGAACGGCAGTAAATCCCCCGGATTCCCGGCTCTGTAACGATCCTCAAACTGGGCCGGCGGTCCACCCATCAGGCTATAGACTTCGCGCTTGTCGTGCGCATACGTGGAAGAGCTCGATAACTCGATCATCATGCGCAGGTCGACTACTCCGGCCAGCGCCAGGACGCCATGCAGCGGCACCCTGGGCCTGGGCTCATAGAGGGGGCTATGCGGCTCGATGTGATGTCTTCCGGCGACCCAGAACGCCAGGTGACCGCCCGCCGAGTGCCCCGCCGCCACGACCTTCGTCAGGTCCAACGAATAGCTCTTGGCTAACACCGCCAGGTAGTCGAAACCCGCCGCCGCGTCCTGAAACGTAGCGGGCCATCCCCCACCAATCGATCCCACCCTTCTGTACTCAACCGACCAAACCGCGATTCCCTCCGCTTTCAATGCCGCGCACAACTCACTGGCATACGCCAGATCGAATGCCGACTGCCACCATCCTCCATGAAAAAACGTCACGACCGGGTGCGGCTTGTTGCCCGGCGGCATCCATAAATCGCCGAACTGCGATGCATCCGTTCCATAGCGCGCTCGCAGGTCGGCCTTTGGCGGCGTTCGCGACAAAATGTCCATGAGGAAGATTATCGGGCGGAACTCCGGCGTCCGCGACCACCGCTTAGCATTTAACGCTGGACACAAGATGAACCTGCTGTTACTACTGCTACAAGTCCACAACACAACCGTACTGCTTGCCACGCTCCATTCAGGGGCCGCTGTGTATCGATTATCTCCGCTCGTGAAGGAAGCCATGATTCATCAAGCCCATCGCATCCCCTCTGCGCTTGTCTCGTCTACATTTATCGTTGCTACTTTGCTTTGCGCAACGGCACGCTCCCAGTCGCCGAATCCCGAGACCCACGAGGGTAAAGTCGCGGATGCCAAGCCGGCTTCGCCCTATGCCGCCCTCCAGTTCCGGCAGATTGGCCCCTTCCGCGGAGGACGCTCCGGCGCGGTCACCGGTGTCCAGTCCGACCCGCTTACGTTTTACATGGGCGCGACCGGCGGCGGCATCTTCAAGACCACCGACGGCGGCGCGCACTGGCTTCCTATCTCCGACGGCCAGGTCAAGCTGGGCTCCGTCGGGGCCATCGCCGTCGCCGACTCCGACCCCAACATCGTCTACGCCGGCATGGGCGAGGGCGACATTCGCGGTAATGCCTCCCACGGCGACGGCGTCTACAAATCCACCGACGCCGGTCGTACCTGGACGCACATGGGCCTTACCGACACCCAACAGATCGGCGCCCTCCGCATCGACCCGAAAAATCCCGACATCGCCTACGTCGCCGCCCTCGGCCACATGGCCGGACCCAACACCGACCGAGGCGTCTTCCGCACCAAGGACGGCGGTAAAACCTGGCAGAAAATCCTTTTCAAGAGCGATCGTGCTGGAGCCATCGACCTCTCCATCGATCCGCTCAACTCCAACATCCTTTACGCCTCCATCTGGCAGGTCGTGCGCAAGCCGTGGACCTTTGAGAGCGGCGGCCCCGACTCCGGCCTCTACAAATCCACCGACGGCGGCGACACCTGGAAAGAGATCACCCGCAACCCCGGCTTGCCCAAGGGCGTGATCGGCCGCATCGGCATCGCCGTCTCGCCCGTCCGCTCCGGCTCCGCCTGGGTCATCGTCGAGGCCGACGAGGGCGGCATCTTCCACACCGACGACTCCGGCGCGACCTGGACCAAAGTCAACGATAAGCGCGAGATCAAGCAGCGGGCCTGGTACTACTCCCGCATCTTCGCCGACTCGAAATCCGCCGATACCGTCTACGCCCTCAACACCAGCTTCTACCAGTCGACCGACGGCGGCCACACCTTTAAATCCATCCCAACCGGCCACGGCGACAATCATGATCTCTGGATTGCCGCCAACGATCCAAACCGCATGATCGAGTCCAACGACGGCGGCGCGAACGTCTCCTTTGATGGCGGGAAGAGCTTCTCGACCGTCATGAACCAGCCTACCGCCCAGTTCTACCGCGTCGCCCTCGACAACGATTTTCCCTTTAACATCTACGGCGCGCAGCAGGACAACACCACCGTCGAGACCTCCAGCCGCGGCAACTCCGGCTCCATCACCGAATCCGATTGGCACGATGTAGGCGGCGGTGAGAGCGGCTGGATCGCCCCCGACCCCACCAATTCCAACTTCGTCTATGCCGGCTCCTACGACGGCCTGCTTACCCGCTACGACCACCGCACCGGCTCCCTCCGCAACATCACCGTTTGGCCCGACAATCCCATGGGTTCCGGCGTCGAAGCCATGAAGTATCGCTTTCAATGGAGCTTTCCGCTCCTCTTCTCCCCGCACGACTCTAAGCTGCTCTACGCCGGCAGCAACGTCCTCTTCGGCACCCGCGACGAAGGCCACAGCTGGACCGCCATGAGTCCCGATCTCACCCGCAACGACAAGTCCAAGCAAGGCCCGGTCGGCGGCCCCATCACCAAAGACAACACCGCCGTCGAATACTACGACACCATCTTCACGATCGACGAGTCTCCGCTTACGAAGGGTCTGATCTGGGTCGGCTCCGACGACGGCCTCGTTCATATCACCCGCGACGCCGGGAAAACCTGGCAGGACGTCACCCCCAAGGGCATCCCCGACTTCATCCGAGTCAACTGCATCGCCGCCTCACCCTTCGACCCCGGCACGGCCTACGTCGCCGCCACGATGTATCTTTCGGACGACTTCCGCCCCTTCCTCTATCGGACCACCGACTTCGGCAAGTCCTGGAAGCTCATCACGACCGGCATCCCCGCCGACGACTTCACCCGCACCATTCGCCCCGATCCTAAACAAAAAGGCCTCCTCGTCGCCGGGACCGAAGCCCACCTCTATATCTCCTCAAACGATGGCGACACCTGGTCCCCTTTCCAGCTCAACATCCCCAACGTCCCCATTACCGACATCGCCTTCCATAAACGAGATGACGCCATGGTGATCGCGACGCAGGGCCGCGGCTTCTATGTCATGGACGATATGCCCATGGTGCGCGCCCTCGCCCAGGGCGGAGCACCCGACGCGCCCCTTCACCTCTTCGCCCCCAAGGAAGCCGTGCGCTACGCCGGTGGCGGCGGCTTCGGCGGTGGTGGTCGCGACCTCGCCGCCGGTAAAAATCCACCCTCCGGCGTTGTCCTCTTCTACACCCTCAAAGCCAAGCCCGCCTCCGACCTCCGCATCCGCATCAAGGGCGCGGACGGAAAGCTCATCCGCGAATACACCTCTAAACCTGAACCTAAAGAGCCTGATGCCCTCGAAGCCAGCGATTCCGATGCCGAGCGCCCCGCCGCCGCTAAACCCACTACCAAACCCGGCATCAACCGCTTCGTCTGGGACCTCCGCTATAACGACGCCACGAAGTTCCCCGGCATGATCCTCTGGGCTGGCGGCACCCGTGGCCCGCTTGTCCTTCCCGGCACCTACACCGTCGAGCTCACCGCCGATTACCACACCGAAACAGCTCAGGTCACCATCATTCCCGACCCGCGCAGCTCCGCCACCGCCGACGACCTAAGAAAGCAGCTTACCCTGGAACTCGACATCTACAATCGCTTCTCCGCCGCGAATCAGGCCGTGCTCGATATCGAAGCCGCTAAGCGCCAGCTCGCTCCCTACGCCAAACACGCCGACTCTAAAGTATCCGGCGAGGCCAAGCGTATCGACGCTAAACTCGACGCCGTCGAAAACAACATCTATCAGACCAAGCTCCGCGCCAGCGAAGATGCCCTCAACTTTCCCATCAAGATCAACAACAAGCTGGCCTCCCTGCTTGGCACGGTCATGGGTTCCGACACCGCCCCGACCCAGCAAAGTTACGAGGTCTTCAAGGAGCTTGACGCTCAACTCCAGACCCAACTCACCGCCCTCAACCAGATCGACACCGCCGACGTGGCCGCCTTCAACAAGCTGATCCGCGACCAGAACATCCCCGCGGTCAGTATCTCCACCAAGGCGGTCGAATAGCGACTAAACTAAGGAAGTGAAAGCACTCGTCAAGTCTCATACCGGGCGCGGCCTCTGGCTCGAGGATGTTCCCGAACCGGAGATGGGCATCAACGATGTCCTGATTCAGGTTCTCAAGACCGGCATCTGCGGCACCGACCTTCACATCTACGAGTGGGATGCCTGGGCCTCCGCCACCATTCCCCTCGGTCTGACCATCGGCCATGAGTTCGTCGGCGAAGTCATCGCCATCGGCGCGAACGTAGCCGATGGTGCCCTGGGCCAGCTCGTCTCCGGCGAGGGCCACGTCGTCTGCGGCCGCTGCCGCAACTGCCTCGCCGGCCGCCGTCATCTCTGCGCCCACACCTCGGGCGTCGGCGTCAACCGCAACGGCGCCTTCGCCGAGCGCATCGCCCTCCCCATGACCAACATCTGGCAGCATGCGCGGTCCACAAATTACAAGCTCGACACCGACATCGCCGCCATCTTCGATCCCCTCGGCAACGCCGTCCACACCGCCCTCGCCTTCCCCGTACTCGGCGAAGATGTCCTCGTCACGGGAGCAGGCCCCATCGGCATCATGGCCGCGGCCGTCGCTCGCCACGCCGGAGCACGCTTCGTCGTCATCTCCGACCCCAACCCCTATCGCCGCGCGTTAGCTGAAAAGGTGGGCGTCACCCGCGCCGTCAACCCCCGCGAGACCACCCTCGCCGCCATCCAAACCGAACTCGGCATGACCGAAGGTTTCGACGTCGGACTCGAAATGTCCGGCAACCCCCAGGCCTTTCGCGACATGCTCGCCTCCATGAGCCACGGCGGCAAGATCGCGATGCTCGGCATTCCCTCCGAGCAGATCGCCATCGACTGGAACCAGGTCGTCTTCAACCAGCTCACCCTCCGCGGCATCTATGGCCGCGAGATGTACGAGACCTGGTACAAGATGACCGTCATGCTCGAATCCGGCCTGGACATCGCCCCCGTCATCACCCATCGCCTAGGCTGGCGCGACTACGAAGAGGGCTTCGCCGCCATGCGCTCCGGCCACTCCGGCAAAGTCATTCTCGACTGGACCATCCATTAATTCTAAGATTCCAGACTAGGGCGTTGCCGTAGCGGCTGCCAAAGCATCAACGGTCACCGGCACCGTCAACGTGCCCACCCGGCCGGTCGTCAGGTCCAGCACCCCCAGTCGCACCAAAAACTTGCCACCCGGCAGATGCAGCGTCTGCCGCACCTTGATGCCCGAGCCCAGGACCGCTGTGTAGTCCTCCGGTGTCAGACCGACATTCATCACGGAGTTCAGCTCCGCCGCGACGGCGGGCCTGTCCACCGGATAGGCAACCGTCCGCACCTGTAGACGTCCGCGACGCTCGCCCGAAGGATCGACCGTCAGTCCGACGCCTTGCAGATTGATCGTCGCGTCCATCTGCAGCAATCCTTTTTGTGCCGAAGGCGGAACGACTCGCAGCACTAACGCACTCGCCGGGGGCGCCTCCAATCGCATCGCGGTAGCAAATTGTGCCGTGGCGTTCGACGTGGCTCGCTCCGGTAGCGCAACATAGCTCCGCCGGTAGCTCAAGGAATAACCATGACCCGCCAGCGCCACATGGATGCGGCGAAGCTGCCCGTTCCAGTTGTGGTTCGTCGGCTGATATGCCAGCGTGTAAAAGTTCTCTCCGTCGTCGAAACCTTTTCTTAATAAGGCCGCCGGATCGTTGTTCCCGTAGAACGCTTCGCCTCCAGTCTCGTCGGCGATGTGGTTCATTACTTCGCGGCCGTTTTGCCGTTCGTTGAAGAATGCCGCCGCCGTATCTCCGGTGTTGGTCGAGGCGGACCCAATCCCGTTGTACTCCGCTCCCACAAAGTCATCCTGCACCCCCACGACGCTGATCGGGTAAACGGCGATCTGCGAGTCCACGATCGCCCGGTCCGCCTGCGCACTCAGCGCGCCGAGCGCCAGACCGCTACTCGAAGCGAGGCGATTGGCGGAACGCAGCTCCCCTCCCGGATTGCGCGAGTTGGTCGCAGCCGTCACCGACCGGTCCGAAAGCGATTCCAAGGTGTAATAGCTGTTGGACGGAAACTGCCCGGCCAGCCAGAAGAGGTTCTTTCGCCCGGCATACCCGTTCACCGCCCGCGCCAACTCCGTGAAGGCAAGATTGGTCGCGTCGATCCGAGTCTTCATGTTCTGAATGTCTTCACGATTCAACTCCTCCTGAATCTTCGTTCCAAGGCTGATCGCCGAACTATTCTGTTGACCCCACGTGCCGCCGGAGGCCGCGAAATCGATGTAAGCGCTCAAATCCCGGTCCGCGACGGCCTGATTCGGCGTTCGCAGGCGATTGAGTGGACTCGGCTCGATCGCCGCCGCTGCCTTCGCCAGCACCGCCGAGTCAATCGTAAAGTTCTGAATCATGTGCAAACCGTTGGTCAACGTGAACAGCGCCACCTGCCTCCCCGGCGGCACGGCGCGCAGAAAGTCGATCATCCGCTTCCGCGCATATGCCTGGTCCTGCGGAGACGTGTTCAATAGATCCAGCAGAATCATGTTCAAGGACGTGTCCCGTGAGCCGCGCGGCACATTCGAAATCTCCACGGGGCCGCTCGCCGGCTTGGACCCCGCCGAATCCGTCGCTACCGGTGCGCTGTGAGCCTCAAAAAGGCGGATCGTCTGCGGCTGCTTGTCTTCCAGCACGCGGAAGTCGCTCTCGCTCAATTCCTGTACGATCCGACCGCTGCCATCACGTACCGTGACATCGACATACACCAGCCGTGAGGTGGCGCGAATGACCGGCGTCTCCGCGGAGGTGCCGGGAAGGTTCTGGGTGCGAGCGTTACCCGAAAGAACGGTCATGCAGGCAGCGGCAATCAAGCCTACCTGAACACGCCCGTGAAGCAATCTCAATGACATAGGCATCATCTTGCTCTCAACTCGCTGCGAGACGCAACTACGGGTTAGACTCGCGGGTCGCCTGGACCGCATCCGATTCAGAAGGTGATCGGCGTTATGGATGGGGAGCGTCGATTGTGAAGAAAAGGATGGCCTGCCTGCCCGCCACCGCCAACTGATCGCCGGAAGGCGAGAGTGCGAAAGCCTTCTCGGCAAACCCGAGGTCTGTGTTGTGGACGGTTGACAATGGCTTTCCATCTTGGACCCGATAGATGCCGAACTCCTCTTCAAGTAGATCCTTGCGTAAAAACGGCTGTCCATAGCTCTGAGTTTTTGTAGTCTTTACGGATCGCACGGCGAAGACGCCCCCGCACACGCCCGTCGCCGCTTGCTCGATCTCGTCCGGCAGCGATTCAGCCTTAAGCAAGGAGTGACCATCCATTCGCAACATCCGGTACCAGCGACCGCCATTCGTTCTACAGCCAACCGCGAAGACCATCGACGAGCCGGACATGGAGAGCGACGGTCTGCATGCGGACCGCAGCAGGCCGATGCCGCGCTCGGTGTGGTCCCATTGCAGCTCCGTCAACCGCCAGTGGGTATGTCCATCTCCGTTCAGCCTGAGTTCGCCCTCGTCGGACAGCACCGGCGGCGACGCCTTCGACGACTGCTCCGCTGTTCCCACCTCGTTGAAGCCTGCCCCCAGCACGTGCACCAGAACATCCTCCTCCGGCTCTTGGGACAGAGCGGACTCGAGGTCTCGGTGTACCGCTTCAGTATGCCGCTCCCGCACGGTACCGATTGCCAGACGATCCCCCGAAGGAGAGACCGCGATCCACGCCACCCTCCCCTCGACGGAAGTTGACCGCATCTCATGCAGCTGCGCGTCAAGCAGCTTGAGTTGTCCGCCAAGATGGACGAGCACGCGTCCGCCGGGCATGGCCCACACATAAGGATCTTCTCCTTGAACGCGCCAATCCACCGCCCGCTTGACGGAGTGGCTGCGCGGGTCGATCAGCGCCACGCGGACAGTACGCCATACCTCCCGCGCACCCGCGCTCCTTTCGCGCAGATGATGGGGATCGAAGGTGACAAGCAGGTTTTCAGCATCGAGATACATCAGGGTGGTCTCGTCGCCGAAGGTACTCATCTCCTTCCGTTCGCGCGGCGAATAGCCCAGCGCGGTAAGCCTCAATCGCGCTACGGCATCGACGCGCGGCATCACGGCTTCCGCTGCTCCCGCGCCTACGGCCGTGCAATCGGCGGAGCAGACCTCCGTCGTATCGGCCGGCTGTAACGGCGGCGAGGCCGCCACGGGCGCGGAACTTGCGGATCGCGTGACAACCGAAGCCCCGGAGGGTACCAGTTCCGAGCCGCCGCCGCCTGTCCCTGTCATGTGGAAACCGCGGCTGGAGCCCGAACTCCCGGGATTTGAGTTCGCTTTTGCCAGTTCCGTACCCATGCCGACAGGGGTCTCGATCAAGACCAGACTCGTACCGGCTTCCAGGCGCAAATCGTTGCCCAACCCTGTCACTCGAGTTGTTTTGTCGTTGCCTTCACCCATGCCCAGTACGACTTTGTGCAACCCAAGCACTTCTCCGGGTTTGACGTGCGCGGGAAAGGTATGCACGGGCAGGCTGAACGACGAGTTGATGGCCGCCGCCCCGGAGGCGCTGCGAAGACCGCCGCCGTGCCCTCCGCCAACACCGCCTCCAATGGCGTTACCCAACGCATCCGCCAGCGGTTGCGCTTCGACAAGGCCGGATGGCGTTGCGCCGGGAGATAGACCTGGTTGCGCGATTAAGGCAAAGAGCGTCAGGGACACGAAGGCGTCCGCTTTACCCGTGCACGAGGAGAGATGAAAGCTCAACACGACGTTTGAATCCCTCATTCCCTTGCCGCGTCGTGCCAGGGACATGACCGTGCCGGCGACAATCTGACCCGGAGCCAGGCTGCATTCGGTTCCCTTCCACGCCGCTTCTACCCTGGCGGGCACCGGGGAACCAACATGAAGATGAGTCACGTCGAGCGGCACCAGCAACTCCGCTTGCAGAGGCATCGACGTCGAAGTCACGCTGGAAATCTGCGGCCACGTCATTGCGGATAGATGGATTGCAAACAGAAAACACGCAGTGCGTGGCACTCGTCCGATCACGTTCACAACATACGCTCACCCAAACGCAGGGTCAACAAGGCAAACATCGATAGCCTTCCCTCGCCTCGCCACTACTCCGTTCTTCGTACATGGCTTCGCGAATAGGAACGGCTCAACACGAGTAGAGTGGCTCGGGCCAGTCGGACGCCACGCGCTGTTTACTGTTCTGTCCTTCGGTCCGTGACAGCTCGGATTGCGCGGACGATACTTCAGCAAGCTTCTGATCTCCGGTGTTCGCGCGTAGAAGTTTCTCAAAGTCTCCGGGCACGAGGGGCCGTCCAAGCAAATACCCTTGTACCTCGTCGCAATCCATTCCTCTCAACTTCGTCAACTGGGAGTTCGTCTCCACGCCCTCGGCCACGACCGTCATGTGCAGCGCATGGGCGAGCGCGATAATCGCGGAAACGATCGTCTGCCCCTCCCCGCCGCCATCCTCCATGGAGTTGACGAAGAACCGGTCGATCTTCAACTCCTTGACCCGGAACTGTTGCAAGTAGGCCATGCTTGAATATCCCGTCCCGAAATCGTCGATCGCAAAGTCGAAACCGGCCTTCTGAAACTCCCGGATAGCTTCACTCGCCAGCTTCGGCTCGCGCATGGCCGCCGTCTCTGTAATTTCAAACATAATCAGATCGGGACTAACCGTCGCCGCTCGCACCATGGAGTAGATCCGTTCCGCATACCCCGCGATCCGCAACTGCTCCGGGGAGAGATTGATCGCTACTCGTACCGGAGCAAGCCCCATGTTCCGCCAGGAGATGATCTGCCAGCAGACTTCGCGAATGACCCACTCCGAGATCGCCACGATCTGCCCCGTCTCCTCGGCCAAGGGGATAAAGTCCATCGGCGGGATATTACCCATCTCGGGGTGTATCCACCGAATCAGCGCCTCGGCGCCCGTCATGCGGCTCCCGCCCCCATCGAACTTCGGTTGAAACACCAGGGAGAACTGGTTCTTCGCCAACGCTTCCGCCAGACCTTGCGTGATCTTCAGCTTTCGCCGCATCGCCTTGCTCATGGAGGGGTCGAAGACGCAAAAGGAGTTCTTACCTAACTCCTTTGCCGCGTGCATGGCCACGTTCGCGCTCTTCAGCAGCGTATCGACGCTCGATCCATCCCGTGGATAGATGGCGATACCCGCCGAAGCTGTAATCTTGATTGTGGTGCCTTCCACCTCGAACTCCGTCCGTATCCGCTCGAGAATCGATCGCGCCATCGGCTCTACCTTGTCCGGCTCCTCGAAACCTTCAAGCACCAGCGCAAATTCGTCGCCCCCTAACCTTCCAAGCGTCGTCTCCACACGTACCCGGCGGCGCAAATCGTCCGAAAACGCTCTCAACAACGCATCCCCGCCGGAGTAGCCATGGGAGTCGTTGATCGATTTAAACCCGTCCATATCCAGAAAAACCAAACCGAGCAGTTGACCGGCAGCCTTTGCCTCGCTCATCTTCTGCTCCAACGCCAGGAGGAAGGTTGCACGGCTTCCAATGCCGGTCACCGGATCGAGGCCGTGCAGCGCGTTCAGCCGCTGTACCGTCTCTTCCGTAGGTTCGACGATAGGTAACAAGACAGGCAGCAAAAGACGATCTATTCTTCCGTCAAGCACGGCGAACACCAGCGAGATCGCCAACCCACCCAGCGAGAAAAGGGACATCAGCACCACCAGGACGACTACGCTGATGCCGCCTGTTCCCAGAGGCCGTGTGCCGGGTCCGAATACCGCCGCGTACATCCCCGTGTAATGAATGGCGGCGATGGCGAAGCCCATCAGCAGCGAAGCTCCAATTCGTTGCCTGTACATCTCCCGCCGGGTGCCGTCTCGCAAAGTAAACGCCAGCCGTAGCGCCGTCCATGAAGTTCCAAATGCAATCAATATGGAAAGCAGGATGAAGCCGAGACGATAGGTAGGACGAGGTTCCACAAGCATCGCCGCCATGCCGAGATAGTGCATCCCGGCGATGCCGGCGGCCATTACCGATGCGCCCAGCGACATCCGCCGGTGATCCAGTTCACCGCTCGTGGTCAGCCGAAGCGCGACATACGCGACCCCAACGGCAAGCACGAACGACAAGCCCGTGCGCAGCGGATCGTAATTCATCCTTATAGTCATGCGGCAAGCCAGCATGCCCATGAAGTGCATCGACCAAATGCCTCCACCCGTAGCCAATGCGCCGCCCAGCAACCAGCAGTGCCGCTGTTTACCCTTTACCGCAATCGTGCGCACCCGCGCGGCCACGTTCAGCATGGTGTAAGAGGCGACAACGGCCAGCCCAAAAGATAGCGAGACAAGATAACAGTTATAAGAATCGTTCATCCCATCTTCTCCTCTCGGTATCGGCACGATCCGCGCGGACACTGCTCCGCGAGCGTCGGAACGCGTTCCTGTGGAAAGCTCATCGGCTACCCTCTGCATTCCATGAGCGTGTACAGGGGCGCGTGTAGAGAAGGACGCGCGCCTGGACCCTTTTTGGCCTCACATTTTTGAGGCGATAGAGTAGCCATCCGGCTCCGTTACACTCAACTGAGTGAGCTTGCCATCCCAGATCGTCACGGTCGACAACCTCTACGGTCCCAGCGGCAGACTCGAAGCCCTCCTCAATTTGGGCAGCCCGACTATGAGCAGCCCGGAGGCACCCTATACGGCGCTCGTCTGCCATCCTTACCCACCCGCGGGCGGCACCATGCACAACAAGGTCGTGTACAACGTCATGAAGGTTTTCTCGAGCCTGGGCTTTCCAGTGCTGCGTTTCAATTTCCGCGGGGTCGGTCTCAGCGAAGGCACCTTCGACAACGGCCATGGCGAGCAGAATGATGTGCGCGCCGCTCTCGGCTGGCTGGAGCACAACTTCAAGCTCCCTATCCTCTTCGCCGGTTTCTCGTTCGGCTCCCACGTCGGTCTGCGCGCCTGCTGCGGGGACGTTCGCGTCAAAGGCTTGATCGGCCTGGGCCTGCCCGTTCAAGCAGCCCACCGCAAGTACACCTATGACTTTATGCCGCGCCTCATGCAGCCCACGCTGTTCCTCTCAGGCGATCACGACGAGTTCGCTCCCCCGGACATTATGGAAACAGTCCTGACCCGCGCGCCCGAACCGAAAAAGATCGTATGGATAGAAGGCGCGGACCACTTCTTCCAAGGGGTTCCGTCATCTCCCGCGTCGAAACTGGAACCCATGCGCCGGGAGATACAGCTATGGCTCGAACAAACCTTTGCCTTGCCCGCGCTTAGCCGGCTCTAAGCCGCCCGGTGTACCGCCCGCGCCGGATCGGCGAGCCAGGCCACCATTGCGCGGTTACATTCATCCGGCATCTCCGCGAACGGGATGTGGCCCACGCCGGGCATCACCAGCAACTCCGCGTGGAGCAGCGTCTGCATCAGCCGGTAAGCCGAAGAGAGCCCCACCGTCCGGTCGCGATCGCCCCAGATCAGCAACGTCGGCTTTTCCGCCAGATCGAGCAACGCCGAACGCAGTCGCGACATATCGTCGAACCAACTTCCCAGAATGCTCAGGATATGGTCGATGGTCCCCGGAATCTGCAAGCCGGCGATGTACCCTTCCAGTGTTCCTTCAACAACTTTGGCCGGATCGCCGTACATCCTGCCAAGCGCTGCCGCCTTCAGCCGCCGCGGCAATGCCGGAACGCACCGCGCCAGCAACATGCCGGGCCGCGTCCGATAAAACCGGATCAACGGATGGCCGAAGTTGCAGAAAGGATTGGCGGGCGCAAACAAGATCAACTTTCGCACACGCTCCGGATGCCGCGCGGCGAGCATCATGGCGATCGCTCCGCCATGGGAGTGACCCGCTATATCCACCTGGTCCAGTCCGAGCGCGTCGAGCAGTGCCGCCAACCCGTCCGCCGTTGCCTCCAGGCCCGCATCGAGTCCCGGAACGCGCTCCGATTCCCCCATGTTGAACAGGTCCACCGCATACACGGTTGAATACCTGGAAAGAAAATCGACATTCTGCCGCCAGTTACGCGCCGAGCCCACCAGGCCATGCAGCAGCAGAAGTGCCGGTCCGTCACCCGACCGCTGGAGATGCACACGCATCCCTTGTACCTGGACAAATATATCCGTAACTACCCTGCTCATTCGTTTGCTGCTTCCTCCGCGCATTCACAATGTTACAGCACGATGAATCGCACCCACCGCAAAACGCCAAGGTATGCCCCGCGAAAGGAACATTCGTAGGACATACACGTACCATCTTCCACGCAGTCAAACTTCGGTCTGGATCATCTATGATAATCCGTAGATACCGCCGGCAACGCCATGTAACTCAAAGGAGAACGAGCCAGTTCCATCCTCATCTTCGTTTGGCACACAATGTGCATACTTGCACGTGCAGTAGCGTCTCGCAAAGCTTGTTCTCGGATGAAAGCCGCATTCCAAACCCGTATTCTGGCCATCGTGCTCGCGCTTGCGACGTTGGGAGCTTGCATCGTCGCGGCCCTGAACCTGATGCAGGAAATCAGCTTTGACTCCCCCACGGACGGTGTCTGGTGGGTTGAGGCGCAAGGCGGTCTCCGCGCGGAGCGCGTTCCAGCAGATTCGCCGGCGCTCCGGGCCGGGATACATACCGGCGATATCCTCCAGTCCGTCAACGATCGCCCCACCCCTCGGCTGGCTTCCTTTCAGAGAGCCATCGCTCGTACCGGCATATGGGCACGCGCCAGCTACTCCATTCGCCGCCCCGACATCCTCACCGGACTCGCCACCGCTCAGCCCTTCTACGTCGGCGTCATCCTCGAACCGGTCGACAAATCCAGCTTCCAAATCACCCGCGTCATTGCCCTTGTCTATCTCCTGATCGGCCTATACGTTCTTTTTCGCCGCTGGACCGCTCCAAAATCGACGCACTTCTTTATCTTCTGTCTGGTCTCCTTCGTCCTCTATGCCTTCAAATACACCACGCGCCTCGACACTCTGGACTGGATCGTTTACTGGACGAACATCGTCGCCACCGCGATGCAACCGGCGCTCTTTCTCCACTTCGCCGTCAGTTTCTCCGGCAACCTTCGCAACCGTGTCCGCCGTCGCCTCCTGATTCCCTTTCTCTACATTCCAGGTCTGCTGCTGATAGCCGTTCAGATTGGCGCGATCCGGTATTCCGCCGCCACCGAATTGCTCAAGCACCGCCTCGACCAGAGCGCCTACGCCTATCTCGCTCTCTACTACGTTCTGGCTGCCGTTGTCTTCCTCGTCCGCACACGCACGGTTGAGTCTCCGCTCGAACGGCAGCAGCTTAAATGGTTAACCCGCGGCACACTGCTCGCCGTCGTTCCCTTCACCGTCTTCTACGTCCTTCCCTACGTCTTCGACCTCGCCGTGCCGACGCTGCTCACCCGTCTCGCCGGACTCTCGCTGGTTCTGTTGCCCCTCACCTTCAGCTGGGCCATTATTCGCTTCCGCCTGATGGATGTCGATCTCATCTTCAAGCGCGGCGTCACCTACACCCTCGCCACCGCCGCGCTAGTTGGCCTCTATTTCGGAGCGGTCGCCCTTACCGCCGAACGCGTCCATACCCGCCTGCCCAATCTCGGCGTCTACGGTCTGCTCGCCGCCATCATTGTTACCGGCCTGGTCTTCGATCCCCTCAAACGCCTCATTCAGTCGCGCGTCGACCGTGTCTTCGACCAGAAGCGTTTCGACTACCGCGAGACCCTCGTCGACTTCGGCCGCAGCCTCAACTCCCAGACGGACCTTGGCACGTTGCTCGCTTCCATCGTCGACCGCCTCCCTCAGACCCTCCTCGTCACCCGAACCGCTGTCTTTCTAGGCAGCGAACCAAACGAGCTGCAAGCTGCCCCACGCACCTTCCACCTGGCCGCCTCCCACGGGCTCACCAACCTTCCCGCCGCCGAGATGCAAGCCCTCGACATCCGTTTTCTCGACTTCGACGAACCCGGCGCGAACACCCACATCTTCCTCGAAAACCCGCAACAGGTTCTCCGCCTTCCCGACTCCCAGCGCCAGACCGCCGCCCGTCTCGACCTCAACTATTATCTCCCCTGCCGCGTGGCCAACCGCGAAGGCGGCGGCACCCGCACCGCCGCCGTGCTTGGCCTGGGTCGCACCAGCGATGGCGACTTTCTCTCGTCCGAAGACATGGAGCTGCTCGAATCCCTCGCCGGCTACATCGGCATAGCCATCCAGAACGCCCAGCTCTACCGCCGCCTGGAAGCCAAAATCTCCGAGTTCGAGCGCCTCAAGGAGTTCCACGAGAACATCGTCGAGTCCATCAACATCGGCGTCGTCGCCGTCGACCTCGAAGGCCGCATCGAGAGCTGGAACGCGCCCATGGAGGAGATGTACTCCAAGGGCCGCCGCGACGCGCTCCATCAGCCGCTCTCCGCCATCTTTCCGCCCGACTTCATCACCCGCTTCGACGAGGTGCGTCACGAGTACGGCACCCACACCCTCTACAAGTTCCCGCTCGCGTTGCCCAATGGCGACGCCCGCATTGCCAACATCGCCATCGCGCCGCTCGTCACCCGCGACCTGATCGCCGTCGGCCGCATCATCCTCGTCGACGACATCACCGACCGCATTCAGCTTGAAGTTCAGCTCACCCAGGCCGAAAAACTCTCCTCCATCGGCCTCCTCGCCGCCGGAGTGGCGCACGAGGTCAACACGCCGCTCGCCGTCATCTCCTCCTACACCCAGATGCTCTCAAAACAGTTACGGGACGACACCCGCCTCGCCCCCGTACTCGAAAAGATCACCCAGCAGACCTTCCGCGCGTCCGAGATCGTCAATGGCCTGCTCAACTTCTCCCGCACCTCCGGCTCGGAGTTCACTTCCATCGACCTCAACCAGCTTCTCCGCGACACCCTTACCCTGCTCGAACATCAGTTCAAAACCGCCCAGATCCGCGTAGACATCCACTTCGACCCCACCCTCGCCCGCATCAAGGGCAATCAGGGCAAGCTCCAGCAGGTCGTCCTTAACCTGATGCTCAACGCCAAGGACGCCATGCACGGCCGCCCCGGCGCAACCCTCCGCGTCCAGACCGAAAATAGCGGCCAAGACACTCCTACCTCCGTCCTCGTCACCCTCGCCGACTCCGGCTCCGGCATCGAACAGGGTCATCTCCACCGCATCTACGACCCCTTCTTCACCACCAAATCCACGCCCGCCGAGGGCCAGCGCAAGGGCACCGGACTCGGCCTCGCCGTCACCTACGGCATCATCCAGGAGCACGCCGGCAAGATCCACGTAGAGAGCGAGGTCGGCGTAGGCACGACCTTCCGGCTCGAGTTCCCCCGCGCCACACTCTTTTCCTCGCCCGCCCCGTTCATCCCCGAAGAAGAAGCCCAGAGGTCCGCCATCCATGCCTGAAGTTCTTGTACGTGAACCCGCGGAAACCGCCGCCGTCCGCCCCGCCCGCGACTTCACCGGCTCCCGCATCCTCATCATCGACGACGAATCCGCCATTCGCGAGTCGCTCGAAACCCTCCTCACCCTCGAAGGCTTCGCCGTCACCCTCGCCTTCGACGGCTCCTCCGGCCTCGACCTCCTCGCCCGCAACCAATACGATCTCCTCCTGCTCGATCTCGCCCTCCCCGGCTCCTCCGGCATCGATCTCCTCCCGCGCATCCTCGACACGCAACCCGAGCTGCCCGTCATCATGATCACCGCCTACGGAACCGTGGGCAACGTGGTCGACGCCATCCGCGCCGGGGCCACCAACTTCACCCAAAAGCCGTGGGACAACGAGAAGCTGCTGGCCGACATTCGCGCCGCCATCGCGCGCAACAAGGCCGAAGAAGAGGTCGTCCAACTCAAGCGCACCCTCAAACAGCGCTATAACTTCGAGCACATCGTCGGCAAATCCGAACCCATGCTCCGCCTCTTCGACATGGTCGCCCAGGTCGCGCCCTCCCGCTCGACCGTCCTCATTCAGGGCGAATCCGGCACGGGCAAAGAGCTCATTGCCAAGGCCATCCACGCCAACTCCCCCCGCCGCGACAAGCCCTTCGTTCCCGTCAACACCGGCGCCGTCCCCTCCGAGCTCCTCGAATCCACCCTCTTCGGCCACGTCAAAGGCGCGTTCACCTCCGCCATCTCGTCAAAAAAAGGCCTCTTCGAAGTAGCCAACGGCGGCACCCTCTTCTTGGACGAGATCGGCACCATGGGCATGGACATGCAGGCCAAGATCCTCCGCGTGCTGCAAGACCGCCGCTTCATGCACCTCGGCGGCACGACCGAGATCCAGGTCGACGTCCGCATCGTCGCCGCCACCAACGTCAACCTCCAGCAGGCCGTGCGCGACGGCCGCTTCCGCGAAGACCTCTTCTACCGCCTCAACGTCATCTCGCTCGAAATGACCCCGCTCCGCTCCCGCCGCGAAGACATCCCGCTGCTCGCCGCCCACTTCCTCAAGGTCTACTCCGAAGAGAACGGCATGGAGCCCCGCTCGCTCGCCCCCGACGCCCTCCGCGTCCTGATGGACTACGAATGGCCCGGCAACGTCCGCGAGCTTGAAAACGCCATGGAGCGCGGCGTCGTCCTCTCCACCGCCCGCACCATCCCCGCCGACCTGCTCCCCGCCCAGCTCACCGGCGGCACCTACACCGCCTCCATCCTCGACCACCGCCCCGACGCCAGCCTCTTCGACCTGATGGAAGAGATCGAGCGCCGCATCATCGCCGACCGCCTCGAACGCTGCCACTGGAACCAGACCGAAGCCGCCGAATACTTCAAAATCCCCCTCAGCACCCTCAACCAGAAGATCAAACGGCTCAACGTCGAAATCCGCAAACGCGGCCTCCGCGACTAGCACTCCCTCGCTTCCGACCTCTTATCTGTCCTTCCACGGCGAAACGAAGGAAGCCGCTTCTGCCTTGCTTGGCTTAGGCTCTTGCCTTTTTGTCATTCCCGTAGGGAACCTGCGTTCGCCCTCGCCATCTTCTATTTAACCTACCGCTACAAGAGTGCGGCACTGCCCCCGCCTGCAACAAAATATTAACTTAAGTCTCGTTGATAGCACGCAATGGTAACGCGCATTCTGTTTCGCAAGTAATCAGGACGTGCGGACAGGCGCTCAAAAAACATATCCATCACGAGGACGTCTAATCGACGCCGGCCTCTCCCGGCAAGAAGTCCTCTTTGATCCAACCCGTTGGTAAAATGAGGGTCACATGCTAGTCGAGCAATCAAGCACCTCCGCAATGCAGAACGATAAACGCGCACGTACAACCACGGCCCTCTTCCTCCTGCTCTTCTTAATCTCATTCACTATCCACGCCGTGGCGCAAGCTGTTCCCAGCCACACAAACCCAGACGTGCAATGCCCTGATTGCGGCGGCGGCGGTGGCGGCGGGGGAGG
>CAXTRY010000004.1:0-72505 GCA_964246805.1 uncultured Acidobacteriaceae bacterium
CGCCTGTGTTGACCCCGCGAAAAACTCCCCCAGCCTTCGTCCGCAGCACGTCCGCCGCGGCAATCGGGATGTTGTACCGTGCGATCGCCAGGTCGAGATTGTTCTCAAGCGCCAGCGCGATCGCGTCCTTCAACGAGAGCACCAGCACCCCATCTCGCACCAGCGAATCGATACGCGGCGAATTCGCCAGGTTAGGCTGCGGCACCGTATCCGGGCGGTACGCGTGGAAAGGATTCCACGAGTGCGGAATATCCAGCCGCAACACCGGCCGGGGAGCAGGTGGAGTGGCAAGCGCCTGACCCGCCGTCCCCGTCTGCGGCACGACGACGGGCGGAAGAGCGGCATACAAGGCAAACAGGAATAGAGCTCTCATCTAGGCGAACACTCCCGCGGCGGCATTCAGGTTGGGGTGGGCGGTATCCTTCGTCAACCAGCCGTCGCGCAACTCCAGCGTCCGCGTGCCGAACGCCGCGTTCGCCTCCGAATGCGTCACCTGGACGATCGTCGTACCCTGCTCGTGCAGCTTACGAAAGAGCTGCATAATCTCCGCCGCCTGCGCCGAGTGAAGATTGCCCGTCGGCTCATCCGCCAGCAGCAGCGCGGGCGCATGGATCACCGCCCGCGCGATCCCCACCAGCTGCTGCTGTCCGCCGGAAAGCTGCGATGGAAACAAGTCCTTCTTACCCACCATCTGGAAACGGTCGAGCGTGTCGGCCACCATCGCCTGCCGCTCGGCGCGGGGAATGTCCTTATAGCTCAACGGCAAGTCGATATTCTCCGCCACCGTTAGATCGTCCAGCAGATGGTACGACTGAAACACCATCCCAATCCGCCGCCGCGCCAGATCGCCCCGCTGTTTGCGGCTCAGCGTCTGCACGGCCACGCCCTCGAACAGGAACTCGCCCCGCCACTGGTCGTCCAGCATCGCCAGCACGTTCAGCAGGGAAGACTTCCCCGCTCCCGAAGGCCCCATCACCGTAAGGAACTCCCCAGGCTGTATATCCAGATGAATCCGCCGCAGCACAAACGTCTCGCTATGCCCCGCCTTGTAACCGCGTTCCATATTACGAAGTGCAATCATGATCTTCCTTCTCGCGTCTATTCGGCGCGCAGAGCCTGCATGGGGTCGATGGAAGACGCGCGCCGCGCCGGCAACGCGGCGGCGATCAAGGTGGCAATGGCGAGCAGCCCGATCACCGTCCCAAGTACAACCGGTTGGAATGGCGGGGTGTTATAAAGCGTGCTCCGCAGCATCCGCCCGGCCGCCAGACTCAACGGCACCCCGAGCGCCAGCCCGATCGCCGCCTGCCCCAGCGCGCCCCGCACGATCATGCCCAGCACGCTGCCGCGGCTCGCGCCCAGCGCCATCCGGATGCCGATCTCGCCCGTCCGCCGCTGCACGTTGTAAGCCGTCACCCCGTACAGTCCAAGCGCCGCCAGCACCAGCGCCAGCACGCCGAACAGCGTCGTCAGCCGGACAACGAGGTCTTCTTGGGTAAATTGATCGGCAAGCTGATCGTTGTAGGACACGATGCGCAGCACCGGTATGTCGGGATTGATTGCCTTAAACACTTGGCGTATCTTGCCCGCCATGTTGGCTTGTGCCCCACGATAGTGGATCACTAGATTCGTGGCGAAGTGCTTGCCTTCTTCGTTGACGATGTCCCTTGAATCGGTATACGCCGTTGTCTGGGTAATGGGCGTAAAGAACATGGGCTCTACCGCCTCGGACGCGTCTCGATATTTCGTGTTTTCGACCACCCCGACAATTTCGAATTCACTGGCATATCGAGGGTCCGGTCCAAAGTGTTCACCAAGGGGCGCTTTGCCCTTTAGATATTTATCGGCAAACGCCTTGTTGACGACCGCGACATGCACGCTGGTCGCGGTGTCGTGCGTATCGATGGCGCGGCCAAGCAGCACGTGTGTGCCCAGTGACTCAAAATAACCCGGGCTTACCGAGCTGTAATTAGCCCCTTCGTCCTCGCGCGCCGTCGTGCGACCGGAAAAGAAAACATCGGTCCCCCAGTTGTTGTCCGCCATAGGTCCGTAGGTTGCGTAGGAATAGTCGATAACGCCGGGAAGACGCGATAAGGCATCGTCGAACTGTCGATAGACGCCGCTCAGCTGAGCAGAGGTGTACCCCGTAAGGCCGAGATTGGTGAAGACCAGCAGGCGCCCTTCTGGCTGAAAGAAAAAATCCTGATGTTCGAGTTGACGAAGACTCGTAATCAGCAGCCCGGCCGTACTGAGCACCGCAAGCGAAAGCGCCGCCTGCAAGATAACAAGCAGTTTCTGTGAAAAGGTGCTCTGATCGCCGATACTGCGATTTGCTCCTCGCAGCGCCTCCACGGGGTGGATGCGCGAGGCAATCCATGCGGGGGCGGTTCCGAACAAGATCCCGGTGACCAGCGATACAGCAAGCGCAAACCCGAGCACGGGCAACGATGGCGATGCGCTGAGCGGACTGCTTTCCGCTCCTTTAAGCGCAAGGGCCAGGATGGCATGTGTGCCGACGTAGGCAACCCCGATAGCCGCCGCTCCGCCAAGCAGCGCCAGCACGATTGCTTCCATCAACATCTGGCGGATCAGCCGGGATCGCGGCGCTCCTAACGCACTGCGAACCGCGAGCTGCTGTTGACGTGCCATACCGCGCACGAGCATCAGATTAGCCAGATTGGCGCATGCGATCAGCAGAACGAAGCCTGCAACCAGAAGCAGCAGCGTAAGGCTTCGTTCGTATTGATCGCGCAGTCGATTGATCCCGCCGCTGGCTGAAGCCAATTCCGTCGTCTGTTCACCGATCTGCTTGTCCGTGATACCGGCACCCGGAAAGCCCGCTTGATGGGCCTTGATCCATTGCCTCACTTCGGCTTGTAAAACTAACTGCACTTTAGGAACTCGATGCCGATCCTCAATACGCACAAGCACATCGAGCCAGTGGCTCTGCGGAAACGTGGTGAGCTTGCGCTCCGGCTCCAGGACAATCTCCTGAGCGAGCGGCAACCAGAAGCCGGGAGCATCCGCCTCGTTGCGTTCGCCCAGGAAGTTCGTCGCCGTGATGCCCGCGACCGTAACCGGGTGTCCGGTAAGAATGACCGTGCTGCCGACCAGTCCCGGATCGCCGCCGAACTTCGCCTGCCATAACGCGTAGCTCACGACGGCCGCCGGAGCGGCACCTGCTCGATCGTCTTCAGGCGTCAGCAGGCGTCCCGCATAGGAATGCACTCCCAGCAGGGAAAAATAATTACCGGAGACATAACGGACCTGCAGCGGCTGAGCGGGACTCGCGCTACCAGCCCGCCGCGCGCTCATCGTGGTCGATCCTGCCTGGACGGCAGCCATGCCTTCGGTGTCGGCGGTGTGGTCGTGTACATACTGGTAAAAGTCATAGGAGAATAAGCTCCAGTCATCCTGACCGCCACCCATCACGCAGCAGTTGTTTCGTTTGCCCACCTTATACAGCTGCTCCGGATGCTCGACCGGAATCGACCGCAGCATCACCTGGTACACCAGCGTAAAAATCGCCGTCGTCGCGCCAATGCCCAGTGCCAGCGTCAACACCGCCGTCAGCGTGAACCCCGGCGACCGCCAAAGCTGCCGCACCGCATACCGAAGATCGTGCATCACGTTCTGAAGCATATTCTGCATCACGCCACCTCTCTCTACTCGCCGCGAAGCACGGCATTCGGTTCAACATCGGAAGCAACCTGCGCAGGCCCCAACGTAGCCAGCAGCGCAATCGCAAGAACAGCAATCGACGCCAAGGCATAAGCCGGCGCATCGAACGGCGGCAGCTTGCCCAGCACGCTCCCCAAAACCCGCGTCAGGGAAACCGACAGCCCGGCGCCGATCGCAATCCCCAGCCCGGCATACAGCAGCGACTTCCGCAGCACCATCCCCAGCAGCTGCATCCGCCCCGCCCCCAGCGCCAGCCGCAGCCCGAACTCAAACCGCCGCTGCGCCACCGAGTACGCCGTCACCCCATACATCCCCACCGCCGCCAGCAGAATACTCACCCCCGCGAAGCTGCCGAAGAGCACACCGCGAAACCGCTCTGCCCGCTGCGTCTCGCCGATGCTCTCCCGCATCGTGGTCGCCTTCACCGCCACCTCCGGATGCGCCCGCCGCAACCGGTAGCGCAGCGTATCCAGCATCAATCGAGGCTCCATCGCGGTGCGAACGACAATCTGTACATCGTTCGCGCGACCCGGATGCTGCGCCAGGGGCACATACATCGTCGGCGAGGAAGCAGCTCCCGGAGAATCGCTTCGTATGTCGCCGACCACGCCGACGATCGTCCACCACGACATATGTTCGTCGTAACCGCACATAATCTGCTGCCCGAGCGCCTCCTGTCCAGGGAAGACCTGACGCGCCAGCTCCCGATTGACCAGCAGAACCATCGGCGCGCTCAACGTATCTTGCGCGGTAAGCCCCCGCCCGCGCAGCAGCGGAATCTGTAGCGTGGAGAACAGGCCCGGAGTCACGCCATGGATGTCCGCGCCCGGCATATTGGCCACGCCCGGCGCAAACGTCTGCCGCCCCTTGATGGCATACAACACATCCGATCCCCCGAAACCCATCGGCGCGCCGTCGATCGCGGCCACCGAGTTGACCCCCGGCGTCGCGCCTACCGTCTCCAGCGTGGCATCCAGATGGGCAAGGCGCGTCCGCGCTTTGCCGCTGAGATAAGCCTCCGTCTCCGCCGGGGTCGCGGCGGCGATCTGCCGCGGCGTGGGCGGCGGTGTAGCCTCGGTCGAGTGCGTATCGACCACCGCCAGATGCTCGGCGGTAAACCCGAGGTCTACTCGAGACTGCGCCAGCAGCTGCCGCGCCAGCATCACGGCGGCCACCGAAAGCACCAGCGTCAGCGCCACTTCCGCCACCAGAAAGCTGTCCCGCAACCGGCTCGTCCCCCGGCCCTCCGTGCCCCGTGAGGCATCCTGCCGCAACGCTGAAGCAGGATCGAGACGCCATGACCGCCACACCGGCAGCACTGCCGTCACCGCCATCAGCAGAACGCTCAGCGTCAATGAAAACAGCAGCACGTCCACGTTCAGGTGGACCTCGGCCAGCCGTGGAACCTCCGGCGGTGCAAGGCGGACAAGTAGCCGCAACGCCGGTACAGCCAGCACGATGGCGAACGCGCACCCACCGGCGGCCAGCAGCACCGCCTCCAGGAAAGCCCGTCCCGCCAGCGCGCTCCGCGACGCCCCCAGCGCCGTCCGGATCGTCACCGCGCGCACATCCCGCGTGGCGCGCACAAGCTGTAAATGCGTTACATTCGCGGCGACAATCAAAAGGATCACCGCCACCGCCCCCATCAGCAGGTTCAGCGTCGGGCGAATCTTGCCCACGATCCGCTCCCGCAAAGGCAGCGCTTCGATCGTCTTCAATCGGTCTTCCGGATAGGCCTTCTGAAGCTGCCCGGAAAAACCGGCGAGCTCCGCGTTCAGCTGCTCCAGACTGACCCCGGACCGCAGCTTCCCGATAGCCTGTTGGTTGAACGCCGTGCGGCTCGGTATCTCGGGCCGGGCATTTCTCTCGAACCAGACCTCCGTCTTTCCTGGAAACGAAAAGCCGTTCGGCAGCACACCCACGATCGGCCGCAACTCACCGCCATACAGAATCGTTCGGCCCAGCGCGCCCCCTGTCGAGCCGAAGTGATCGCGGGCAAAGGACGCGCTGACCAGTGCATCCCGTCCCCTCGCGTCCTCCGTGGCGAAGAGGCGTCCAGCCACCGGCTCCACCCCCAATACCTGTCCGAACGCCGGACTCACATTGGCGATCGGCAGATAGACCGACGCGCCGTCCAGGAGAATCCCATCCGCATAGTTCTGGTAGTAAGCCGTCGACTCCAGCCCCTTCACCTGCCGCGCCAGATCGGCGTAATCATCCCCGCCAAGCCGCGGAATCGACCGGTTCTTATCGATAAAATGCGAGCCGAGCCCCACGATCCGATCCGCGTCCCGGTATCCCAGCGGCCGCAGCAACACGCAATCCACCACCGTAAAGATCGCCGCGTTCAGACCGATCCCGATCCCCAGCGTCGCGATCACCGTCAACGCAAACGCGGGTGACCGGCGAAGACTCCGAAGTACAACACGCACTTGATTCCACATGGACTTCTCCTTTACTCCGACCGCAGAGCTTCCGTCGGATCGATGGTGGTGGCTCGCCGTGCGGGCCATGCGCCGGCGGCAACTCCGCTAACCAGCAGTAGAGCCGTAACCGCCCCCAACACAATGCCGTCTCGTGCCGGATGCATCTCAATCAGCGAAGCGAGCAGATGTCGCAGCAGAATAGCCATCCCCCAACCCACCGCAAGCCCAACCAGCAGCAGCCCGGCGACCCGCCCTAAAATCTGTCTTGCAACTCGAACGCGGCTCGATCCCAGCGCCATCCTGATCCCGATCTCACGGGTGCGAAGCTCCACCTCGTGGGTGATGGTGCCGTAGATACCGACGAGCGCAAGCGTAAGCGCCGCGAAGATGCCGAAGAGCCAGCTCTCCAGACGCTCAAACGTCAGTGTCTCCGAGAGAATCCCGCTCATCGTCTCCGGTGTGCGAAAGGGGACGGAAGCGTCGGTCGCGCGCAACGCCTCGCGAAGCCGCGGAAGGAGGGACTCAGGGGCCACGGACGTGCGAACGATAAGCTGCTGCCGTGTCAGCGTATCCGCCGCATATTCGGTCGGTACCTGCGCGGCGGACAGATCCATCTCGGCCATCGGCGGCTCCGTCAAGGCTTGGCGAAAATCGGTCGTCACGCCAACGATAGGCACCCTCGTCTCGCCCCAGTTGATTTCGCGGCCGACCGCATCCTCGCCGGGCGAAAAGAACTTGCGGACGAACGCCTGATTGACCGTCATCGTCAGCGGCGTACCAGCCCGGTTCAGGGAATCGCTCAACATCCGTCCAGTCACCAGACGCGCGCCGATCGCTTCGAGCGTTCCCGGCGTCACAACTCGATTTTCAGCAAGCATCTCCTGGTTCGGCGGCGCGGGCGGCTTGCCGACGATGGAAACATCGGAGTTGCTCCCATAGTCGACAATCGGAACGATGTTGATGATGCCCGCGCCGCTTACCCCCGGGATCGCCCGCACACGGTCCAGCAGCGGAACGTAGAACTCCGCAAACATGTTGCGGCCCTTGTAGTGTTCGCCGCTCAGGTAAAGCTCCGTCGTTAGCAGATTCTCCGGCGAAAACCCAAGCGAGGTGCCGCGCAGAGCCTGCAGATTACGCAACAGCAGCCCGGAGCAGACCAGCAGGCAAAGCGCCAGCGCCACCTGCACCACGATAAACAGCCCTCGGAGACGATGTTGCGCCTTTGAAACCCCAGCGGTACCACCCGCGCGAAGGACCTGGCTCGGCGAGGATCGCGAGAAACGCAGCGCGGGATAGCAACCCGCCAGCAGCGCGCACGCAATCGCCACCGCCACCGTGGCGGCCAGTACCGGCAGGTTGAGCGAGACCTCCGCGCCCCGCGCCAGCGAATGAATAAGAAGCTGGCGCATCGCTTGCAACAGCGCGAACGCCGCGGCAATACCGGTCGCGGCTCCGGCGAGCGCCAGCACCGCGGATTCGGTAAAAATCTGTTGTGCAATCCGGGCGCGTCCAGCCCCCACCGCCGCTCGCAGGCTAAGCTCGCGCTGCCGATGCACACCTCGTGCAAGAAGCAGCCCGGCGATATTCACGCAGCCAATCAGCAGAACGCCAAGCACGGCAAACGTAAGGGTATGCAGCGCCGGGCGCGTGTTGCCCAGTGTCGCGTCGGCCAGCGTGCGAACCCGCAAGCGCCGTCCAGCTTCGCCCGCGTAATTGCGCCCGATATTATCGAAGACGTGCTGCATATCGGCTTGCGCGATCGCCAGGGTCACACCTGGCTTGAGCCGCCCCAGCAAGGGCAGAAAGTGGCTTCCGCGCCGGTTCAGCTCAGTCGCCGGCACATGAATCGGACGGTAGAGCGCCTCATCCACGGTCAGCGGAAACCTGAAGCCCGCGGGCATCACACCCACAATGATGTTGGGTATCCCATCGATGCGCACTGCCGACCCGAGAACGTCCGCGCGTCCGCCAAAGCTCGACTGCCAAAGCTCATAGCTCAGCACTGCGACATTGTTACGACCCGCGTTCTCTTCACCGGGCAGGAAGGCGCGACCCAGCAGGGGCTTTACCCCAAACACGTCGAAGAACTGGTCCGTGCCGCTTACCAGATGCACGGGCGCGGCGTTTGACCCGATCTCCAGATTGGCTGAACCGGATTGGAAGCCGGCCACGGCCGCGAAGGTGCTGTTCTGCCGCTTGTAATCGAGGTACTGCTGCCAGGACGCCGGCTGGTTGTACCCCTCCGGCGCATAGGTGTGCAGATCGACGATCCGGTCCGGCGCGGCATACGGCAGCGGTCGGATCAGCGTCGCGTCGACCACGCTGAAGATGGCGGACGCGCAGCCGATTGAAAGCGCGAGAGTGGCGATGGCCACCAGCGCGAAACCCGGAGCGCGAACCAGCTGTCGAACCGCGAAGCGAATATCCTGCGCGAAAGCATTCATAAATAGGTCTCCTTTCCGTTATTCCGCCCGAAGAGCTTGCATCGGATCGCCCGCGGCCGCGCGCGTCGCGGGCACCAGCGTCGCCGCGAATACCGCCAGCGCGAGCACCGCGCCGCTCCCCGCCACCAGCAATCCCGTCCGCGCCTGCGGCCCCGCCATCGCCGCCGCCAGCAGCCTCGAAGACGCCAGGCTCCCCGCCACGCCAAGCACCAGCCCCACCGCCAGAATGCGCGTCGATTCCCCCAGCAGCAGCCGCAGCACACCCCCGCGCGTCGATCCCAGCGCCAGCCGCAGCCCCAGCTCCCGCGTCCGCTGCGCCACGTCGAACGCCACCAATCCATAGACCCCGATCGCCACCAGCAGCAGCGACAGCCCCGCAAACGCCGCCAACAGACCGGCATTCAGCCGAGGCTGCGACAACGACCTGTCGATCGTCGACGAAAGCAGCGTAAAGTGTCCCACGGAAGCCGTCGCGTCCATCCCTGTCACCAGGCGTCGCACCGAAGGCTCGATCGCGCTCGCGGGCAGGCTCGTCCGCAGCGCGAACTGCATATGGGGCCACGCCGAGTTCGGGTGGTAAATCTCCGGGCGCGGCGCTCCAGCCAGCGAGCCGCCCGTGCCCTGCACATCTCCAATCAGTCCTACAATCTCAAAGGATAGGAGCGCCGAGAAGTCCGCCCCGCCACCGAGGCTGGTCAACCGCTGCCCGATCGGGCTATCGCCGCCAAAGTATTGCTTTGCCAGTGCCCGGTTGACCATCACTACCGGCGGCGCGTCCGGTTCGGCGTCTCGTCCGGTATACAGGCGACCCGCAAGCAGCGGAATCTGCATTGCGCGCACATATCCCGGCGTAAACTCGCGCACCTCTCCCACGACCGTGTCATGCTGCGGCGTAGGCGGTCTTCCGGCGATGTCGAACGTACCGCGCGCGCTGAACCCCGCCAGAGGAAGCGCGCTGATAGCTCCTACGGCGTTGACCCCCGGCATGGCCGCCAGTGAGTCCTCCACCTGCCCATAGAATCGATGCCGCATCGGCACCGGGCTCGTCCATGGCAGGTCCACCGTAAACGTCTGCAACTCGCCCGGATTGAAACCCAACGGCGTCCGCAGCAGCCGATAGAGACTCTCCAACACTCCCGCCGAAAGCGTCAGCAGCACCAGAGCCAGCCCAATCTGCACCGCGGTAAAGCCCTGCCCAAACCGCCGCGACCCCGCCGCGACCGTCCGTGTACCCGATGCCGGCACCATCCCGCGCGTCGATTGCAACGCCGGCACCAGCCCCGTCAGCACGCCCACCGCCAGCGCCAACCCGCACATCGCGGCCACCACCCACGGATCGATCTTCGGCACGGCCGCGCTCAGCACCTCCGCCGGCAGCCGTGCCGTAAACAGCCGCAACAGCAGCCCGCCCAGCCCGATGCCCGCCACGCTCCCCGCCAGCACCAGCAGCACGCTCTCCGTCAGCAGCTGCCGCACCAGCCGTCCGCGCGACACTCCCAGCGCCCCTCGAATCGCGAACTCCGGC
Source organism: uncultured Acidobacteriaceae bacterium (assembly GCA_964246805.1). Taxonomy (GTDB): domain Bacteria; phylum Acidobacteriota; class Terriglobia; order Terriglobales; family Acidobacteriaceae; genus Edaphobacter. The sequence goes on from CAXTRY010000004.1 coordinate 10,077, forward strand.
TGCCGCGCCGCGTTCCGCGACAACTGCAATCCCGCCAGATTCACCGCCGTCACCAGCAGCACCAGCCCAATCGCCGCCGCGATCAGCACCAGCCCCTTGCGGATTGTCCCAAACAACGTCTCCCGCAGGCTCGTCACCAGAAAGCCCCACTGCGCGTCGCTATCGGGGTGCGCCGCCGCCAGCTGCTGACTCAGTAAAGCCGTTGCCCGTCGCGCGGTCTGTATCGTCTCGCCCTCGGTCAACCGTCCCACCGGATGTATAAACCGGCTGCCATCCCCGCGATACCCCTGAAAGTTCGCCGGCAGAATATGCCCTGGATACCACAGGTCTACATTCGCCGGCAGGTTGAAGCTCGGCGGCATCACGCCCACCACCGTTGCCTGGTCCCCGCCAAGCCGCAGCGTCCGCCCCAGAATCTTCGTGTCTCCCGCGAAGGTCGATCGCCACGCATGGTCGCTCAGCACGATCACCAGCGGCGCGTTCAACTGGTCGTCGGCCGCGTTGATCGTCCGTCCCATGCGCGGAGCCGCCCCAATCGTTCGAAAGAAATCTCCCGAGACCGCCCCGCCCGTCGCCGGCAGCGGCTCATGCCCGTCCAGCGTCAGCTTTCCATCGTTGTAGTAGTAAAAGCCGATGCTCGAAAACAGCTTGTGCCCGTCATGCTCCAGCGCCTTAAGGTCGCCGACCCGCGCCACGGTCATCAGCCCGTTCGACGCGAACCCGCGCAAATTACGGTCGCCCAGATCGACCAGCTGCTCCGCCCGCGGATAGGGCAGCGGATTCAGTAGCGTAGCGCGCAGCACCGCGGCCATCGCGGCGGCCGCCCCAATCGCCAGCGTCAACGTCAGCAGCACCGTCACCGAATAAAACGGCGCCCGCCGCAGCTGCCGAAACGTGTACCGTGCGTCCTGTGCGAATTCCCGAATCGTCGTCAACATAAGCAGTCTCCTAGAGTCTTAGGCGTGTGCCGTCCTGGCGGTCGTCGATGCGTTGAACTCCGGGTCGGCCAGCAACTGCCGCAGCTCGCCCTCCGCCACCACCTTGCCATCGAACAAATGCACCTGCCGCTGGGCGTGCGCGGCAAAGCGGGGATCGTGGGTCACCATGCAGATCGTCGACCCCTCGCCATGCAACTCCGCCAGCAGCCGCATCACCGCCTCGCCATTCTTTGAGTCCAGATTCCCCGTAGGCTCGTCCGCCAGCAGGATCGACGGCGTCCCCGCCAGTGCCCGAGCCACCGCCACGCGTTGCTGCTGGCCGCCCGAAAGCTGCGCCGGATAATGTCGCATCCGGTGCGCCATGTTCACCCGTTCCAGCGACCGCATCACTCGGTCCTTCCGTTCGGAACCAGCCATGCCCGCGCGATACGTCAGCGGCAGCTCCACATTCTCGTACACCGTCAGGTCGCCGATCAGGTTGAAGCTCTGAAAGATAAATCCAATCTCCTGGTTCCGTATGCGCGACCGGTCCGCGAACTTCAGGTGCGCCACCGCCTTCCCGTTCAGCGTGTACTGCCCGTCCGTCGGCGTATCCAGCAGCCCCAGGATTGAGAGCAGCGTCGACTTCCCGCACCCCGACGGCCCCGACATCGCCACATACTCCCCACGCGCGATCGACAGGTGAACCCCCGAGAGCGCGTGCGTCTCGATCTCGTCCGTGTAGAAAACCTTCGTAAGCTGCTCAATCTGTATCAACGTCTCCGGCATGTTTTCTCCTCTCCTAAAACCTAGGGCAACCGCACCCTGTCGACCGTATCCCACCGCGACATATCCGAAAGAATCACGACATCGCCCGAGCCGAGCCCCTCGACGACTTGGATACTGTTCACCGAAGCCCGGCCCACCTTCACCGGCGCGCGCACCGCCGTCTTCCCATCCGGCGCGACCCGAAACAAGGAGATCGTCGAGTTCTCAGTCCCAAACGCCGGCCGCCCGACGTACAGCACATCCGTCAGCCGGTCCAGATCGATCGTGCCGTCCACGGAAAGGTCCGGCCGAGCCCCCTGCGGCAGCGCATCCGTCAGGTCCACATCCACCGTCACCGTTCCGTTCTGCACCGCCGGGTCGATCCGCGCCACCTTTCCGGCAATCACGCCATTGTGCGTGTCGATCTCCGCCGGCTGCCCAATCTGAATGTCCCGCGCCTGTGTCTCCGCGATCTTCAACGCCGCTTTCAGCTGGTCCGGCTGCACCACCTTCGCCAGCGTCGTCCCCGGCGCGACGTGCTCCCCCACCTGGTGCGGCAGATCGACCAGCACCCCCGCGATCCCCGCCCGCACGCTCAACGCCTGCTGCTGCTTCTGCTTCAACGCGAGCAGCGCCCGCGCCTGGTCCACCTTCGTCTGCTGCACCGCCAGCTGCGTCTCGATCGTCTTCCCGTTCAGGTCGAGCCGTTGCCGCTCAATCTCGTTCCGCTGGCCCAGTTCATCCGCCTTGCCCCGCGACGCGCTGTATGACAGTCCGCTGATGACGCCCAGATCGTAGAGGCTCTTATCCGTCTGCGCCTGCAACTGCGCCTGTTTCTGGTCCGCTCCCACCGTCGCCGCGCCCGCCCTCTGCGTCATCAGGTCGCTCTGCAGCTTTGCCTTCGTATTCTGGTAATCCGCCTGTGCCGCCTTCAACTGCAGCTGCGCGTCCAGCATCTGCTCCTCGACCGCCGGATCGACCAGGTCCATCAGCACCGTCTCCGGCTCCACATGTGCCCCCGGCAGCACATGGATGCGCACCACCGTCGCCTCCGTCTCCGCCGGGATCAGCCGGATTTTGTCCTCGCGCGGCACCAGCGTCCCCGGTCCGCGCACCTGCCGCAGCAGCGGCCCGCGCTTTACCGTATCCGTCCATACCGCCGCGTCCACCGTCGGGATCGCCGGCTTCAGCCGCAAAATGAAAAACGCCGCCACCGCCATCGCCGACACGCCGCCCACTATCAGCAACCCATTGCGCCGTAGCCTCCGCTTTTTCAAATCCGGTCGTGAAATATCCATCGCTCATCATGGAAGCAGGCACGGGGCCACAGCGACGTAGGACCGTCAGCTTATCGAATCAAGCACTTAGCAAAGCTTCCATCCGTTCAATCCGTTCATTTCCGGACAATCGCGTCCACAAACGAACGCCCCTCTAAGCCTTCAAGCTCGCCAGCAGCACATCGACGTGCAGCGAGATCATCCCGTGCATCTCCGCCTTGTCGCGCGCGACCTCCTCAAACCCCCGCATCGCGTACACCAGCACCCCCGCCAGATTCCCCGCCGTCGTCGTCGCCGACATCTTCGAAGCCGCCACCGCCTCCGTAATCATCTCCGCGATGAAATCCCGGAACGAGGCATACACCTCCTGCACCGCCACAAACGACAGATCGAACAAGTCCTTCGCATCCGGATGCGCCGCGATCATGTCGAACCCATGCGTTCCCCACGCCTCGCAGCAGAAGTGCAGCCTCTTCTCAAGCGTTCCCAGCCCCGGCAGCGCCTCGCGAAACCGCCGCAGCGATTCGTCGCTCAGCCGCTTCAACACCGCCGAAAACACGTCGTCTTTTCGGGGAAACACCAGGTACAGCGCCGGCCGCGAGATGCTCGCAGCGCGAGCAAGATCCTCCATCGTCGTACGCGCATAGCCGTAACGAAGAAAAACGTCCGTAGCCGCCTCAATAATGGTGTTGCGCCGGTCACTCGCGGTCGCCGCCGCCTGCTTGTTCGCCATGGATTGTTGCCGTCGTCCCAGTGTAACCAACGCTTTGGACACCACTCGTGGCAGCCACATCGGTTTAGTCCTTATGTGACTTGACGTAATTACGCTATTAGTAATAATGTCAATAACAAAGGAGAAGCGAATGCCGGCTGTCTTCATCCACGGCGTACCCGACACCTACCGCGTCTGGGACCAGGTCTTCGATCATCTTCCCGGACATACCCTCACAGCGCTCGCCCTTCCCGGCTTCGGTACCCCCATCCCGGAAGGCTTCACCGCCACCAAGGAGCAGTACGTAGCGTGGATCATCCTGCAACTCGAAGCCCTCGGTACTCCCGTCGATCTCGTGGGCCACGACTGGGGCTGCATCTTCGCCGTCCGGGTCGCTTCCCTCCGGCCGGACCTCGTCAGGACCTGGGCCGCCGGCAGCGGCCCCGTCAGCCACGACTACCAGTGGCACGAGCTCGCTAAAGTCTGGCAGACCCCCGTCGCCGGCGAGCGATGGATGGCCGAAATGGACCCGCCACGCTTCAGTCATCTGCTCGAACAACTCGGCGTCCCGGCAAACCTGTCCTCGCAAGCCGCCGGTCGCGTGGACGGCACCATGAAGGATTGCATCCTCCGCCTCTACCGCTCCGCCGTCCACGTGGGCGGCGAGTGGGAGGCCGGCCTCGCCGAAATCACCGCCCCCGGCCTCGTCTTCTGGGGCAAGGATGATATCGCTTGCCCTATCCATTACGCGGACGCGCTCGCCCTCGGCACCCGCGCCTCCCGTGTGCTCAAGCTCGACTGCGCCCATTGGACCCCCTTGGCTAGGCCCGCCGAAATTGCCGCCGCTCTGGAACGTCACTGGAGTTCCGCTAACGCGCGGCACGCCTGATCTCCGTCCATCCCCCTCACCCGCAAACCCCGGAGTCTTCCCATGCCAACCACAGAAATGATCCCCGGCAACATCCTCACCGCCGCTGCCGTCCTTCCCGCGGACTCGCCCATCACCATGCTCAACCTTGTTCGCTACAACGAACACGCCCTCTACCCGGATCGCGCGGATCTCGCTCCCTGCTCCGGCCGCGAAGCCTACCTCCAGCGCTACGCTCCCACCTTCAACCGGATCGCGGCCACCATCGGCGTCACCGGCGTCCAGGTCCAATACCTCGGCAATGTGCTCGCCGGCCTCGTCGCGCCCCCCGGCGAGCAGTGGGACGATATCGTCCTCGTCGAATACCCCAACTTCGCCGCCTTTCGCGGTATCGTCGAAAGCCCTCTGTATGAAGCCGAGGCTGCGCAGCACCGCAAAGCTGCTCTCGCCGACTGGCGGCTCCTCGCCACAAAAAAGGTCGCTCTACCCTGAGGGGCGTCCATGTCTCGCCTCGGAGACATGGGTTCGCTCCCCCCGACATGCTTCGACCGCCAAACCTGTCAAGCCCCTTCGGTGTGGCATTTAGCTTATAAAGTGTTCATACAAAGCTACTTATAACAAAATGGCAAACTGCGCAAGAGTTTTATACCAGCCGTTAGAATGGAAAGAGGAGGCAAACTCATTCATTCCGCACTCGGCACGGTAAAGCGCAGCCTCTACACCGAGTTGCACTTAAAGTATTTCGAATGAACACTTTGGTACTTACGCAACTTTTATTGGACCGAAGAAAATCGTACTAAGCTTCTTCTAGGCCGAAGGCCGTCCTGTACCAACCTTCCGGGGACGGCGAAGGGATAGGGAGTCGCTGGGCTTGGATACCAGTCCTGTTGCCCCTTCAACATCCGGACCGATCCGGACCGCATCCTTTTATTTTGAAGACTTTAGGACTTTTATGAAAGTTGAAAGCGTAAGATCGTCTCGAACATGATCGAGCGCATTCTCATCATCGGTACCGGCCTCATCGGAGCCTCTACCGGGTTCGCCCTCAAGGCCGCCGGCTACGAAGGCCACCTCGCCGGCTGGGATCACAACCGTCCCGAGCGCCTCGCCGCCCTCGACCTCGGCGCGGTCGACGAGGTCGCTTCCAGCCGCGAAGAAGCCCTCAGCGTCGCGCGCCACGCCCACGTTATTCTTCTGGCCGTCCCTGTCCTCGCCATCCAGGACTGGCTTCTTGACCTCGCCCCCATCCTGCGTCCCGGCCAACTCGTCACCGATACCGGCAGCACCAAGCTCCAGATTGCCGAACTTGCCCGTACCCTCTTCAGCGGCGAAGAGGCCGCTACCTTCCTTCCCGGTCACCCCATGGCCGGCAAGGAGACCGGCGGCGCGGCCCAGGCCGAAGCCACCCTCTTCCAGGGCGCAACTTGGCTCTTCACCTCTGTCGCTCAGCCGACACAAGCCGAAGGCGAATGGCGGGGTTGGATAAAGCGCATCGGGGCCCACGCGCTCGACCTCGATCCCGCGCGCCACGACGAGCTCTGCGCCTGGGTCAGCCACCTGCCCCAGTTCCTCTCGACCGCCCTCGCCGCCCTCCTCGAAGAGCGCTTTTGCGCGGACCTCGGCATGATGGACCAGATCGCCGCCATCGGGGGCCGCGCCCTCCGCGAGACCACCCGCCTCGGCGCAAGCCCCTACAGCATGTGGCGCGACGTCGCCCTCTCCAATACCGCGCCGGTCGCCGAGGCGCTCGCAGCTTTCGAGCAGCGTCTCACTCACATGCGCGAGAACCTCAAAACACCCGGTCTACGGGATGAGTTCGCCCTCGCCAACCGCTTTCGCGCCCGAAAATCGTAACCCGGCCGCCGATGCCGTATCCTCGAAGCTCCGAACCATGAACGAGACCATGCAACCAGGCATCACCTTGGCCGGTATTCTCGCCGCCCGCGAGCGCATCCGCTCGGCCATCTACCAGTCGCCTTGCCCGCGCTCCCAGTTCCTCTCCGAGATTACCGGGCAACAGGTCTTCCTCAAGCTCGAGAACCTCCAGATGACCGGTTCCTTCAAGGAGCGCGGTGCCCTCAATCGCCTCGCCCTGCTCACCCCGGAGCAAGCCGCCCAAGGGGTCGTCGCCGCCTCGGCCGGCAATCACGCCCAGGGCGTCGCCTACCATGCCGCCAAGCGAGGCATCCGCTCCATCATCGTCATGCCCCTGCCCACGCCGCTGGTCAAGGTCACCGCCACGCGTAACTTCGGCGGGGAGGTCGTCCTCCACGGGGCCAACTACGACGAAGCCTGTGAAGAGGCCACTCGCATCTGCCAGGCCGAAGGCATGACCTTTATCCACCCCTTCGACGACACGGCCGTCATGGCCGGGCAGGGAACCATCGGCCTCGAACTGCTCGAACAGGTTCCCGATCTCGAAGCCGTCGTCGTTCCCATCGGCGGCGGCGGTCTGATCGGCGGCATCGCCTGCGCCATTAAGGAGTCCCGCCCCAACATCCGCGTCATCGGCGTGCAGACCGCGCGCCTGCCCTCCATGGCCGCTGCCATCGCCCGGCACGGCCCCGTCACCATCGACCCGGCGACGACTATCGCCGACGGCATCGCCGTTCGCCGCGCCGGAGCGGTCACGTATCCCGTCGTCGCCCGTTACGTCGACGAGATCGTCACGGTCGACGAAGACGAGATCGCCTCGGCCATTCTGGTCCTGCTCGAACGTGAAAAGACCCTCGCTGAAGGGGCCGGAGCCGCCGCCTTAGCCGCTCTGCTTCAACACCGTACCTCGCTGGGCAATGTTCCCACCGCCGTCCTCGTCTGCGGCGGCAACATCGACGTCACCCTGCTCGCCCGCATCATCGAGCGCGGCCTTGTGCAGGATGGCCGCCTGATTCTCCTCCGCATCCATCTGCTCGACCGCCCCGGCGCGCTTACCGATCTGACACGCGTCATCGCCAGCCACCGCGTCAACATCGTCAATACGCTCTATAACCGCTCCTACTACGGCGTAAACCTCGGCGACACCGCCATCGACATTACGATGGAGACGCGCGGCCCACGGCATGCCGCCGAACTGCTCGCCGCGCTCGACGCCGAGGGCTACAGGCACACGCGCGTACTCTAAACCGCTACATCGCGGAGATCGCTTCCGTCTGTTCCTGTGCAAAGGCGATGCCGCTGCCGCCATGGCGCTTTGCCCGGTACATCGCCTCGTCCGCGGTACGATGCAGATCGGCGGTCGTCCCGGCATCGCGGGGGGCCACGGCGATGCCGATCGACAGCCGCACATCGATCTGGTACTGCTGGATCGACACGGGAACGCACCCGGCGGCCATCATTGCCCCGGCGATAAACCGGATGTGCGTCTCGTCCGCCGCCTCCACCAGGATTGCCGTGAACTCATCGCCTCCCGTGCGGGCGAGCATATCGCGCGGGCCAAGATTCCAGCTCAGGCGCTTGGCTAAAGCTTGCAGCAGCCCATCGCCCACCGGATGGCCGTAAGTATCGTTGATGTACTTGAACTTATCCACGTCGATGACCAGGCACGCCACCGGAACCCCGCTTTGATCCGATTCAGTAAGAGCTTCACCCAGGCGCGCGTCGAAATTGCGCCGATTGGGCAGACCTGTCAGCGGATCATGCAGCGCCAGACTATCGGCCCGTTGGATATAGTGGTCCACAAGCATCAGGATCATGCCCCCCGCGGCGATATAGCGCGGAAAATCCAGCATCGTGTGGCTCAACATCACATTGCCGGGCAAATGCGACGAGGCTTGCAGCAAGAAGGATAAGGCCCATAGAACCAGCCCCGCTGTCATGACTATTGTCCCGCGCGTAAAACGGGCCGCATACGTTGCCGTCAAGTAAGCCGCGGCAAGGAACAGGGCACAGAGAATCACGTCCAGCACAACGAATCCGTCCGATTTGCTGAACGGCGCGAGGCACACCGCCACCACGGCAAACAATCCGGCAAGATGATTGAACTGGGGAACGCGATCGCGTGGCACCAGCAGCAGATGCACCGCAGGCAAAGCCAGCAGCAGGGTGGCCGTCACCAGCAGAACTAAAGAATGCACCTCGGCTACATAGAACACGGATTGCAGAAACAAGGGGATGCCAAGCTCCAGCGCCAGCATCTTGCTTTGCCGCGTCAACGGAGCGTTGCTCGCGGCTAGAAGAAAGCAGAAGCCGCAGAGCTCCATGCCCCAGATCGCCAGCAGGTCCAGCGCCTCTCCAGCCAATCCCTGGACCGTGGGCAGCGTCAGCGCAAGATAATGGAGCAGCAGAAAGCTCCATCCGGCAAACCAGATATTCGTATGTGATCCCGCGCGGCGAACCAATGGACGGAAGCAGCCGAGAAAGACGAGCAAGCCGCCCAGCGAAGGCAAAATGCTTAGGTCCATAAAATGCCCTCGGCGAACCGCGCCTTCGAGAGAAGGTCATATCGGAACTCGCCAACTTGCATGGGATAAGGAAGGCAGACGTTCATGGTTGTCCGGTAGCTGCCAGTGTACTGCCAGTCAGTCGGACGCGTGATCGGAAGATTGGTCGTCGAGGCAAAATCGTGTTTGCCTCTTCTCTGAATGACGTTCCAGCGCAAGCGCGATAAGCCGGTCGATCAGCTGCTTGTACGAAAGGCCGCTAGTCTGCCACAGTTTGGGGTACATACTGATGCTCGTGAAGCCCGGCATGGTATTGACTTCATTGAGGTAGACGCGCGATTTCGCCCCGCGGATTGCCGGTTCCATCAGAAAATCCACTCTTGCCAGGCCGGCGCAGTCGCAGGCGCGAAAGGCGGCGATTGCCAGTTCGCGAATCTGCTTCGCCTCGGCCTTGCTCAGTTTGGCCGGGATAATGGGCACGGATGCATTCGAATGATACTTCGCCTCGTAGTCGTAGAACTCCGCGCCTGGCACAATCTCGCCGATGACGGAGGCCTCCGGTGTGTCGTTGCCGAGGATCGCCACCTCCAACTCGCGTGGCTTCGCGCCTGGACCGCCGACACCCTGCTCAATCACCAGCTTGCGATCGAAGCCGGCGGCGAGGTCCATCGCGGCTGCAAGTTCCGAACGGCCATGCACCTTCGATATGCCGACCGATGAGCCCAGATTCGCCGGTTTGACGAAGACCGGATACACGAGCACTTTTTCGATCAGCCGCGCGCAGCGCTTCGGATCGGCCTTCCACTCTCCGCGCAGCAGCACCAGGTGCGGCGTCTGCGGCAGACCGGCGGCCGCGAACAGCTGCTTCATCACGGCCTTATCCATGCCGGCCGCCGATCCGAGTACACCGGAACCGACGTAAGCCACGTCAGCCAGTTCAAACAATCCCTGGATCGTGCCGTCCTCGCCGAAGGTGCCGTGCAGCACGGGAAAGACAACGTCTAACGGCAGGCCGCCACCTTCAGTCTGCGCGCCAGCCTGCAGTTGCAGCAGGGGGCTTTCCGCGTGCCGCTGGGGCAAAGCGGTTCTACCGCCGCCCGTCAGCAACGCTTCCGAACTCCGGGGTTCCAACCATCGCCCTTGCTGGTCAATGCCGATCGCCACTACATCGTACCGCTTGCGATCGATCGCCTTCAGGATGGACGCCGCCGAGAGTAACGAAACCTCGTGCTCCCCCGACCGGCCGCCAAACAGCACACCCACGCGAAGCCGCTTCTTCACCGCGTTCGCCATGCGCCTTAAGCCTTGCGCAGGATGCGGCGCACCCAAAGCGATCCAAGATAAAGCGATGCGAATACCAGCACCAGCAACCCCACCGGGAGCCCGATCAACCTGTAACTGATGGCATAATCCGCCGTGTGGTGCAGCAGGGTATTCCAGATCAGCAGCCCCACAATGCCGCAGAAGGTCGCCGCGAAGAACGCCGCGAACCCCGACGCCACGCTCATCAGCAGGGAAGCAAACCAGCCGAGATCGCCCAGGGGAATGCCGAAGAGATAACCCGCGCCGGAGGTTCGCGCGGCGGGGTTCACGGGAGGGATCGATGCGGGCGAGGTCATAGAGATAGAATAACCTTAGTGATAGAAGACACCTCAAGACGACGCGCATACGATCAAAGTGGGCTGGTGCGGGCCGCGGTGATCGTCCGCGAGACCGCTCTCCACGAATCCGCCAACAGCATTCACTACGCGGCCTACGGGCAGAACGAGCTGGCATCGGGCGAGCTTGAACGCATCGTGCAGGCCGTTCCCCGGATCATTGCCTCCGCGCTGACGGCGAAGGTTTACTACTTCGTTCCGCTCGCCATGAGCGCGACTGGCGAAGATCGCGAGCGGCATCACAGCGGCGGCGGCGAAGAGACCATGATCTCGCCCGTCTTCACGCCGGAACTGCGCGACGAAGCTATCTGCCATCGCAACGTCTCGCTCGATCGAAAAATTGACCAAAAAGATCAGGAGGGGGAAGCGCAACGCGACGGCGTCTTTATCTCCACTCGGCTGCTCAACGATCGCTTCGCGCTGGCCTTCGAGTTCTTCATTAACGTCGGTCACGCCTATGTTGAGGCTGTCGGCGTCCCCGAACCATTTAAGAAGCTGCTCTGGGAGCAGGCCCTCGCCGGGGTGCGCGGCGAGACCAGCCAGGACGCCTGGGAGAGCCGCAACGAATCCATCATTCAGGCGGGCATGGGCAACTCGGACGCTCCCTTGCGGCTCCACGTCGATGAGCGGGCCCGGGGCGAATTCCTGGAGGCGGCTTTCTCCGACGCGCTGGCCATCTATCTGCTCTCCATGTCGATGGACTTCAACCACAGCGAACTGCGCGAACGCGAATATCCGCTGCTCGCTCCCCAGCCGCTTGCCGAGCGGTTGCGTCTTGCCGCAAAGCTCTTTCCGCCCAATGCCGGCTATGAGTTCGCCATCCGCTATCGCAAACGCGCTTAGCGCATCGCCACCATGGCGGCCCGGAAGAGCGCCTCGAAATCGTCAGCTACCTTGCCGTCCTTCTTGATCGCCGCTTCAATTGCCCGCTCCGCCGCCGGACGGCCATAGCCGAGGTTTACCAGCGCCGAAAGGGCATCGTCCCCAGCGCTTCCATACTGTACGCCGCCGCCCGCCGAAACCATCGCCAGATCGTCCAGCTTGTCCTTCAACTCCAGGACGACCCGCTCGGCTGTCTTTTTTCCAATGCCGGGAATGCGCGTCAGCGTGGCGTGATCCTGGCCCCGGATCGCCGCGATCAGCCGGTCCGCCGCGATGCCGCTCAGCACTGTAATCGCCAGCTTCGGCCCGATGCCGGTGATTGTCAGCAGCTTTTCAAACAGCCGCTTCTCCTGGGTCTCCGCGAAGCCGAAGAGCGCGATCTGGTCCTCGCGCACATGGGTAAAGATGTGCAAACCGACCTCGGCACCCTCATGCGGCAGCGAGGAAAAGGTCGCCACGCTGATCGTCGCCTCATAGCCGACGCCGCCGCAGTCGACGATCGCTTGATTGGGTGTTTTAGCCAGCAGCCGTCCGCGCAGATGAGCGATCATCGTTCGATCATAGTGCGAGGTTCGATCATAGTGCGAGGCGCGGTCATGGTGCGCGCCGGTTCATAAGCGGATTGTCACGGGATGTTCCGCACGATCCCAAACCCGATCGCAACCGCAATGCCCAGACCCGCGGCATAACCCGGCGTGCGGTTCCCCCCAAGCCGCCGGCTGCTTCGTGCAAACACCCTATAAACCGCGGCCGACACGAGCGCTACTACAAACAACGCGTTCCAGTGCATCGCTTCGACAAAGCGCCCATGCAGCAGTGCCGAAGCCGCCCGCGTCGCCCCGCACCCTGGGCAGAGCAACCCGAAGGCCTCATGCACGGGGCACTTCGGGTAGAACTCATACTCATCCGGCGGAAACCGCCACAACACCGCCGCCGCTCCCAACCCCGAAACAAACCATGCCTTTGCCCCGAGGTTCATCGTAGCCCGCCGCCAAACCGCATTGCCCGCTTGATCTCGTTGATCCGGTTCAGATGGTACTGGTGGTAGAGCCCGCCGAAGAAGAACGTCATCGCGCCGTTGAGGGTCAGCCCCAACGGCTCCGGCCCGTTGTAGTGCTGCTCAAGCGACGCCTTCATGCTGAACCGCGCGATCAGACGCACTACCCATGACGCGATGCCGATCAGGCTGGCCAGTATATGCGGCTGATAAGACCGATGATGCTGAAACGCCATCACATAACCGAACGATGCTCCGCCATTGACGAGTGTTAAGATCGCTCCCGCGATGTAGTAGAGCAGCGCCTGGCTGTTCGGCTGCACCCGCCGCATCCACGCCGCCACGATAATGTTCCATACCACCATGAAGATGCCGCAGGTCAGAATGGTGAACAGCATGACCAATCCCCACGACAAATCCGGCGGATCGGGATAGGCGTTGGCCGCGGCCGCGCCCCCCACCGGAGTCTGGCCATGAACCGGTCCTGTTGCATACGGCGTGGGCGTTGTAAATCCGGCGACCGGTGCGACGCCGAGCACCTCGCCTACCGTCTTCCATTCAGGCATCGCGTCATTTTTGCACAGGTCGGTCGCCAGCACATTGCCGCTCGCGAGATACCGCCGCAGGTCTTCAAGCGTATACGGCCCATACATCTGCCCATTGCGGGAAACCTGATAAAGCATCGTCAAACTCCTTGCGCTTCGAGTTACATAACGATAACAGCAGCCCGGAAGTTCCCGCGTCCTAATTTCGAGCAACCCGTAGGGCTAGATCACCTTGCCATTTGCCGTTGCAAGCACCGTATCCGCCACCGCCCGGCTCATCAGAATCCGCAGGTCGGTCACCGCGTTCAGCGTAAACGCCGGCTGTCCCACCGGTGCGGTCACCGCATAAAAGTCCGCCCGCCGCACGTTCTGTAGATAAAAGCTCGTCCGCGCATCCGCCTGGGCCGCCGCCACCTCCACATGGCTCACCTCCAGATTTCGTATGTGCCGCAAGAACAAACCCTGCGACGGCATCGGCCCGAACATCGGCGGATCGGGATACTTGTCCACATTCTCGGGCGGTACAATCTTCGCCTGCTCCGCGTCCGCGCCGCCCCGGTGATGCAGGTAGAGGTTCGACAGCTTGATATCCTCTATCGCACCATCCGGAATGCCGCTGAGAATCGAGCAAATCCGCGCTTCCGCGTTGAAGCTCGCCACGTTGTCGACGAGTATTCGCCGCATCGTGCCCACCCGTGTCGTCTCCTTCGGCCCCCGCAGCCGCGCTCCCAACCGGAAGAACAGCGGAGCCGAGACCGCGTCGCGCATCGTGATGTTCGAGATCGTAATGTCCTCAACCTGTGCCCCATCCTCGCTTTCGAGCGCCAGCCCTTCGCACCCTTCAAAGACGCAGTTCGAGATCGTAATGTTCCTGAAGCCTCCGTTCGACTCCGTACCGCACTTGATCCGTCCGTTGCGCGGAACCTTCGCGTCCTCCGGATACTTCTTGAACGTCCCGTCGAGCACGCTGCCCAGCACATAGCACCCCGTCACCAGGCAGTTCGTAATCGTCATGTTCTCGGTCGGCTTCGCATACCCCAGCGCATAGCTGCTCTTCGGACAGATCGCATCGTCCCACGGCGCATTGACCGTGCAGTTCGAGACGCGCACATTCTTGCAACAATCGATGTCGATCCCATCGCGATCCGTATCGATGGTCAGATTGTCGATCGTCAGGTTATCGACGCCCGTCAGCAGCAGCCCGAAATGTCCGCCCTTCAAGATTGAAAAATCGCGGAAGATCACGTTGCGGCAGTTCTTCAGCGCAATCGCCTTATTCGCCACGCCCGCCTGCTCGGACGTATACGTCGGATAGTCGCCCCGCGGCTCCCGTCCGCCGCCGAAGCTCAGCCCCCTGCCGAAGATCAGCCCCGGCCCGGTGACGCTCACGTCCTCCAGACCCTCGCCCCAGATCAGCGCGTTGTGCCAATGATTATGACCATAATCCTGGTATGCGTCCCACGCCGTCTTCGGCTCGGCCGCGTCGTATACCCCGCCGCGGTACCCCGTCGCCTCCCCCGGCTTTGGCGATTCCGCCGCGACGATCACCGCGCCCTGCGAAAGATACAGCCCTACATGGCTCTTCAGCCGGATGGAAAAACATACCCACGTTCCCGCCGGGATCACAACTGTCCCGCCGCCGGCCGCCGCCGCCTCAATAGCCTTATTGATCGCCGGACTATCGACCGCCTTCCCGTCACCCACGGCACCGAACGTCCGCACATCGTGGAACAGCGGCGCACCCAGGCCACTACCGGAGAATCCCCGCGCTCCCGCAATCGAAGACGGCACCATCGCCGCCACGCCCACCCCGCCGAACTTCAACAGCTCGCGCCGACCCGCGTTCCACATAGCCATGCGCGCCATCCTACACAGCGCGCCCGGCAATCGACAACCTACTCCTCCGCACCCGACGGTCTAAACCGGTACCCGATCCACGGTTCCGTCACGATATACCGCGGTTCCTCCGTCGTCTCGATCTTCTTGCGCACCTGTCCGATATGCACCCGCAGATATTCCGGCTGATCGACGTTCGTACCCCAGACCGCCTGCAGCAGCACCCGATGCGTCAGCACCTGTCCCGGACGCTCGGCAAGCACCACCAGCAGATCGAACTGCTTCGGCGTCAGGTGTACATCCTCGCCACGCACCGTCACCCGGTGCTGCGGCACGTCGATCACAAAGTCACCCAGCGCGATGACGACCGGCGCCTCGGGCGTGCTCGCCTCCCGCCGCCGCAGTTGCGCCCGCACCCGCGCCAACAGCTCCTGGATGCTGAACGGCTTCGTCACGTAATCGTCCGCCCCGGCGTCCAGCGCCTGAATCTTCATCGCATCCTGATTCCGCACCGACAACACAATCACCGGCACCTGCGAGAACGTCCGTACCTCACGGCACAGCGAGACGCCATCCATCTGCGGCATCGCCAGGTCGGTGATGATCAGGTCCGGCTCCCACTCCCGCGCCGCCTGCGCCCCCTCCACGCCGTTCGCCGCCACGCGCAGCGCATACCCTTGCGCCGTCAGCGAGGTCCGCAGCACCCGCAAAATCTGCGGCTCGTCATCCACGATCAAGATCTTCGCCGCAGTCTTTAAACTTTTCAATCAGCCGCCTCTCGCTGCGTCACGATATGTACGTCCACGTTCGGCGACTCCCGCAGGAAATGCTGAATCGCCCAGTAATACAGATACTGCCGCCAGCCGCGTCCCGCCGTCCGGCCGAAGATCACGTGCGTAATATGCTTCTCGCGGACGAAATCCGCCGCCGTATGCGCCACGCTCTTCCCCTTTACCGTGACGATCTCCGCCCGCAGGTTCCGCGCAAACTGTAGATTCGCCGCCAAGCGGCTCTTCTCCGCCGAGTCCAGTTCGTCTCCCTGATCGACATGCAGCACGAACAGCTCCCCGCCCACCCCCTCCGCGATGCGTGCCCCCCGCGTGATCAGGCTCTGCGCCGCCGTGCTCGCGCTGATGCAGACGGCCACCCGCTCGCGCACGCCCCAGTTCTCGACGATGCGCTTCTGGTCCATGTACGCCGTCAGCGTCCGGTCTACTGCCTTCGTTACGTGCTGTAGTGCCAGCTCCCGCAGCGCGATCAGGTTCCCGCGCCGGAAGAAGTTCGCAAGCGCCTTCTCCGCCCGGTCCACCTTGTAGATGTCGCCTCGCCGCATCCTTGTCTGCAGCGCCTCGGGCGTCAGGTCCGCCATCACGATCTCGTCGGCCCGCTGCACCACCCAGTCCGGCACCGTCTCGCGAATCTGCACGCCCGTGATGCTTGTTACGACCGGACTGACGCTCTCGATATGCTGCACGTTCATCGTCGCCAGCACGTCGATCTTCGCTGCCAGCACGTCCAGCACATCCTCGTAACGCTTGCGATGCCGGCTGCCTTCGATATTCGTATGCGCCAGCTCGTCGATCAGCACGATCTGCGGCTTGCGTGCGAGAATCGCGTCGAGATCCATCTCCTCGAAACGCACTCCCTTGTAGTCGATCTCCCGTCGCGGCACCTGATGCAACTGTGCCGCCAGCTCAGCCGTCCGTGGCCGCCCATGCGTCTCCACCACGCCCACCACGATGTCCTCGCCGCGCTGCTTTCGCCGGATCGCCTCGCTCAGCATGTTGTACGTCTTGCCCACGCCCGGCGCATAGCCCAGAAACAGCTTGAACGTCCCCTGCGTCTTCTCCGCCCCCTCGGCCGACACCTTCTCCAGCCATTCCTCGGGAGTCCGTGTGGGTGCGGCTTGGCCGGCCGTCTCGCGTAAAGGCATACAGGTAAGATACAGGGGTGAAACGATCTTTACGCGGCAGCCTGGTCCGGTATAGCCTTTCGACCGCCGTCCTTGCTGCTATCGTCGCCATCTACTTCCATCTCTCCCCCGTCAACGAGACCACCGTCGCGATGACCTTCCTGGTCATCATCCTGCTGGTCGCAGCCAACTGGGGCCTTCGTCACGCCGTCTATCTGTCGCTGCTCTCGTCCGCCGCCTTCAACTTCTTCTTCCTACCGCCCGTCCTCACCTTTACCATTCGCGATAGCCGCAACTGGGTCGCCCTCTTCGCCTTCCTCGCCACCGGGATCGTCGCCGCCCAACTCGCCGAGCGCGCTCGCAACGAGGCCGCCGGTTCCCGCGCCCGCCAGCGCGAAGCCGAACGCCTCTCCGGCCTCTCGCAACGGATGATGGTCTCCGGCAACGTCATCGACCTGCTCAACGAGCTGCCTTATATGATCGCCGACACCTTCAATCTCTCCGGGGCGGCCGTCTATCTTCGCGAAAAAGACCGCATCTATCGCTCCCATCCCAACTTCATGGACATCACCACGGCCGAACTGCGCGAAACCGCCTTCTCCCGCGATCAACTCATCGACGACACTCGCAATCTTACCCTCGCGCCCATCCTGCTCGGCACCCGCCCCATCGGTGCGCTCGGGCTTACCGGGACGACCACTTCGCCCGAGGCGCTCAACGCCGTCTCCGGCCTCGTCGCCATCGCCATTGAGCGCGCCGGGGCCGTTGAAACCCTCACCCGCATCGAAGCCTCGCGCGAGTCCGAGCGCCTCCGCAACGCGCTGCTCGACTCCGTCGCCCATGAACTCCGCACGCCGCTCACGTCCATCACCGCCGCCATCACCACGCTTCGCACCGTGCCCGCTCTCGATCCCGCACAGGCCGGCGACCTCATGCAGGTCATCGAAGAGGAAGCATCCCGTCTCGACCGCCTCGTCGGTCAGGCCATGGAGATGGCCGAGCTCGACGCGCATGAAATCCAGCTCGACCTCCAGCCTCATTCCATGCGTGAGGCCGCCGACGGCGCGGTCGAATCGCTTCTCGCCCATCTGCGCGCCCAGGGCCGCGCCCATCCCGTCGAAATCCGCCTGCCCGACAACCTGCCGAAGGCCTTCTTCGATCTCGAACGTATCCAGAAGGTTCTCGGCCATCTGCTTGAGAACGCCGCGAAATACTCCGCCGAGGGCAGCCCCATCTTCCTCAGCGTCGAAACCGACAACGGCCGGCTCATCACCTCCGTCGCCGATCGCGGCGTCGGCGTCGACGACCTCGAACGCATGATGATCTTCGACAAGTTCTATCGCGGCCAGGGCCAGCGCTTCCGCGTCCAGGGCACCGGCATGGGCCTCGCCATCTCCAAAGCCATCGTCGAAGCTCACGAAGGCACCATTGATGTCACCAGCCAGCCCGGCCAGGGATCCGTCTTCTCCTTCAATCTGCCGCTACGGCCGTCGGCTCTTAGCTAACTTGCCTACAGCTTCGGCAACTGCGTCGTATCCCATCCGCCGCCGAGGGCTTTGACTAGGAGCACGCTCGCATCCATCTGCCGCCGCAGGATGTCGATGTCGTTGCGCTCGTTGACCAGCGCCGTCGTCTGGGCCGTTACGACTTGCAGATAGGTATCCAGCCCGCCGACATAGCGATTGTTGAAGATTTGCACCGCCGATTGCGCGGCCGCCGTCGCCTGCCGTTGCTGCGCGGCTTCGGTCTGGAGCACACGCAGCACGGCGAGGTTATCCTCCACCTGCTGGAACGCCGTCAGCGTCGTCTGTTTATAGTTCGCCACCGTCTCGTCGTAAGCGGCGTTCACCTGCGTCAGGGTCGCGCGCCGCCGGCCAAAGTCGAAGACTGTCTCGGTAGCCGTCGGTCCAGCCGACCAGAGCAGGCTCGACGACTTGAACAGGTTGGTCAGGTTGATCGACTCCAGGCCCCCGGCCGCGCCGATTGAGATAGTCGGGTAGAAGGCCGCCGTCGCGATACCGATTCGTTCGTTTGCCTCCGCCATGCGCCGTTCGGCGGCGGAGATGTCGGGCCGCCGCTCCAGCAAGGCCGAAGGCAGCGCCACCGGAATCGCCGGAGCCGTCGTGTCCAGCGGCTTCTCGTTCAACGCATACAGGGCCGGCGGCTTGCCGATCAGCACGGCGATGGCGTGCTCGTACTCGGCACGCAGGATCGCCACATCGCTGGCCTGCACCTTGGCCGATTCGAGCTGGGCTTGCGCCTGATCGACATCGGACTTTGGCGAAACTCCGCCCTGAAAGCGGTTCGACGTGATGCGATACGCCTCTTCGTAGGTCTTTACTGTATCCAACAGCAGTTTTTCTTCGGCGTCGGCTGCCCGCGCCTCGAAGAAGTCCATCGCCAGCTCGGCCTGCAAGCTAAGCTGCGCCGTCGCCAGATCGCCCGCGCTCGCCGTCGCTTCCTCGCGCGCCGCATTGACGCTCCGCCGGATGCGGCCCCATACATCGACCTCCCAGCTTAGCTCGATGGGCAACTGCACGTCGCCGGTTACGTTGCCGTTGGTCGCGGCACCGGAAGAGGGAAAGTAAGGCCGGTTCGAAGACTCGCGCAGCGCGCCCGCGAACGGAGCGACCTGAATCGTGGGGGCGAGGAACGACCGGTTATACCGGATCAGCGAGCGAGCCTGCCGGAATCGCGCCTCCGCCGCCCTCAGGTTCTGGTTGTCCAGCGCCACCAACGGCTCCAGTACGTTCAGCTGCCCATCGCCGAAGATCGTCCACCAATCGCCGCGTAGCTTGGTGTCGGCGGGGTTGGCCATCTTCCAGGCACCGTCTTCCTTAAAGCTCGGTGCCATGGGGGGCGCCGGCCTTACGTATTTCGGCCCAACCATGCACCCGGTCAAAGCCAAAGCCAGCCCACCCAACGCGATTCTTGCAGCCTTCATTGCGCCCCCGCCGTCCTGGGTGGTGCCACCTGCACCTGCTGCCCATTCGCCAGGGAATCGGACGGGTCCAGGATTACCTGGTCTGCCGCGGTGACGCCTGTCCCAATCTCCACCGTCGCTCCTTGATCCTTTGAAATCGTTACCGGCACCAGCACCACCTTGCCGTCGCGCACCACGCCCACGCGCAGCCCTTCGCTGCGGAAGAGCAGCGCGTTCGACGGCAGCGAAAGCGTCTCCGCATGGTCCGGCACTCTGAAATGAACAAACACATAGGCCCCCGGCAGCAGCTTGCCCTGCGGATTTGCGATGTCTACCTCGACATTCAACGTGCGCGTGGCCTGGTCGATCGCATTCGAGTTGCGTGTAATGCGCCCGGTGAACTTCTGCCCCGGGTACTCGTCCAGCGTCAGATTGGCCTCGCCTCCGTCGCGTATCGCGGACGAATAGGCTTCCGGTACGGAGACAAACACCCTGATCTCTCCGATCGCGGCTAAGTGGAACAGCTCCTGCGGTGTGGTGTTGGCTCCGGCCGCGATCAGCGATCCGATATCGACCCGGCGCGCGGTCACGATGCCATCGAAGGGCGCGTAAATATTCTCAAAGCCCTGGAGTTGCTGGTAGCGCCGCACGTTCGCCTCGGAGGCATCGCGCGCGGCCTGCTTGGCGGCCGCATCGCTGACGGCCTGGTCGGTCTCCTGCTTCGAGACAGAGTTGGAGGTCAGCAGATTCCGGTAGCGTTCGGAGGTCGTATTCGCCAGATTCAAGTTGGCCTGCGCGCTCTTCAGGTCGGCCTGCGCCACCTGCAGCTGCTGGTCGAGCTCCGGCGTCTCGATCTCCGCCATCAACTGCCCCTTGCGGACACGCGCGCCTATATCGAAGTACCACTTCTTCAGGTAGCCGCTGGTCCGCGCGTAGATGGGCGTGTCGGTGAAGGCCTGCGTGTTGCCCGGCAGCGCGATCTCGTCCGAGAGCTTCGATGGCGCGGGGTGCACCACCTGCACGGTCGGGATGGCCGCCGCATGGGTCTCCCTGGTCAGTGCCCGCTCCGCCGCCGCGCGCGTCAGCACCCCATAGGCGATCACCGCCAGCAGAGCGATCACAATCACCGCCAGCCCCAGCCAGACCACCGCCGGCAGGCCGCGCCGGACGGGTTGCGCCGCGGCCGGGACCGAGGTCCTTCCCGGTCCCATCGGATGCGTCGTCGTCTCGTCCACCGCGTGCGGCTGCTCGTCCAGTTGTACTTCGCTCATCGTCTAATCTCCCGCCGCCATCTGATGTTCCGGCTGCTCCGCCGCAACGCCGCGCCGCGCCACATTACTTCCTCGTCCGCCGTGCAGCAGCGCAAATACCGCCGGTACGAAGATCAGCGTCGCCATCGTCGCCATCAGCAGGCCGCCGATCACCGCGCGGCCCAGCGGAGCGTTCTGTTCGCCACCCTCCCCCGCGCCGAGCGCCATGGGAATCATGCCGATAATCATCGCCAGCGCCGTCATCATGACAGGACGGAAGCGTGTCGCCCCGGCCTCGTTCGCCGCTTCCAGCGCATTACCATGATGATCCAGCCGATCCTTTGCGAACGACACCACCAGAATACTATTGGCCGTCGCCACGCCCATGCACATAATCGCGCCCATCAGCGCGGGTACGCTCAGCGTCGTATGCGTGACAAAGAGGAAGAGCACAATGCCCGCCAACGCCGCCGGTAACGCCGTAATGATAATGAACGGGTCCAGCCACGACTGGAAGTTCACCACGATCAGCAGATACACCAGCACAATGGCAAACCCCAGGCCGCCGATCAGCCCGAAGTAGGATGAGTTCATCGTTTCGATCTGCCCGCGGACATGCAGAAAACTCCCGCGCGGCAGGTCTTTCTCATTCTGCTTTACGATCTTGGCAATGTCGCGCCCGACCGAGCCCAGGTCTCGACCCTGCACGTTGCCGTAGATGTCGAGCGTCCGGCGAATGTTGTAGTGATTGATGACCGGCATCTCGGTTTCGCGGCTGATCGAAGCCACGTCGGCCAGGATCTCCGGCTGCCGCGCGGCGGGCGACGATAGCGGAATGTTCTGCAAGTCGCTCAACGACTGCACGTCATACTGCGGCGTCTGCGCCACCATGTTGTAGTTCACGCCATTCTTGAAGTTCAGGAAGAACATCGGCGTCAGCTGCGAGCTGCCGCTCAACATATTTACGATGCTCGAGCCTACGTCCCGCTCCGAGTATCCGCCCTGCACGGCCTTCGTCCGGTCGATGGCCACGTTCAGCACCGGGTAATCGTCCGGCTGTTGAATCCGCAGATCAACCAGCCCCGGCACCTGTCGCAGCTCGCTCAGCATCTTGTCTGAAATCTTTCGGTTCCCCGCGATATCCGATCCTTCAAACTGCACGTCGATCGGCGACGGCAGGCCGAAGTTCAAGATCTGTGTCACGATATCCGACGGCAAAAAATAGAACGTCGTTCCCGCGAACTCCCGCGGCAACTCGCTCCGCAGCTTCGCCACGTAACCCGCCGTCGGGTGATGATCTTCCTTCAGCGACACCAGAATGTCCGCGTCCCCCGCGCCGAACAGCCCCGAGGTCGCATGCTGCGTATTCAACGTGCTGTACGGTAGCCCGATGTTGTCGAGGATATTGTCGATCTCCCCCGCGGGCACCTGCTCGCGGATAGCCCGCTCCACGAGATCGCACAGCTTGGCCGTCTCCTCGATGCGCGTCCCGCTCTTCGCCCGCACATGCAGGATGAACGATCCATTGTCCGTGCTCGGAAAGAAGTTCTGTCCCAGGAACGGCACCAGCGCAAACGCGCACAAACAGGCCAGCAGGAAGATCGGCACAAAGACGACCCGCGCCTCCACCAGCCGCCCCAGCAGGTCCGCATACCCCGCCCGCACCCGCTCAAATCCGCGAGTGAAGCCCCTTTGAAACCGCGAGAAGAGGTTCCGCGACGGCACTCCATGCGCGTCATGCACTTTCAGCAGATACATGGCCAGCGTCGGCACCAGCGTGCGCGAAAGGATATACGACGCGAGCATCGCGAAGACCACCGCCTCCGCCAGCGGCACAAACAGATAGCGCGCCACGCCGCTTAAAAAGAACATCGGCAGAAACACGATGCAGATGCACAGCGTCGAGACCAGAGCCGGTACCGCGATCTGCGCCGCGCCCTCCAGAATGCCGTCGTGCAGCTCGCGTCCTTCTTCCAGGTACCGCTCGATATTCTCGATCGTCACCGTCGCGTCGTCCACCAGGATGCCGACCGCCAGCGCCAGCCCGCCCAGCGTCATGATGTTGATCGTCTGCCCCAGCAAGCCGAGCACAATCACCGATGCCAGGATCGACAAAGGAATCGACACCGCGATAATCACCGTGCTGCGCCAGCTCCCCAAAAACAGCAGGATCATCAGGCCCGTCAGCACCGCCGCGATCACCGCCTCGCGGATCACCCCCGTCACCGACCCGCGCACAAAGATCGACTGGTCGCCGATCGGCGTAACCTTTAGCTCCGGCGGCAGCGTCTGCGCCAGGACCGGCAGCTTCGCCCGCACCCCGCTCACCACGTCCAGGGTGGAGGCATTGCCCGACTTCAACACGACCACCAGCACGCCGCGCCGTCCATCCTGCCGCACGATGTTCGTCTGCGGAATGCTTCCGTCCGCGATCGACGCCACATCCTTTACATAGATCGTCGTGCCGTTGGCCTGCTTCAACGGCAGGTTGCGCAGCCCGTCGAGCGTCACCGGCGACGAGTTCAGATGCACGTCGTACTCGTCCATGCCGATCTTTACCGTGCCGCCCGGCTGCACGATATTCTGCTGCGCCATCGCGTTCAGCACGTCGATCGGCGATAAAGCCTCGGCCTGGAGCTTCTTCGGGTCGAGATTGATCATGATCGACCGCTGCTTGCCGCCGTAGACGTTCGGGATCACCGCGCCCGGCACCGTTACCAGCTGCGTCCTCACGAAGTTCAGGCCAATGTCGTTCAGCTGCTGTTCATTCAGCCCATTGCCCGAAAGCCCCAGCTGCAAAATCGGCACGCTCGATGCTGAAAAGTTGATGATCTGCGGCGGCAGAATCCCCGGTGGCAGCTGCCGCAGCTCAAACTCCGACGCGCTCGATACCTGAGCATTCGCCGTCGCCAGGTTCGCGCCCGGCTGCAGATAGACCTTGATGATGACCTGCCCGTTGAAAGTGGTCGACTCCATGTGCTGGATGTTGTCCACCAGCGTCGTCAACACCTTCTCAAAAGGCGTCGTGACGCGGCCTTCCAACTCCTCCGGGTTCAGCCCCGTATACTGCCACGCGATCGAGATCACCGGAATGTCGATACTCGGGAAGATATCCGTCGGCGTATTCAGAATTACAACCGGGGCCGCGATCAAGATCAGAATCGCCAGCACGATGAACGTATAAGGCCGTTCCAGAGCTATCTTGACGATCCACATGCAGCATCACCTCGGGTAGGGGTAGCGTAAAGGCCACGAGACAACCGTGCGGGAAAAACTAGCCATGTCCATGAGAATACCGGAATACTCTCACAATGTAGGATACGAAGCTCGCGCGGAGCCGCGGGCATTTGAACATGCTCCGCGTTTCGGCGTAAGATCAGGCCACTTCCTAAGGAGATGAATGACCCTCCGGATTACAGAAAGACCCTTACATCTCTCATGTTTGCTTGGCTCCGCCGTGCTGCTGCTTGCCGGTGCCGGCTGCAAGACGCGCGCTTCCGCCACGCCCGAGAACTTCACCAAAGCCCTGAACGCCTACTATCTCGAACGCTCCGAGTGCCTCTTCCCGGACGCGCCGCGCTTCCCCTTTGAGACTGGCGATCCCGAAAAGACGCGGCAGATGGATGCCCTCGTCAAGGCGCAGCTGCTGACGGTCTCCCGCGAGATGGGCGGTCTTCACGCCAGCCGCTACACCCCCACTACAATCGGTGAACGCGCCATCCCGCGCTTCTGCTACGGCCATCGCGCCGTCTCCGCAATCGACAGCTTTACACCGCCCGGCAAGGCCGCCAACGGTCTACCCGAAAGCCGGATTACCTATAGCTACGAGATGAAGGATGTCCCTATCTGGGCACGCACTCCCGAGGTGCAGGCCGCCTTCCCCGCCATGGCCAAGGCCGTCACCGCCGTCTCCACCGCCCAAGCCACCCTCGCCGGAACCACCGCCGGCTGGCAAGTCCCCGACTAGCCGTTTGCCAACCCAACACCTGACCACGGCCCTTTTTTGACTTATATTCTCACTCTTCTACTCGACCAAGCCTCACAGGCCCACTTCAACCGGCTGCGCGAAGCTCATTTTCCGCCCAACCTGAACTATATCGACGCTCACGTCACCCTCTTCCATACCTTACCGGAAGAGGCGTTCGTCACCGATGAGCTTGCCGCCGCCACCGGCGAAGCGGCATCTTTTCCCGTCGCCGTAACCGGCCTGCGCTCTCTGGGCAAAGGCGTCGCCTACACCCTTGAAAGCGCATCCCTGCTTAGCCTGCATCGCCGTCTTGCCCATGCCTTTGCCGATCGCCTCAGCCCGCAGGACAAACAGAAGTTCCAACCCCATATTGTCGTGCAGAATAAAGTCACCCCGGAAGCCGCCCGCAATCTCCTGCACCAGCTCCGCGTCGGCTTCGTTCCGCGAACCATTCAAGCCACCGGCCTCACCCTGTGGCATTACCGCAACGGCCCCTGGGAGCTATCCCAAACCTTCCCCTTCCAACACTGACGAGCAAGCCCGGCTGGCCACACTTCGGGTGCCCCATCCTCCCAGCAGTCTCATCGTCGCAGCGTGAGTTCCATGTACTCTCTTGCCGCCGTTCGCGCATCCCGTACCAGGTCCGGCAGGCCGATCCCACGATACCCGTTCCCCAACAGCCACAACCCGCCAAGCGCCCGCACCCGCCCGTGTAGCTCCGCCATCCGCTCCAGGTGTCCTACCGCATACTGCGGCAACGATTGAGGCCATCGTCGCACGACTGTCACCACCGGCTCCGGCAGAGATCCCAGAATCCGCTCCAACTGGGAGCGGGCAAGTGCGATGACCGCGGCATCCGACGAGGAGAGCAGACGTCCTCCGGCCTCGCCGCCGAAGAAGGCGCGAATCAGTCGTCCACCCTCCGGCACCCGCCCGGCGAACTTCTGATCGACAAACGTAGCCGCCAGCAGCGAATCCTCTCCCGCTACCGGCGGCACCAGAAATCCAAAGCCCGGCGGCAAGCCGAACCACTCCGCAAACCCGAACGCCACCACCACCGCCGAGCTCGCTTCCATCGCCATCAGCTCCGCCGCCCGGCTATCGGTTGCGCGCAGCAGCTCCCGCGCTGCATCGACCGGCATCGCCAGCATGACGGCGTCGAAACGCTCGTCGCCGGCCTCCGTATTTACGCGCCAGCCGGCTTCGGTCCGCGCCAGGGAGCGCACCGGCGTTCCCAGCCGCACCGCTCCTTCCGGCAGCGCCGCCACCATGGCTTCGGCCATGGTTTCCACGCCTCCGCGCAACGAGGTAAACACCGGCGTCTGCTTCGCCTCGCGCGCTTGCACCCCTAGAACGAGAGACCCGAACGCCCGCTCCATCGCCACGAATGGGGCCATCACCGCCCGCGCGCTCAGCGTCTCGACATCGCCTCCGAAGACGCCGCTCAGCAGCGGCCGCCCTACCGTATCCAGCACCTCGTCGCCAAAGTGCCGCCGCACGAACGCCGCCACGCTCTCATCGTGAGGCGGAGCTGATGCCCGCAGCTCCTCCGCCCGGTCCATCTCCTCATGAAAGGCCCGCTTGGCCGCATCGCTGAACAGCGGAGAGGCGTCCAGCGCGGCAAGATCGGCGGGTACCATCATCCGCATTCCGTCCGGCATCGCCATCAGCGCGCCTTCCCGCAGAATATAGGTCTTGCGTGTCGCGTCGTTGGATGTCGTCACGTCGTGCGAAAGTGCAAGATCGGCGCACAATATTTCCGCCCACGGCTTTTCCGTCACCCACGCATCCGGCCCGCACTCGATCGTAAAACCCTGCTCGCGCACCGTCTCGACGATTCCGCCGAGCCGCCGGCTTGCCTCGAACAAGGTGAAGTCCGCTCCCGCTCGCGTAAGCTCCCAGGCCGCCGTAACTCCGGCGATTCCTCCCCCAATCACCGCGATACGATTTTGATGTTCCACGTGGAACATCTGTGCTAAGCCATTACCGTCGCCGGGGTGCGCTCATCGATGTCGGCGGCAAAGGCGCCAAGCGCGACCTGCTCCAGCGCGCGGATGAGCAGCGGCGAATCGTTGAGGCTTTCGGCCCGCCAAAGCCGCATACCCAGCGCGCGCGCCGCCTCTTTGAAATCGATGTCGATGTCGTAGAGGATTTCGACATGATCGCAGAGAAAACCGACCGGCTGCAGCACCACGCCCTTATGGCCTTGTTCGGCCAACGCTTTTAGCGTGTCCTGCACCGACGGTCCGATCCACGGCGCGCCCGCGACGCCCTGGCTCTGGAATGCGAAATACCAGTTATCCTCCGTCAGTCCGACGGGCCGCAAGGCCGTCGCGATCGCGCGAGCGGTGTTTTTGCACTCGACCGGATAAGGGTCCGGCTCGGTGCGCGTACCGTAGTTCTGAATCCCGTCAATGGGAACCGGACCGCCGGGAACGGCACTTGGACTGGTGGGGTTTGAGACGATTCCGGACATAATAGTGCGGCAAGGCACGGAATGAGCGGTAAAGAGGACGGGGATGCGTTGGCCGGTTATCGCACAACCTTCCGCCCAGGCCGGCCAGAGGTGGTCGGCGAAGGCGTGGGCGAGCGTCGAGTTGGCGGCCCAGCCGGCCACGAACTCGACCTCCAGGTCGTCTTCCAAGCCGCGCTGCGCGGCTTCCAGGAAGACTTTGCGGTAGAGGCCGACGGAGGTGCGGGAGTTCTGCGGGGCGAGGCAGATGGCCTTGACCTTACGAACGCCTTCGAGACGCATCTTTTCGACCACGTTCGTGATGTACGGGTGCCAGTTACGCATTCCGACATAGACGGGCGCGGACAGGGCTTCGGAGAGGAGACGGCCCTGCATCAGCGTCCACTTCGTTAGCGGCGGGCCTTCGGGCAGCGGCGTCTCCCGCAGGCCAATCTCGGCATAGCGGTGCCGCAGCTCCTCGACGACCTCGTGGGGCAGCTTGCGGCCGCCGGTGACCTTCTCGAGGTATTCGCCCATTTCGCTGAGCACGTCGGGGGTGCCGTGGGCGAGTAGAAGGATGGCCTCGCCGTTGCTGTTCCATGCGTAATCGACGTTCATAGCTGAAACTCCTTGACCCAATGCACGACCTGGATGACATTTTCGACCGGCGTTCCGGGGACGATGCCGTGGCCCAGATTGAAGATGTGGCCGGGTCTTCCGGCGGCTTCGCGGAGGACCTCGTCGACACGCGCCCTGAGGATATCCAGCGGCGCGAAGAGGGTGATGGGGTCGAGGTTGCCCTGCACCGCGCAGCCGGGGCCGACAGACTTCCAGCCCTCGCTCAAGGGGATGCGCCAGTCGAGGCCGATCACGTCTGCGCCGGTCTCGCGCATGGCGGGAAGGAGCGAGGCGGTGTCGACGCCGAAGTAGATGACTGGGACGCCGAACGCCTGGACGCGGCGGACGAGCTCGGTAGTGGGTGCGAGGCAGTATTGGCGATAGTCCGTGACGGAGAGCGCGCCCGCCCAGGAATCGAAGATCTGGATGACGTCGGCTCCGGCCTCGACCTGCTGGGCGGCGTAGTCGACGAGAACGGTGACGAGCTTTTCCATCAGCAGCGGCCAGGCGGCGGAGTCCGCGTACATCATCCGCTTGGTATCGACATAGTTGCGCGAGGAGCCGCCCTCGATCATGTAGCTGGCGAGGGTAAAGGGCGCGCCGCAGAAGCCGATCATGCCGAGCTGGTCGCCGTCTTGCCTTGGGGCGGAAAAGTGCGCGGCTACCTTCTCGATGGCTTGGGCGACGTAGCGGAGGTCGTCCGTTTGGTCGGTGCGGAGGGCCTGAACCTGTTCCAGGGTGCGGACGGGAGTGTGGACCTGCGGACCTTCGCCAGCGACAAACTCGAAGTCGAGGCCCATGGGCGTGAAGGGGAGCAGGAGGTCGGCGAAGATGATGGCGGCGTCGACGCCGAGGCGTTCGGCGGCGGTGATGGTGACCTCCGCCGCTATCTCTGGAGACCGGCAGATGTCGAGCAGCGAGTGATGCTTGCGGACGGCCATGTACTCCGGCATATAGCGGCCGGCCTGGCGCAGAAACCACACGGGGGTACGATCGACCGGATGGCGGAGGCAGGCGCGAAGGAAACGGCTGCCGGAGGTGGTGGACTCGGCAGTTGTCAGTGCGCTGTTGGAGGATGCGAGCACCTCTTGAGCGTAGCATCCGGCGGATAGGCGCTTTGTGTGGGATGGAAGCAATGACGTGCGGTGTTCCTCATCGGCATGGGTGGCCATGCCGATGTGAATGAGCCGTTGGGTCAGGACGATTAGACAGGGATTTTCTTCGGCTCACCCTGCGCCGCGTTTGAGACGGCCTCCCACGCCTCCCATATGGCAATGCGTTCGGCGTATACGGCACGCGCCGCGGGCAAAAGCGTTGAACCGACCGCAAACCGAAGCGGCGGGTCTTCCGCGTCCACGATCTTGAGAATGGCATCAGAAGTCGCGTGCGGATCGCCGCGTTCGACGTTCATCAGATTGGCCATGACTTGCTTGCGGAAATCCGCATACGCCTCCATGCCTTCCGCCCTTTTCGCCGATTTCCCGAAGTCGGTTGCATAGGCACCGGGCTCAAGCAGCGTCACCTTGATGCCGAACGCCTTAATTTCTTGCGCCATGGTTTCGTGAAGCGTTTCAACGGCGGCTTTAGTAGCCGCGTAGAAGCCGATAAGGGGCAAAGGCACAACGCCGAGGCTGCTTGAGACGCCGACGATATGCCCGTTGCCTTGTTTTCGCATCAGGGGCAGAGCCGCCCTGAGCACCCGGACCATACCGAAATAATTGGTTTCGAACAGATCGCGGATTTGATCGTCGCTCGCTTCTTCGACGGTCGCGATCAAGCTGCTACCTGCATTGTTGACAAGAACGTCCAACCAGCCGAAATGTGCATACGCCTGGTGAATAACCTGATGCGCTTGGCTAGGATCCGTTACATCGAGCGCCAGCGGAAGGGCGGCATCGCCGAAGCGTTCCTTCAGGTCCGCGACGTCTGCTATGCTGCGTGCGGTGGCTGCGACCTTGTCGCCTCGCTTGAGGGCGGCTTCGGCCCAGATGCGTCCAAAGCCGCGTGAAGCACCGGTGATAAACCAAACTTTGCTTTTCATTCGAGTCTCCTTGGGTGTTAACATCTTTACGGTGTTTAGATGCAAGGCCAAGATTTGCCTTGGTGCTACCGTGGTAGGAACTATCTTGAAGTTACGCGCGCATCTGAACACTGTCAAGATACAAAGTGAACGATGGCTGTAAAACGACTAACCTATCATCATGGCGACTTACGCGCGGCCCTGATTCAAGCCGCCGAGGAGATCATTGCGGAGGGGGGCATCGAGGCTTTCTCGCTGCGTGCGGCGGCTCAGCGTGCGGGCGTATCTCCGGGCGCGCCGGCGCACCATTTCGGCAGCGCAAAAGGGCTGCTGACCGAGGTGGCTCTCCTGGCGTTCGAACGCGCCGACCATTACATCGAAGAAGCCGGACACTCGGACGATCCGGTCGCGGAGGTGCGCGCGGTAAGTCTGGCGTTTATCACCTTCGCTCTTGAGCATCCCGGTCATTTCCGGCTGATGTTCCGCAACGATCTGGTGAACCGGGACGATCCCCGGTTTTCAGAAGTGAGCCGGAGGCCCGGAACGCGGCTGGGTCGCGCGCTTTCCGCTTACCGGGGCAAGGCCGCTGAAAACTCCTATCGCTTTGAAGATGCCGCGGACACGTTGTGCGGGTTGGCTACGTTGCACGGACTCGCTCATTTGGTATTGGAGGAGAAAGCCGCGCATTTTTTTCGTCATGCGACGTCGCGAGACTTCGCAAAAAGCGAACTGCCGAAGGTGCTGGCGCGGTTGTACCCTGACCGCATAGAGGCTGGCGGGACTTAGACAGGAGTTTTAGGCCGGGTATAGGCAAGGGGTTTAACACGAACTCGAGAAGTGCCGCACTGGCTATTATTGCGTTGTAGCGTACTATGTGTCATAGTACGCATGTGATTCCTTTTCGCGTCCAGTTCGCGCCGGGTCTGTCGATCTTCGAGCAGGTGGTGTATGCGGCGAAGAAGGCGATGATCGCGGGCCAGCTTCGTCCCGGCGATGCGTTTCCTTCGGTGCGGGCGCTTTCCCGTGAGTTGAAGATCAACCCCAACACGGCGCATAAGATCGTGGCGCAATTAGTGGCGGACGAGCTGCTGGAGACGCGTCCGGGGATTGGAACGGTGGTGGCGACGCTGCCTCGCTCGACGAGCACGGAGCGCGCACGGCTGCTGGACCGTGAAGTAGAGGGGCTGGTGCTGGGAGCGAAGCGGCTCGGCATTGTCGAGCCCGATCTTGTCCAGGCCGTCCATGCGCAGTGGGGGAAGCTGTCGCGCGGGGAGAAGGCGCGGCCGGACCATTCTCTCGACGCATTGGAAGACGATTTTGCAGACGGAGGTTCAAAGCCGCAATGATGCCGCCCCTCAGGGAAGACCAAGTAGACGTATCGCCGGCGATCGTTACGCGTTCGCTCTCGATGCAGTATGGACGGGAGCGCGCTCTCGATTCGCTCGACCTGCAGGTTTCCCACGGCGCGATCTATGCGCTGGTGGGGCCGAATGGAGCGGGCAAGTCGACGCTGATCAAGCTGCTGCTTAACATCCTTCGACCAAGTTCGGGGACGGCTGCAGTGCTTGGGTTACCGTCTTCGCGCATCGCGGGCGGGGAGTTCGCGCGGATCGGGTATGTCTCCGAGAACCAGGAGATGCCGGAGTGGATGACGGTGACGGATCTGCTTGGGTATCTGCGGCCTTTTTACCCGCGATGGGATGGCGCGCTGGAAGAGCAGCTGGTGCGGCAGTTCGATCTGCCGATGCGCCGCAAGCTGAAGCATCTTTCGCGGGGACAGCGGATGAAGGCGGCCCTGCTGAGCGTGCTGCCGTACCGGCCATCGCTGATCGTGCTGGATGAACCGTTTTCGGGGCTGGACCCGCTGGTGCGGGATGAGCTGATCGAGTGCTTGCTTGATCGCGCGGCACAGGAGGAGAACCCGCCAACGATGTTGATCTCGTCGCACGATCTGGCGGAGGTGGAGACGCTGGCATCGCATGTCGGCTATCTGGATCGCGGGCGGCTGCTGTTCTCGGAGGAGATTGCGGCGCTGGCGGGGCGTTTCCGAGAGGTGACGGTGACGTTGCGCGGGGAGGATGCGGCAGGCGGGACTCAGGCGACGTTGTCGTATCCGGCTTCATGGCTGCTGGTGGAGCGTAGCGGGGCGGTGGTGCGCTTTGTACATAGCCGGGCGAACACGGAGCCGGTGCGCCGGCAGATCGCGGCAACTCTGCCGGAGGCGGCGGATGTGCAGTCCAGCGCGATGAGCCTGCGGTCGATCTTTCTGGCGCTGGCGAAGACGACCCGCAACGCGGCGGCAGAGGCGGCACAGACAAGGAGGCCGGCATGAACCTGATCCTGCATATCTTTAGGAAAGATACGCGGCATTTGTACCCGGAGATTTTACTTGCGCTGGTGTTTACCGTGGCGTTCGCGTGGGTTGCGCCGGTGCAGTGGCTGTATGGACAGTTTGGGGGGATAGTTGCCAGCAGTGGCGTTGCTTCGGTGCTGGCTCCGTTGCTGCGCGTGTTTTTGCCCATCATCTGGCTGGTGCTGATTACGCGGGTGGTGCAGGATGAGTCGCTAGTGGGCGACAGGCAGTTCTGGGTGACGCGGCCTTATACGTGGCCGGTGTTGCTGGCGGCGAAGGTGCTATTTCTCCTGGTGTTTTTGTATCTGCCGCTGATCGCGATGCAACTGTATCTGCTGCATCATGCGGGTCTGAATGTGCGGGCAGCGCTGCCGGATCTGTTGCTTTATCAGCTACGGCTTACCGTGATTTATTTTCTACCGGTGTTCGCGATTGCGACGGTCACAACGACGTTCGCGCGGCAGTTTGTGACGATTCTGGCGGGGCTGGCGTACCTGGGCTTATTGGCTACCGCCGACTCGCAGATCATGGGTCAGCGCACCGCTCTGCCTGCGATTGGAATGATTGTTTTCGTGCTTTCGGCGTTGATGCTCGGCGCGGTCGTCTTACTGCAATATGGACGCCGGCGGACTCAGGTTTCGCGCTTCGTGTTGGCCGGCCTGCCGGTTCTGCTGCTGGTGGTGGACGCGGGTTCACGGGCGCGGGGGTTGATCGAGCGGGCGTATCCGACTACTGCGGATGGAAGCGACTCCGCAATCGGTTTCGATGCAAATCCGGCGCGGCAGCAGCCAGGTTCGGGCGCACCGTACATCAACGCGGGAGACGTGAGGCTCAGCTTGCCGGTGAAGCTGCAAGGGCTTGCGGCGGGAACGCGCTTGAAGGCGGCGGGCGTTTCGATCCATGTGGTTACGAGCGATGGGTTCGAGTGGACCTCTCCTTACGAAAACATGGGGGTCGATCTAAGGGTGGCCAATCCAACCAACGTGGTGGATGTGCCGATGCCGTTGGACGTCTTCAATCGCATTCGGAACATTCCGGTCAGCCTGAACGTCTTTCTGGCAGTGGAAAGGACGCAGGCGGCGGCAACGCAGACCTTCGCGGTCGAAGAGCCTGGATTCAGCACTTCGGGGCTGGGAATTTGCCCGGTGCGCGCGGACGGCTTTATGGGAAATTGTCTCTATGCTTTGCATTTGCCGCCGCCGATCGATGTCTCGGCGCAGGTCTCGAATAAGCCTTGCATGGAAACAGCTGGTTCGACGCGTTCCGTAGCGCAGACGTTTTTAGGGAGCGATCAGAACGGAGTGGCGTATGACTTCGACCCGGTGGCGACGAGCCGCTTGCAGTTTCAGGTGATTACGTATCGTCATATTCCGGGGCCGAACGGCTCGTCTGCTTCTTCGGGCGTCGGTATTGCCGGCTTTCTTTGTCCCGGTGCTCCGGTTATGTTGACGCCGCATGTGCTCATGGGGCGTGAGAGGTGGTCGTTTCGTCAGTCCAATCTGATTCTTGCGCCTTACATGCGGCATATGGGGCCGTCGACAGACGCGCCCGCCATAGTGGATCAGGAACAGCAATAAGCGTGGGCTGACGTGTTCGGGCCGGTGGGCGGCTGGAAATGCAGGTTCTCTTTTGGAACGACAAGTAAGAAACCTAAAGGGAAAGAAGACGAAGCATTCCTTATGGATGACATACAGAAGCAGCGGACCGCTACTGACGGAAAGGTTTGAGGCGGAGGTGATAGACGACGCCGACGCTGACGGCCTGGGGGGTGAAGGTAATGGGCGGGGTGAAGCCTAGATTCCAGGACTGGTGGCCGTAGTCGGCGAGGAGCGACCATCTGGGGAGAATGTCATAGGTGAGGCCGCCGCC
The DNA here is from genome assembly GCA_964246805.1 of uncultured Acidobacteriaceae bacterium. Classification (GTDB taxonomy): domain Bacteria; phylum Acidobacteriota; class Terriglobia; order Terriglobales; family Acidobacteriaceae; genus Edaphobacter. The sequence goes on from CAXTRY010000004.1 coordinate 44,280, forward strand.
GTAGACATAGAGGAAGGAGCTGTCGGAGGCGAAGACATAGCCGGGCTCGAGCGGGGCGGGCGGGTTGAAGAGGATGCTGCCGCCGCCGAGAAGGAAGTCGGCATAGGGGTGGAGGCCGTGGAAGTTGTAAGCGACCTTCAGGCCGCCCTGGAGGGTACGCTCGCCGACGGGGGTTCCTGGGGTGTCGGTGCCGCGAACTTCGAGCGATGGGGTGATCTTGCCGGTGAGGCGGGGAAAGTAGCGGTAGAGGGAGAGGTCCACACCGGCCATGCCGCCGTACTTGCGGTCGGTGCCATAGAAGGCGGTGTCGGTATCGGAGAAGGCACCGAAGATGTCGATGCCGGCGGTACGGGTCGCGGTCTGGCGGGATTGGGCTTTCGCGAACGGCGCGAAGAGGAGAAGAGCGACGAAGAATGATAGCCGTGTGGTGCTCTGATGGCGGTGTGGCGCTCGCATGGATCTCCCTGGCCGAGGTATTAGGTTACTTCCGAGAGTGTACGACGTTCTCAGGAGAGCATATCGGCTGGTCGTGAGGAAGAGGTTACGTTACCGGATCAGGCTTCGACGGTGAAGGTGAACTCTTCGATGACGGGATTGGTGAGGACTTCGCGGGCGATGCGTTCGATTTCGGACTGCGCGGCGGCGGGGGACAGGGTGCTGTCGAGGGTGAGGAGGAAGTATTTGCCCTGGCGGACGTCGGCGATGCCTTGGTAATCCATGCGGCGGAGGGCGTCGGCGACGGTCTTGCCCTGGGCGTCGAGGACGGTGCGCTTCAAGGTAACGTGGACATGTGCCTTCATTGTGTCCGATTATAACGAAGCGGACGCAATGGGTTGCGCGGTCATCTTACGGATGTGCCGTTGCCGTATACCTGTATTCGCGCGCTGTTAGGATGGCGCGTAGCAGCATTGTGCGCATGAGCTAACGTAGACGAGAAGAGAACCTTACTTTTATGCCGAATTATCTGGAGTTGCCGGTTGGCCCGAAGTCGCCGGAAGTGATTAACTGTGTCATCGAGATTCCCAGCGAGGGGATCAGCAAGTACGAGTATGACAAGGACTTGCATGTCTTTCGGCTGGACCGGAACCTGTACTCGCCAGTGCACTATCCGGGAGATTACGGGTTTATCCCGAGTACGCTGGGCGACGATGGCGATCCGTTGGACGTGCTGGTGCTGGTGGATACGCCGAGCTTTCCAGGGTGCGTGATGGAGGTGCGTCCGATCGGATTGCTGGACATGCTCGATCAGGGATTGGGCGATGAGAAGGTCTTGTGCGTGGGCAAGGGCAATCCGCGATACAAAGATGTTTGGAACTACTCGGAGATTTATCCGCACATGCTAAAGGAGATTACGCACTTCTTTGCGATCTATAAAGATCTTGAAGGTAAACGCGTCGAGGTAAAGGGCTGGCGGGATGCGTCGTTCGCGCGGACGAAGGTGATGGAGGCGCAGGAGCGTTTTATCCAGAACAAAATCACTCCCGAGGCGAAGCCGGTGCCGCTGGTGGATGGCTTGGTGGATCGGCGTCAGGTGCCGGAGTCTTAGGAGTAACCGGATTAGCATGTCTGCGACTCGCGATGAGGTAGAGGAGCGGACCGACGGCGGCGACGAGGGTGGCGAAGACGAGCGCGGGCAGGTGGGCGACTCGCTCGGTGTGCGCGGTGTAGATGGCATAGGCGATCAGCAGAGCGGGGCCGATGCCGGCAGCGATGGCTCCGGGGAGGCCGCCCGGGACGCGGAAGGGACGCGGGAGTCGCGGCTCGCGGAGGCGGAGGGCGATCAAGGCTACGAATTCAAGCAGAAGCGCGCCGCCATAAAGAACAAGGTCGATGGAGATGAGGCGCTCGAAAGTGAAGTTGAGGGCGAGGGCCCACCCGGCGCTACAGAGCAGAACGCTGAGCCAGGGGACGCCGTTCCGGGTAGTGCGAGTGAGGACCGAGGGGAGCAGACCTTCTTTAGCTAAAGCGTAAGGGACGCGGGAGTAGCTGAGGGTGAGAGCGTTGAACATGCCGAATCCGCTGATGGCCCCGCCGAGAACGACGGCCAGGCCGAGCCAGGGACCAGCCTTCAGACCGCCGATGATGGTAGCGGCGTCGGTCCAGGCACCGGTGGAGAAGCGGTCGGCGGGGATGCCGGCGAGGGCGACCGCGGCGAGCGGAAGGATGTAGGTGATGGCGACGAGGGCGGCGGCGGCGAGCATGGCGCGGGGATAGTTGCGCTGCGGGCGGTCGACTTCCTGCGCGATGGTGGAGGCGTTGTCCCAGCCCATGTAGTTCCAGAGGGCGACCGAGACCGCGCCGCCGAGGTCGCGGGCCATGGGGATATCGGAGGTGGGCAAGACCGTAACGGGATGATGGGCGAGGACGCGCCAGAGGGCGGCTGCGACAAGCACGGCGAAGGGGGCGAGCAGAGCGCAGAAGAGGGCGACGGAGCCTTCGCCGACGGCTCGCGCTCCGCGGAGATTCCAGGCGGCACAGGCGAGGACGACGGCGAGTGCCCAGAGGGTGCCGCGGTAGCCTTCAGTCCATGCGGGCGCGATGCGGCCGAGGTAGAGTACGAAGGTGACCGGGTAGATGGCCATGTCGAAGACGGAGGCGGCGAGCGAAAGCCAGGCCTCCTGAAAGCCCCAGAAGCGGCCGAGCCCGCGCCGCACCCAGCGGTAGTAGCCGCCTTCTTCGGGGAGGGCGGAGGCGAGTTCGCCGACCATCAGAGAGGTGGGCAGGCTCCAGACGAAGGGAACGACGAGCAGCAGCAGAAGAGCGCGGGTATAGCCGGCCTTGCCGATGATGTCTTCGAGGCCGTAGGGACCGCCCGAGACCATGAAGTAGGTCGCGCCGATAAGGGGGAGCAGGCGCAGCTTCTTCGTGGCGGTAGGCAGCGGGAGAGTACTCCGTTTCAAGGGATGCGGAACGGTACAGGGACAAATCTACTTGAAAGTGCGACACAATGGTGGGCGAACGGGATGCGGCGGGCTATAATTTGTAAGTCTCGCAGCGTGTTCCAGTTGACCGGCTGCGGAGACGGCGCGGAGAGTTGGCCGAGTGGCTGAAGGCGGCGGTTTGCTAAACCGTTATAGGACGAAAGTTCTATCGGGGGTTCGAATCCCCCATTCTCCGCCATCAGTTTCTAATTCTTCTTTTCATACACATCAAATAGTGCGCCGTTGTGCAGGTTGGGCAGGGTGTCGCGGTAGCGGTAGCGCGACCATGCGGCGGCGAAGGCGGGGCTTTGCCGGAACCAGGCAAGGGTATCGAAGGGGGCGGAGAAGCCCAGGCAGCCGATAGGGTCCCGGCATTGGGGGACGAGAATGAACTGGGGTTGCCAGCGGGCGAGGTCTTCGACGCCGGCCTGGCGCTGCATTGCTTCAAGCGACTGAAGCGTGGCGGGCGAGAGGATTTTTGCGGGGGTGGGACCGCCAGTCCGCATCGCCAGATTCTGCTGCATGGCGGGCAGCATCCAGAGATGATTGAAGCGGCTGGCCCAGACGAGACGATCGGTGAGGATGTCGGGAAAGTGGGCGCTGAGGTCGACCGAGAGGCTCCAGACGGGGGTGCCGGGGGAGAGCGAGCGGAGAAAGCCCTGTACGCTGTGCGCGGGCGGCGGGGCATTGACTTCGGCGTTGCGAGCGCGGGCAAAGGGAGTGAAGAAGAGGCCGAGGGTCAGGGCGGAGAGCGCGACTTGCAGGCGCGTCAGGGGCGTGGGAGCGAAAAGCGAGGGGAGCCATTTGGCGGCTAGTTCGATGCCAATCCAGACCATTGCGAGTTCGACGAAGCCGTTCTGCGGAATGCGGTGGTAGGGGAACCCGGCATGTTGGATACCGTAGCCGATGCAGGCTCCGGCGGAGGCGAGAAGAAGGAAGCCGGGTGCGGCGGAGAGCAGTTTGCGATGTCTTCCCCAGAGATAGAGCACGGTGACCGTAAGAAGGATCTCTGGAAAATGGTGTTCCGTGCGGATCAACTTCAGGAAGGTGTAGCGGCCGAGCGCCCAGTACGTGTCGACCAGGATAGGGGTTAGGGTGGTGAAGTAAAGCGGGGTAATAAGGCGCACGGCGGCGACGTAGAGGAGGCAGGCGGCAAATGCTCCGAGGACGGCGATCCATTCACGGCGGCGGAAGAAAGCACGCGGGCCATGACCGAGGAGAACGCCGATCTGCAAGGCGATGAGGATCGTGAGCTGCTGCGGCTTGAAGCAAACGCCAACGCCCGCGACGAAGCCGAGAGCGAGCAGATGCAACCGGGTGAGCGTGGCCGCGCCGGTGGCAAACGCCAAGAGGCAAGGGAGGATGAGGAGAACGAGGAGCTGTTCGCGCTGCGCGAGATCGCTGGGGAGAATCGCGGTTTCGGTGAAGAAGACGGCGGCGGTAAAGAAGAGGCGCGGGACGGTAGAGACGCCGCGGAGGAGGCAGTAGCACAGAGCGGTGCTCGCGGCGGCGAGGAGGAGCACGACGAGGTGGAGGGTCACGGCTTCCGGGACATGAGTGAGGCGGGCGAGCGCCACCGGCAAGAGCGAGAACCAGAGAATGAGGGGCGGGTTGGTCTCGATTAGCTGCGAGCCGTAGATTTGGGTGTCGTCCAACATGCGCTCGGCGGCGTAGAGGCACCAGGCCTGGTCGTGCGAGAGGGTCTGCGAGAAATAGAGGGCGCCGAGGTATGCAAGGCCTGCCGCGAGCGTGAGCAGGACGGCAAAGTTACGCGCAGTGCCGATGCTGCTTGAAGGCAAATTAGGCAAGCAGGCTGCCCAGGCGGTTGAGAGGGTGAAAGAGCATGGTTTCAGGCCAAGTATAACGGAGCATCAAGTGAAGGCGTATGGCTGGGAGACGCGTTAAAATGGAGCCATGGCGATGGAGCAAGGGAAGAGTGTGAAGGCGTTGTTGTGTCCCACGTGCCGCAAGGTAGTACCGGCGGATGGCGAGGACTTTCCATTCTGCTCGGACCGGTGCAGGATATTGGATTTGGGAAAGTGGGCGAGCGGGGACTATAAAGTGTCGTCTCCTGCTTTGTCCGTGGAGGGAGACCCCGATTTGCCGGAGTAACTGGCGCGACCGGGTTCCCATAAGCGGCGGACGGAGGACGAAGATTAGCGCGCGGGCCTTTGGATGAATGGCCTGGCCGAGGCGCTCCGCTACACTGGAACTCATGTGCGGCATTGTCGGTGTGATCGGAGCGAAGGACCCTGTTTCCATTATTGTGGAAGGGTTGCGGCGGCTGGAGTATCGCGGGTACGACTCGGCGGGCATTGCGGTGGCGGGCGGCCCGGGTGGGCTGGCGCTGCGCCGGGCACCGGGCAAGCTGCGAAACCTGGAGAAGGTCATCGCGGAGTCGCCGATCGAGGGTAGCTTCGGCATCGGCCACACGCGCTGGGCGACGCATGGGCGACCCACGGAGGAGAACGCGCATCCGCACCGCGACGGGTCGGGGACGCTGGTGGTGGTGCATAACGGGATTGTCGAGAACTATCTGGCGCTGAAGAGCGCGCTGGTGGCGAAGGGGCATAGGTTCCAGTCGGAGACCGACACCGAGATCATCGCGCACGTGATCCAGGATGAGCTGGAGCTGGCGGGCGGAGCAGCTATGGAGGCCGGGACGCGGACGGTCGAGGCGAATAGCTCGGAGGCGGTGGTGCGGTCGGGCGCGCCTTCGATTCCGCTGGAAGAGGCGGTGCGGCGGGCAGTGAAGCGGCTGACGGGGGCGTTCGCCATCGGGGTGCTGAGCGCGGCGGAGCCGGACAAGCTGGTGGCGGCGCGGATGGGGCCGCCGGCGGTGATCGGCATCGGCGAAGGGGAATATTTCCTGGCTTCGGATGTGCCGGGGATTCTGCACCACACGCGGAACATTCATTTTCTGGCGGATGGCGAGGTGGCGGTGCTGACGACCTCCGGCGTAACGCTGACGGACTTCACCGGGAAGTCGTTGCCGCTCAAGGTACAGCGCATCCTGTGGGACCCGATCATGGCCGAGAAGGCCGGGTACAAGCACTTTATGCTGAAGGAGATCAACGAGCAGCCGCGCGCGATCCGGGACACGACGCTGGGGCGGGTGTCGCTCGATACGGGGCAGGTGTTTCTGGAGGAGATGCAGGTGAGCGCCGAAGATTTCCGGAGCGCCAGCCAGATTACGATCGCGGCGTGCGGCACGAGCTGGCACGCGGGGCTGGCGGGCAAGTTCATGATCGAACGGCTGGCGCGACTGCCCGTGGAGGTGGACTATGCGAGCGAGTACCGGTATCGCGACCCGATCGGCGACCCGAAGGCCATTGGGCTGCTGATTACGCAGTCGGGCGAGACGGCCGATACGATCGCGGCCCAGCGGGAGCTGATCGCGAAGGGGTCGAAGACGCTGGCGATTTGCAATGTCGTCGGCGCGGCGGTGACGCGGGAGGCGCAAGGGACGATCACGACCAATGCCGGGCCGGAGATCGGGGTGGCGAGCACCAAGGCGTTTACCGCGCAGCTGACGGCGCTGTTCGTGTTTGCGCTGCATGTGGCGCAGGTGCGAGGCACAATTACGCTCGCCAAGTCGAAGCAGCTGGTGGAGGAGTTGTCGCTGGTGCCGGGCAAGGTGGAGGAGATACTACGTTCCGTGGACGACCAGTGCAACCTGCTGGCGAAGAGCTTTTCGACGGCGCGGGATTTTCTCTTCCTCGGGCGCGGGATTCATTATCCGATTGCGCTCGAGGGCGCGCTGAAGTTGAAGGAGATCAGCTACATCCACGCGGAGGGGTATCCGGCTGGGGAGATGAAGCATGGGCCGAACGCGCTGATCGACGAGACGTTGCCGGTGGTGTGCATCGCGACGAAAGACCCGAACGACGCCTCTTCGGTGCTGAAGTATGAGAAGACGCTGTCGAATATTCAGGAGGTGACGGCGCGGAGCGGGCGGGTGATTGCGATCGCGATCGAGGGCGACCACGAGATTACCGGTCTGGTGGAGCATACGATCCACATCCCGCAGGCTCCGGAGTTGCTGCTGCCGCTGCTGGAGGTGGTGCCGCTACAGCTGCTGGCGTATCACATCGCGGTGCGGCGCGGATGCGATGTCGATCAGCCGCGCAATCTTGCGAAGAGCGTGACGGTAGAGTAGGGCGTCAAGCGGATAAGGGCGTCAGGCGGACGTTGGACGTGGATTCTGCCACGACTGCATCGTAGGGGAGAAAGAGGGCGAGAACGGTCCCGTGGCGTCCGGCGGCCTGGCTGCTGCGGACGCGGATGCGGCCCTGATGGCGGGCAACAATTTCGCAGCTGATCCAGAGACCCAGGCCGGTGCCGGCAATGCCCTTGGTGGTAAAAAAGGCTTCGAAGATGCGGGTGAGGACCAGCGGTGGGATGCCGACACCGGTATCGGCGACGGTGAGGACGATCCCTTTGCGGCCGGTACGCCAGTCGGTCGCGTCGCGGCTGCGGACGTACAGGCGTCCGCCGGTGGGCATCGCATCGATGGCGTTGCCGACGAAGTTACTGAGGACCTGGCGAATTTCACCCTCCAGGCAGACGACCGGCTGGTGGGCGCGTTTGCGCTTAGCGAGCGTGATGCCCGCGTTACGCAGGCGGCCTTCATAAATGCTGAGAACGGAAGAGAATAGGTCATCGCAGCCGACGGCTTGCGGCTTCGTGGCCTGTTTGTGAAAGCGGAGGGTCTGGTTGGCGATCAGCGAAATGCGGCGGAGTTCGAGGGCGGCGAGGTCGAGATAGCTGCGGGTGTCGGGATTTTCAGCGGTAATGTTGGCAAGATAGATGAGGTTGGTGACCGCTTCAAGCGGATTGTTGATCTCGTGGGCGATGGAGCTGGCGAGACGACCGACGGCGGCCAGCTTTTCACTCTGGAGGAGGGCGGCGGTGGTCTTCTTCGCCTCGGTTATGTCGCGAAAGAAAACGATGGTGCCATCCGGGGAAGGGCGAGCCATGATGTAGAGCCAGAGGTTCAGCGGATCGGGATAGAAGAGCTCCAACTCTCCCGCAATGCCTTTCATGGCGCGGCTGTATAGCTCGCCGAGGGGGGCACCCTAATAAAACGCGGCGGGATAGCTCTCGCGCACGTCGGTTCCAAGGACCTCGCGATCGGATGCGACGAGTTGCTTGGCGTTGCCGTTCATGTAGGTGATACGCCAGGTGTGGTCGAGCGTCAGAACGGCGTCGGTGGTGGCTTCGAGGACGCGGAGGAGTTCGACGACAGCATCGTGGCGCTGTAGTTCCGCGTTGCGAATCGCGGTGATATCGCGGTAGTAAATCCCTACACCGCCCGGTGTGGGAGAGACGATGATTTCGAACCATGTATTGAAAGGTTCGTAAAAATAGGAGTCGATTCGTCCACTTTCACCCCGCTCGCCAGCCGCGCGGTAACATCTTTCCAACTCCGTGCCGACGATCTCGGGGTAGAGCTCCCACAGCGCGGGACCGTTGAAATGCTGCGGCAAGATATGGCTTAGCCTGCAAGCCGAGTGGTTCGCGTAGATGAGGCGATAACTCTTATCGAGCAGGATAACGGCATCGGGCGAGTTATCCACCACGAAGCTTAGAAGTATGCCGTCGGTAGCGTCGGCCAAGGGACGATAGATCGGACTGGACATAATATCTGCGATCTGAGAATACCTGAAGGGTCGTGTGTCCAGTCAAAAAGTCTTGACCCGCTTCTCTCCACGGTGCAAATCGGCGAAAAAGGCGGCGTCCGTTCGATGGGTAGGCGATCATGCCGAGGGATTGTGATTGGTTTTAGAGGGGTATCGTGTAGGAACGAGGAGCAGGGTAGTGTTGCGGCAAGCGTGGCGGTGAAGGCAAGAAGCGTGGCGTCGCGGCCCGGCGCCGCGGCAAGTTGGAGACCGGTGCCGAAGGCGGCTCCGGCGATGGCCCCCGGAAGGGCAACAGCGGGCAGGCCGACGAGCGAGAAGGGTGTGGTGTAGCGCAGGATATTGGAGCGTGTGCCGCTGTGATCGGCACCGGCGAGGAGGCGGCTGACCGGAGCGCAGGGCAGGATGAGGAGGCTGGCTTCGGCAAAGAGGGCGAGGAGGGTGGCTACGAACTGCTCGCGGCGTGCTTTCAAAACTGTGAGTTCGGCCGGGCTGAGGGACTCTCCCCAGGCGAGGCGCTGGGCGACGGTGGTCTCGAACTGGTGAAAGTGGCCGCGATGGAGAGCGGCGGCTTCGGCGGCTTGGAGAGGAGCGAAGATGTCCGGGGCGTCATGCCATGGAGTGGTGTCGAGCTCGTGGAGGGCGGCGCCTGTTTGTGCGAGCAGGAGTTTAAAGCGGCGGTAGCTTTCGAGGACTGGTGGGTCACAGGGGGCAAGGAAGGATTCGGGGACGCAGCCGATCCTTGTGCGTTTAGGCAACGGGCCGTCGGGTATATGGAAGAGGGTCTGGGCCAAGGGAGCCAGATCGCGGGGATCGCGGGTGAGCAGGCCCAGAGTGTCGAAGGAGGGTGCCAGGTGGAAGGCACCGCGCCAGAGGTCTTGTTCCATGGCAAGGGTATGCGACGCGCGGAAGCCGCAAAGGCCGCAGAGAGCGGCGGGAACTCTGATCGAGCCGCCGGTGTCGGTGCCGATGGCGACGAGGGCGGAGCCTTCCTGGACGCTGGCGGCGGCCCCGCTGGAGGAGCCTCCGGTGAGCAGGGCTGGATCGGCGGGCTGAAGGCAGTCGCCGAAATCGGGATTTTCGCCGGTGATGCCGTAGGCGAGGGGATGCAGGTGGGTTTTGCCGGTGAGCAGGCAGCCCTCGTCGAGCAGGCGCTGGGCTACGGCGGAGTTCTGCGTTGCGGGCGAATGACGCTGTTGGTAAAAGCGAGTGCCACAGGTGGTGCGGGTGCCGGCTAGATCGAAGCAGTCTTTGAGCGAGATAGGGATGCCGTAGAGGGGCGGACGGGTTGCCATGGATTGAAAGCGATGGGTGAGCGCTTCCGCCTGGGCAAGGAGTGCTTTGGGGTTGAGGTGGAGATAGGTGTTGCGAGCGGCACCGCCGGTAGCATGTGCCAGCACGTCTTCGGCAATCTGTAGCGGGGTGTTTACGCCCCCGGCCAGGGCATATTGGAGCGCGGCGAGGGGCGAGCGTTCAGGGAGCATGGTCCAGCGTACAAGATGCTGCAACGAGTGCGCCGAATATCAGTTACGGAATGTCCAGGCATGGTCCAGATGTATCTGAGGTGGAGATTAGGACAGTAAATGCCGCAAGTCATAAGACAGCCAGTGCCCCCCACGCCGCAACATTGAGACTTGGGGGCACTCTGTTTGTAAGTTACCGGGGTTGAGCAACGGTGCGGAGATAGGATTTGAGAGTCTTGAAGCCTGCGGGATACTTCTCATGCGCGGCTTCGTCGGAGACAGTGGTGGGGATGATGACATCCTCGCCGGGCTTCCAGTTCACCGGCGTGGCGACGGAGTGCTTCGAGGTGAGCTGCAGCGAGTCGATGACGCGGATGATTTCGTCGAAGTTGCGGCCTGTGGAGGCCGGGTAGTTCATCGAGAGCTTAATTTTTTTGTCCGGGCCGATGATGAAGACCGTGCGGACGGTCATGGAGTCGGACGCGTTGGGGTGGATCATATCGTACTTAAGCGCGATGGAGCGGTCGGTGTCGGCGATGAGGGGAAAGTTAAGGGCGGTTCCCTGGGTCTCCTCGATGTCTTTGGACCAAGGCTCATGCGATTCCATCTTGTCGACGGAGAGGCCGAGGACTTTTACGCCCCGGGCGGCGAACTGGGGCATGAGAAAGGCGGTATAGCCGAGTTCGGTGGTGCAGACCGGGGTAAAATTCTTCGGGTGCGAAAAGAGGACGGCCCACTGCCCTTCGATGTAATCGTAAAAGTGAATCTCGCCCTCGGTGGTCTGGGCGGTGAAGTCAGGCGCGGTGTCGCCAATCTGAAGTGACATGGTGTTTTCCTTAGAAAGCGGTGTATGGGGCGTTCAGGGTATGGACTGGGGCCTGTTTCAACGGCTTCGTGTACTGTTGGCCCGGCAACATCGCAGACTCTGCATGAACTCTCCCATCATACTGGCTAAGGATAAGATGCCACTAGGATGGGTATCGAAGCAAGCATTGAAGTAAGCATCGAAGCGAACCTGGCGCGATTGCGGCAGGAGATGGCGGCTGCGTGTCGCCGCGCGGGGCGGCGTGAAGATGCAGTCGCCTTGATGGCCGTGAGCAAGGTGCACCCGGTGGAGTTGCTGCTTGAGGCCTATGCGGCGGGGCAGCGTTTATTCGGCGAGAACCGGGTGCAGGAGGTGGCGGAGAAGTCGTCCTCACTGGCCGGTCTGGAGGTGGAGATGCACCTGATCGGGCCATTGCAGTCGAATAAGACAGCGCGGGCGGCGGAGTTGTTTGCCGCGGTCGATACGGTGGATTCGCTGAAGGTGGCACAGCGGTTGAACACGGCGGCGGGCACTCTCGGCAAGCGGTTGCCGGTGTTAATTGAGGTGAAGCTGAGCGAGGAGGAGTCGAAGCATGGGGTTGCGCCCGAGGAGTTGGCGGGACTGGTGAGTGCCATGACGGGGCTGGAAAACCTGGGTCTGAACGGGTTGATGACGGTGCCGCCCTGGAGCGAGGATGCGGAGGTGGCGCGGCCTTATTTTCAGCGGCTGCGACGGTTGCGGGATGAGCAGCAGCGGGTATGTTCGACATTGGTGGAGCTGTCGATGGGGATGTCGGGAGATTTCGCCGTCGCGATCGAGGAGGGAAGCACGTGCGTCCGGGTGGGGACGGCGGTGTTTGGAAAGAGGCCGCGTCCAGCCTAGCCGTTACCAGCCCATGGTGCCGGGCGGCCCTTTGAAGGGGCCGGTGACATGCGATGTGATCCAACCGCCGTAGAAGTCGCCGGGCTGGGCGGTGACGCGTTCACCATCGACGGTGCACTCCTCGACGCGGCTGGCGTAGAAGGCGAGATGATCGGCGAGGGCGGCGTAGGCCCGGGAAGGTTGGGCATAGCTCCAAGCAGCGTCGGCGGCGAGGACTTCGCCGTCGGCGGAGACGATGGACCAGTAGGAGGCGACGCCCTTGAACTCGCAGAAGCTGCCGCGGCGGCTGGAGGCGCGGAGGTGTTGCATGGCGAGATCGGCCTGGGGGATGTAGAAGACGGGTGGGTGGCTGGTTTCGAGGATGCGGAGCGAGCAGACGGTGTCCGCGAGGAGGACGCCGGTGTGGACGATGCGCAGGTGGCGCGGGCTGGGTTCGAGGCGCGGGGGGCGGGGATAGTCCCAGACGGACTCGGGCTGCGTCTTAGTGGCCATTCCTCTACAGTAGACTGGCGCATGGACCTATGAGAGGCGCAATGCACGCTGCGAATAAGAAGTTGAATGAGATGAACAGACTGGGCGATATGGCGCATTTTCCGCCTCTGGTGAACGCGGGAGCGACGGCCAATATCCTGTTGACCGTGTGCGTCACCTGGTGGCTGGTGCCGCGCTACCCGGCGGTGTATGCGCCGATGGTCTGGGTTTCGATCGTACTCTGCGTGAATCTGCTGCCGGTGGTGTTGCTGCGGCTGCGGGAGAAGCCGGGCGTGGTGTACCGGCGGCTGGGCGAGATGGATTTCTTTGCCGACCAGCACAGGTTTTCAGATTGGGTCTATCTGGCGGCTTCGGCGAACATGGCATTTTGGGTCTTGGCGTCGTGGGCAATCTTCTAGGTCGTTCCTACAGTAGGTGCTCTGTCGGCCGTATTGGCAACAGCATTCGTGGCGACATTTTCTCCGGTACTGCTGCGGGCCGCGCAATCATCGCGTGATAAGCGAACCGGACTATAAACACCAAGAGCCGCCATGAGAGCGGCTCTTGGTACACGCGGAAATTACGCGGCGGGAGAGATTATTTCGCGGACTCCTCGATGGCCATCCACTCCTCCGTGCTGAGCTTTACGTGCGCGGCCGCGATGTTCTCCTCAAGATGTTCGAGCGAAGAGGTTCCGGGGATGGGCAGGATAACCGGCGAACGGTGCAGCAGCCAAGCGAGGGAAAGCCGGCTGACGGTTGTGCCATGTTTTTTCGCCGAAGCATCGAGCTTCCCGCCAGGTTGCGCCAGCTTTCCAGCCGCGACGGGAGACCACGGAATAAACGCGAGTTGGTGCTCCGTGCAGTAATCGACAACATCCTCGTGGCCGCGATCGCCTATGTTGTACTTGTTTTGCACACTGACGATTTCGACGAGTTTGCGGGCCTGGTCAATCTCATGCGGTTTCACCTCGGAGAGGCCCACGTGGCGTATTTTGCCTTCCTGTTGCAGCATGGCAATTTCACCCAGGGACTCCTCGACGGGAACTTTAGGATCGATACGATGCAACTGCCAAAGATCGATACGTTCGAGCTTGAGATAACGGAGGCTGAGCTCGACTTCCTGGCGCAGGTACTCCGGCCGTCCCACGGGGAGCCATTTGTTTGGCCCCTGGCGCGTAAGGCCTCCCTTCGTCGCGATCACGGTTCCCTGATCGTAAGGGGCTAGTGCTTCGCCGATCAACCGTTCGTTGACGGCCGGCCCGTAAGCGTCGGCTGTGTCGATTAAGTTGACGCCGAGCTTGACCGCGCGTTCGAGAACTTTCAATGCCCGTTCGCGATCCTTGGGTTCGCCCCAGATGCCTTCGCCCGTAAGGCGCATCGCGCCGAATCCGAGACGGTTGACGTGAAGATCGCCGCCCAGGGCGAAGGTTCCGCTTGCAGCCGCGGTAACAGGCTTTTCGGTAGTGGTGTCCAGAACGCTCATCAACGTACAGATGCTGTGATTGCGTAGATGGTCGCACCGACTCCCAAGCGAGTTGCATTGTCAGGGTACGCCGGCCATGGGCGATCGGCGCTCAATCGCTACTGGCGGCGGGGAGGTGCCGCCGGCAAGCGATACGACAGACGTTGAGAGTGAGAATGTAATGCAGAAAGCCTTCCGGCTAAGGAGTACGTGTACAACGAAAAGATGGTGAGGGCGCGGGCAAGATCGTTTCAGCTTTGCTGAAGGAGTTGCAGTAGAGCGGCTTCGTTGAGGATGGGGACCGCGAGGGAGGCAGCTTTGTCGAGCTTGGAGCCGGCTTCTTCGCCCGCGACGAGGTAGCTGGTTTTTTTGCTGATGGAGCCGGAGACGCGCCCGCCCGCCTGCTCGATAAGAGCTTTCGCGGCGTCGCGGGTGAGGGTGGGCAGGGTGCCGGTGAGGACGAAGGTGAGGCCTTCAAGGGTGGAAGTGGTGATGCGCTTTTCGGCGGTGAGTTTGAGGCCGAGGGATTGCAGGTCGTCGACGAGCTGCCGGTTTTTAGGGATGGCGAAGAACTCGATGATGGCCCGAGAGACTTTGGGGCCGACCTCGTTGACGGCTTCAAGCTCGGGGGCGGTAGCGGCGCGGAGGGCATCGATCGAGCCGAAATGCTGAGCGAGCAGCTGGGCGGTGCGCTCGCCGACGAAGCGAATACCCAGACCGAGGAGGACGCGCGCGAGACCGGAGTCTTTGGAGCGGGCGATTTCGGCGAGCAGGGCGTCCGCTGTCTTTTCGCCGACTCGCTCGATGGCGAGGAGCTGGTCGCGGGTAAGGCGATAGAGGTCGCCGAGAGTGTGGATGATGGGCTTGCGGGTGGGGACCGGCTCGCCTTCTTCGGTGACGAGTTCGGCATCTGGACCAAGGTCGGGGTTCTGACCGAGCAGCTGCGCGACCATGGCGTCGCCCAGGCCTTCGATGTTCATGACGCCGCGGGCGGCCCAGTGGAGAAGCTCCTCGCGAACTCGGGCCGGGCAGGAGGTGTCGATGCAGCGCCAATCGACCTCGCCTTCGGCACGGATGAGTTCGCTGGCGCAGATGGGGCAGTGAGTGGGAAAAACGATCTCGGTGGTGCCGCGCGGGTGATCTTTGTCGTCGATGACGGTGAAGATCTTAGGGATGACGTCACCGCCGCGCTCGACCTGGACGAAGTCGCCGATGCGGACACCGAGCCGTGCAATTTCATCGGCATTGTGGAGGGTGGCGCGGGTGACAGTAGTGCCCCCGATGAAGATGGGCGCGAGCGCGGCGACGGGGGTGAGTTTGCCGGTACGGCCTACCTGGAAGAGTACGTCGTCGAGGCGGGTGATGCCGGCACGGGCGGCAAACTTGTAGGCGATGGCCCAGCGCGGGGCCTTGCCGGTGTATCCGAGGCGACGCTGCTGAGCGACGGAATCGAGCTTGAGGACGACGCCGTCGATCTCATAGCTGAGGGTGTCGCGGAGGGTCTCGGCGTGGGCGATGAAAGCGAGGACCTCGTCGATGGTGTCGACCGTGGTGGCGTGTGCGTTGACGCGGAAGCCGGCGTGGCGGAGGGCGGCGAGCGCTTCCGACTGCGTTGGAAGGAGGAGTTCGCCATTGGGCTGAAGCAGGAAGTAGGCATAGAAGTCGAGGCGGCGCTGGGCGACGATGTTCGGTTCCAGGGTGCGGATGGTGCCGGCGGCGGCGTTGCGCGGGTTGACGGCTGGGGCAAGTCCGGCGGCTTCGCGCTGCTCGTTCATCTTGCGAAAGGCGGCTTGCGGAAGGACGACTTCGCCGCGGACCTCGAAGGCGTCGGGCAGACCGGCGGCCGTCAGCTTAGACGCTGACACACTAAGAGGCACGCTGCGGATGGTGCGGACGTTCGAGGTGACGTCTTCGCCGACGGAGCCGTCGCCGCGGGTGAGGCCTCGCTTCAGGTGACCGCCGCTGTAATGCAGGGCGAGCGAAAGGCCGTCGAGCTTCAGTTCGCAGACGTAGCGAACGGTCTCCGTGCTGGGCAGACCGTTGCGGACGCGGGTGTCCCAGGCGCGGAGTTCGGCCTCGCCGAAGGCATTGTCGAGCGAGAGCATGGGTTTGGAGTGTGGTGTCTTGACGAAGCCGTCGCGAGGCTTGCCGCCGACGCGCTGGGTGGGCGAATCGGGCGTCAGCAGCCCGGGATGCGCGGTTTCGAGGGCCTTCAGCTGCTCCATGAGCGCGTCGTATTGGGTGTCGGTCAACTCCGGCGCGTCGAGGACGTAGTAGAGATGCTCGTGGTGGCGCAGGTCTTCGCGTAGATCTGCGATTTGCTGGTCGGGAGATAAGTCGGCGGGCATGGAGTTATTTTAGGGCGAGCGGCTCGGCCAGGCGGTCGAGCGAGGAGAGGGCGGCGGTAAGATTCTCGCCGAGGCGCTCCTCCATCCGTTGTTGCGCGGCTTGCCACAGGGGAAGGGCTTTGCGCCAGGTACTCTTTCCCTCCGAAGTCGGCGTATAGGTGATCTTGCGGCGGTCGTTTGCGGAAGGAATCGCGGCGATCCAGCGGCGTTCGATTAGCAGGCGCAGGTTGCGAGACAATGTTGTCTGATCGAGAACGAGGCGCATGGCGAGCTCCGATTGCGTGAGCCCGGGGCGACCTTCGAGTTCGCCCATCAGCTCAAACTGCGAGGGAGTGAGCCGCGCCGGACGCAAGCTCTCTTCATAGAGCAGAGTGAGCCTGCGGGCAGTGCGGCGGGTACGGGCGCACAGACAGTCTTTAGAGTCGATCTGGGGATTGGAGTCGGCCTGGGGCTTCACTTTGCGGTCGCGGCTCCTGCATCCTGTACGAGGAGGCCGAGCGGAGTGAGGGGGCCAAGCGGGATAAGGTCGAACTCCATCAGCTTTGCTTCCCCAAGCGGAAGCTTTTCAAGCAGCGCGTGCGCTTCGGCGACGGTCGTGGCATTGAGGACGAAGACGACGCCGTTCTGGTCCTTGCGGACATACCACTGGTCGATCTTGCCCGCCAGATAGAGACGCACCGTATCGCGGACCTCCTGCTGCATCACAGGCATGACCTTCTCTCGCGTGACGCCGGAGACGATGCGGCCGATGGCGAGGATGTGCGTGGTGGGTCCTTGGTTCATGGGAGAGGAGGGCGCGGCCTGCGCGGCGATGGCGGCGGGAGCAGCGAGGAGGTGTGCGGCAGTCTTCATATGTATGTAGATACATGCAATGTCATGCGGATGCAATTTACGAGATAGCTAAATAGCCGATGGGTCTAATTGGACCGCCTCATTCGGTTGCTTAGAGGCTTATTAGAGTTTGCCGTCGTTGCGCAGCTTAGTGATTGTGAAGTGCGGCAGGCGTAAATACAGCTGTGCGGGATCGCAGTCGCAGGATTTCAAGGATGGTGCCTGGTGTGAAGAACGATGGGAAGGATTAAAGGGATTATGAGAATGCCGGCAAGAATGACCCACGCGACCGGTCTTCCAAAATTCAGGGTATAGCCGAGGCCGTCACGTTTAGGAACCATCAGCGCGCAGTCGGACGGATTGAAGTAAATCAATCCCGCCTTCCAGAAGCGGCTATCGGTGGTGCGTTGCGACGCGGTGAGGACAGCTTGGGGTATCTGGAGGTATTGATAGACAACCATGGCCACCAGGAGGAGGCTTCCAACAAGGCAGCCGACGATGAAGAGTGGTATCCAGAGAGTCGGGTTTTGCGCCAGGGGCAGCGCGCCGACCGCGCAGAAGAGCAGAGCGATGAACCACGCCGCTCCCGCCAGAGCATTCCGCTTGACCCGGAGCGTCGCCGGGCGACCCGTGAAGCCGGGAGAGTAGCGATCGGTGAGCACATCCATCAGCAGGAAGAGCGCGATCAGCAATGCTCCGGTGACGAGTGGGCCGAAGACGCTAAGCGGGCTGCGCGTGGACCAGTCGTTTGGAACGCCGCTCGCGCCCCAGTGGGTTGGAAAGCGAACGGGAATCCGGTCCCATCTGGAGGCCAGCAGCAAGCAGGTGGCGAACAGCGGGACGAGGGCGAGGACCATGGCGATATGCAGGCCGCGGCCTTCCTGCTTCGTCGATGTGTCCAGCGTGACTGTCCGCACCACGGAAGAAGTGTCTTGAAGCCGTATTCGGGCGCGACGCGCGCGGCTCCATAGCAGGAGCGCCGCGGTAACGAAGAGAGGTATGGAAAGCAAGAGAGCGAATACGAGTTGGCTCATGAATCACCCCTGAAGGATGGTTTGGATGTCGTGGCGGATGGTTGTAGCCGAAATACCCTTGAGGAGCATTTCGGCGAGCAGATGGCGGAGACGCCGGCGCAGGATGTTAGCCTCCGCGGGAACGATAGTAGTAACGGACGAGCGAGCAAGCACCGTGGCGCGGCGGCCATGGGCAAGGTCGATCCAACCCTCCTGGGCGAGCTCGCGGTAGGCCTCGGCGATGGTGTTGAAGTGGACGCCGAGCTGGGCGGCAAGGCTGCGGATAGACGGAAGCTGTTGTCCGGTTGGAAGCGCGCCGGAGTTCAGGTGAAGGCGAAACTGGTCGACGATCTGCCGGTAGGCCGGTGTGCCGGATGAAGTGTCGACTTGTATGGCTGCGTCATGCATGGCGAAAACTGTACTAATATTCCGTACAGTAGTCAAGCGAGTTCCGCCTGACCGGCAACGTATGCTGAGCATATGGAGCCGATGACTCATCTGCTGACGGGGGCGTGCCTGGCGCGCGCCGGGCTGAACCGTAAGGCCGCCTACACCACGCTTGCCATGACGTTGGCCGCCGAGATGCCGGACCTCGATACGCTGTGGTCGGTTGGCGGACCCGTGGCTGGGTTTCAGCATCATCGGGGATGGACGCATACCTTTCTGGGGACACCGTTTGAAGCGTTGGCGATGGTGGGACTTGTTTGGGCGCTGCACCGCCGACGGCTGCGGCGTGGGAAAACGACGGCCGCGCCGGTGCGCTGGGGATGGCTATGGAGCTTCTGCCTGCTGGCGCTGTTCAGTCACCTTCTCCTCGACTGGACGAACAATTACGGCTTGCGGCCATTTTTTCCCTTCAATCCGCGCTGGTACGCGGGGTCGTTCGTGTTCATCTTTGAGCCGGTGATCTTAGGGCTGCTGTCGGTGGGGCTGCTTGCGCCGGCCCTGTTCGGGCTGATCGGGAGCGAGGTCGGAGTCGCGCGGGAGCGTTTTCGCGGACGTGGCTGGGCGGCTGCCGCGCTGACGGGTGTAGTCGCGCTGTGGGGTTGGCGGGCGCATGAGCATGGGCGGGCGATCGAGCTTGCTGCTGCCGGAGATTATGGCGGCGCGTTGATCCGGCGCGTCTATGCGAGTCCCGAGCCGATCAACCCGTTCCGCTGGCATACGGTGGTGGATACGCCGGATTTCTATCAGCTTGGGGTTGCCGATACACGGACGGGCATCACCACGGCGACGCCGGACGATCTGCTCTACAAACCGCCGCCGACGCCGGCCACGCTGTTGGCGAAGCGGAGCTGGCTGGGCGAGGTCTATCTGGATTGGTCGGCGTATCCGCTGGTGACGGATATCGGACCGGACGGCGATGGACTGACGGAGGTGACCTTCCGCGATGCGCGTTTTATGTATGACACCTTTCTGATGCGTGGACGGCAGCATCCGCCGATTGGGGGCGTGGTGTACCTGGACGAGGAGCGCCGGGTGAAGGAGATGGAGATGAGCGGACAAACGCAGCGGTAGCGGCCGCACATCTCCGGCGGTTTAGTATGGTTACAGCGGAACGCCCGTATCCGGCGCGCGAGAGGTCTTCCATGGCAGCTTATCTTGTTCTCCTGTTTGCGGTGCTGAGCCGTGTGCTTCCCCATGCGTTCCATACGACGAGCGTAGGCTTCACGGCGGTAGGCGGCGGATTGTTGTACTTTGGGGCGCGGCGAGCTCGATGGCAGGCGATGATCGCGGTTCTGACGTTGGCGGCAACGGACTTTTACCTGACGACCTATGTGTATGGGATGACGTTCCATGCGTCGTCATACATGGTGACGTGGGCGTGGTACGGAGCGGTCTGTTTACTGGGCCGCGAGATGCTGGGGCAGAAGGCGACGGTGTTGCGGGTGGGCGGAGCGGTGCTGGCGTCTTCAACCTCGTTTTTCCTTCTAAGCAACTTCATGGTGTGGACCGGCACGATGTACGCGCATACGTTGAGCGGTCTGGGAGCCTGCTATGTGGCGGCCGTTCCGTTCTACGCAAACGACGCGATGTCGACGGCAATGACGGCGGGCGCGCTCTTCGGGCTGCCGATGCTGGCGGCAAGCATGGCGGAGAGCCTCCGCTCCGCGCGTGAACATCACCTTCCGACCGCGTAGACATGGATCGGCTAGAGGGCTAAGAAGGCCGCTGGGCATTTTGGGCTTGCAATTTCGCGCACCGGCCCTTAGTTTCTACAAAACGCCATTATTCATCCGCCAGTAACGATCGCGATTCGCGTCTTCTGGTCTCGTCCCTCAGAACAAGAGCGCCGTGAGAGGTGCCGTCACTTGTCTCATCCTGGAGGGTACCCGTATGTCTCACTCTTTCGTGGCAAGGCTTCACCGCAACGCTCTTGTGGTCATCGTGCTCACGATGATTACTCTTTCAGGACTTGCGCAGACTTTTCGCGGCGGCATCAACGGCACCGTCACGGATAAGACGGGCGCGGCGATTGCCAGTGCCACCGTGACCGCCGTGCAGACCGAGACGGGCGTAAGCCATACGACGACGAGCTCCAGCGCGGGCGAATTCCTATTCCAGGACCTGCCGCTTGGCAACTATAGCGTGACGGTCGGCTTCTCCGGCTTCCAAACGGTAAAGACGGATAAGGTGGCGGTCTCGGCCGGCGTGGTGTACACGCTGCCCGTTGCGCTGCCGCTCTCGGCCTCCTCCGAAACGATTGAGGTAGACGCCGCCGGGGTTACCCTCGATACGACGAACACGGTGCAGAATACGGTTCTCGATGCGAAAACGGTCGAGGACATTCCTCTCAATGGACGCGATTTTACTCAGATGATCGCGCTGACGCCCGGTTTCGGGGGCTATAGCGGCGGCGGCTTCGGCTCGTTGAATGGAACGCGCGCCAACCAGATCAACTGGCAGATCGATGGCGTGGACAATAACGATCTCTGGCACAACATTCCGGCTGTTAATCAGGGTGGCGTCTCCGGTATCGCCGGCATTATTCTGCCGATCGACGCGGTCGATCAATTCTCGGCACAGACGCAGGCGGGCCCGGAAGGCGGACGCAATCCCGGCGGTACGGTCAACCTTACGCTTCGCGCCGGAACGAACAATCTGCACGGTACGGTGTACTACTTCAATCGAAACGAGTTATTCGGAGCCAAGAGCCCGTTCTCCGCCACCAAGCAGAAGGTACGCAACTACAACACTGGTTTTTCGGTGGGCGGCCCCTTCTTAAGAGACAAGCTCTTCGGCTTCCTCACCTTTGAACATCAGCGGTTCGTCATCGGGGAGTCGGGTACCGCGACGGAGCCCTCAGTCGGCTGGCAAAATCAAGCAAAGGCGCTGCTGGCCAGTAAGGGCATCGCGGTCAACCCGGTAATGCAGAATGTGCTGAATACGCTCTGGGGAACCAATATCCTCGCACAGGACACTACAGGCGCGGTAAATAACTTCCACTCGAGCGATCCGGAGTTCGGCTATAGCTGGAACGGTCTGGGCAAGGTCGACTACAACATCACTCCTAAGGACAGCCTTAGCGCGCACTGGTTTGTTGGACAGGGCAACCAGGTCGCTCCAGTCGGCTCTCAGTTGCTGGCCTACTATGAAGTGGCGCCAATTCATGTACAGAATATTGCGATCGTCTATAACCGGTTGATTACACCGTCCATTACCAACCAGGTTCTAGCGGGAGTCAACTATTTCAACCAGATCTTCAATGACAATCAAACCAACCAGAACGTGCAGAGCCTTGGATTTGTAACGGGTGCCACATTTCCCAATGCGCCCAATATCACCATTAAGGGTTTCGATCCTGTCGGCTTGACGCCGCCCGAGGGACGCAACGACATCACGGGGCATCTTACCGACCAGCTTTCATGGGTAAAAGGCAAGCACCAAATGCGGTTTGGCGGGGAGTTTCGCCAGGCGCAGCTAGATGAGTTTTATCATCGTCATGCGACTGGTTCCTTTACCTTCGATGGCAGCCAACTCGTCACGGGCGGCTCTGGACGCGTCGACGCGCTCGCCGACTTTCTTGTCGGTAAAACATCGGCGGCGAGTATCACCATTGGCGATCCCGAGCGGCAGGTATTCGTCAATACCTGGTTTCTCAACGCCGGGGATTCCTGGCAAGTCAGTCCGAAGCTGAATGTCAATTATGGTATTCGCTACGACTATGAAGGTCCTTTACATAACGATTTACAGGATCTATCTGTCTTTCGGCCAGCGCTTACGGCGACCAATGGCTTGGCATTCCAAGGCAATCAGGTATCTTCGCTTTACCCTCAGTACTACAAAAACATTAGTCCGCGCATCGGTCTAAGCTATTCTCTCGACGACAACACGGTGTTGCGGGCGGGATACGGCTGGTTCGCCGATACACCGAACCTGAATCCTTTTCTGGATAATCGCCCCGGCAATCAAGCTCCGAACGGCGTGGAAGGAAATCCCGGCGGTTCTAATCCGGTCTTCTCGGTGAGCGCCGCCAACGGCGGCAGCAATACAACCATCGTGCAAGGCGCAAGTATTTTTCCGTCCTCGGCGGGTTACCCATGCGCTTCCACGTCGCCTTGCGGCGTCTTTAGCGTCGTGCCTAACTTCCGCCCGTCCTACAACGAGAACTTCAGCTTGAATATTGAGCGCACGTTGAACAAGAGCACGATTGCGCAGATAGGGTACGTAGGCTCATCGGCGCGGCACCTGCTCAGCTTGCTTGACATTAACCAAGCGGCACCGGGTGTGTACTCCAGCGACTTAGCTCGTCAGGCATCGCGGCCTTACCATGGAAGCTACTCGCAGTATGGAAACATCAATCAGATTTCAAGTATCGGAACCGCCAATTACAACTCGCTTCAGGCTCAGCTTCGTATCAATCATTGGCATAACATAACGACGCAAGCCGTTTATACGTGGGCCCACAATCTCGATGAAGTTTCTCAATATCGCGGAACTCTCCCCCAGGATAGTACTAATTTTAAGGGAGACTACGGCAACTCGGACTATGATACGCGCCATAACTTTACGGCGTTTGTAAGTTACGAAGTTCCCGGTTCGCAATCTTTGAAGGCGCTTACCCGCGGCTGGCAGGTCAACGGTCTACTCGACTTCCATGGAGGACAGCCTTTCCAGATATTCGCCGGAACGGATAATAGCGGAACAAACGAAGGTCTTGATCGCGTCAACCAGATATCGCCCGCGAAAACTGGAATACAAGGCCAGAAACCGAATGCCACCTGGATCGACCTCGGCAATTTTGTCCTTCCATCCGCCGGGTCGTTCGGTACGTTGCGCCGCAACCAGTATTATGGTCCCGGATACTCGGATGTGGACTTTTCCGTCTTCAAGAACACGAAGGTCAATGAGAAATTGACTATTCAGCTACGGGCGGAGATGTTCAACCTCTTCAATCGCATCAACTATGCGCCACCTAGCATCAGCTTCGCGGCTCTGGCGAATGGCAAATTCGATCCCTCTAACGGAAGCGCAACGCTGAACGACACGATCGGCGATTACAACGGAGCTCCGGGGATTGGTGCCGGGGAGCCGTTCAACGCACAGTTCGGCGCGAAGATTATTTTCTAACTTATACCTTGAATCTGCTGCATCGGCTTTATGCCGGCTTGCCCACATGCGCGAGCCGGCATTTATTGGCGTATTCAGCTGTTATGGAAGCCCACGCGCTGCATAGCGGACATAGCCTCCGGATTTCGCATAAAGGTGTTCCAGATCAATCCGGAGCGGAGGTTTTCGGCCATCAGTAGGCCAATACCGAGATCGATGCCGAGGACATCGGGGTCGTACCAGAGAACCTCGGGGTGGAAGGCGTCGCAAAAGCCGTAGCGACCCCAGGCGTCCTTGCCGTAGACGCGCTTGAGGGATTGCAGGACGCGCAGGCAATCTTCAGGCACGAAGGGCAGTGATCCGGCGGCGGCGCAGGGGACAACGGCACCATCGACGGGCCCCATCAGCGGCGGGCCTCCCCAGGCGGTATAGCCGTGCTCCCAGTCCGAGGCGGTGATGCCCCAGTAGTCGTCGGTATAGCCGCGGCCGAGGCTAAGGCACCAGGTCTTATGCGCTTCCGTGGCGAGGACGGAGTTATGAAAGTAATCCGCATAGCGGTCGCGCTTACCGCGAAAATCAAACCATGCATGGGAGTACTGATGGACGAAGAGGGGGTCCTCGTCGTTGATAAAGACATAAGGGCCATAGTCGGTGCGTGGGCGAGCGATGTTGTTCCAGAGTGTCGGGCTTACGGCGTGGGTTGGAGAGCCGATGGCGAGAAGATAAAGCATCATCAGCTCGCAGTAATGATCCCAGCGGGATCGGATGAAGCCGGTCTCGGGATGCCATCCCATGCTGAACGTACTTCCCCCGTTCAGCATCCACGGCCAATCGACGCGCTCATAAAGCTGCGTGGCGAGGCTCTTGATCTTCGGATCGTTGAAGTAAGCGCGGCAGGTGAGCGCACCGCAGAGCAGGATAGTTGTGTCGATGGAGGAGATCTCGCTTCCCGGAAGAGCCCTGCCCGTGCGGCAATCGTTGAAGTGCGAGAAGAAGCCATGCTGATGGGGCAACCGGTTCACGTGGAAATCGAGGGTTGCGAGCACGCGAGCGGGTATGTCGACGAAAGGAAGATAGCCGCGCTTGTCGGCGATACAAAGGGCCGAGAGACCGAAGCCCGTGGCGGCGATGCTGCTGGTACGGCGCGGGTCGAGCGCTCCGGTAGAGGTGTGATTGATGGCGCGATCGAGTACCTGTCCGGACTTTGGGTCGGCCTGCTCATAGAAGTAAAAACAGGCGGCGCGCTCCATCTCTGCGAGGAAGGCGTCTTTAGCGGCGGAGAGATCGTACTCGGGAGCACTGTCCTCAGTAATTTGAGC
This sequence comes from uncultured Acidobacteriaceae bacterium, assembly GCA_964246805.1. Lineage (GTDB taxonomy): Bacteria > Acidobacteriota > Terriglobia > Terriglobales > Acidobacteriaceae > Edaphobacter. Next base: position 68,986 of record CAXTRY010000004.1, read on the forward strand.
GGATTGGGCGAAGGCGGAACCCGGCATCGACGTGGCCGCCAAGGTGGTCGCAATTAAGCCCAGGGCGCGCCGCCGACTCAACGTATGCGGACTATAGTTGCTGTCAGATTTTGGCTGGCAAGGCATGGAAGGCACCGCAAAGGAAGGAAGGCAGGGCTGCGTTTCGGGGTCAAACGATATACGTTCCAAAATAGAGTAAAACTTATTGATCGAAGATGCTACGTTTCTACTTGCCTGTGCGGTCAAGGATACAGAGGACGCTGTCGTAATCGCCATGAAGGCGCAGGTCGAGGCCGTGATGCATGAGGAAGGCCCCGCTTAGGCTGCCCCCTTCAACAAGCGTGCCTACAGGCTCTTTTCCCCGCGCCATGATGCGGACGCGGTAGATGGCACGGTCGTCAAGACCTAGAACATGGAGTGGAGTGACCGGGCTGAGGAGCTGCTGCGAATGTAGAAAGGCAAAGACCGCCGCTTGACGCCCGTCAGCAGCGACGTACTGGTTGGCGATAAAGTCGTTATCGGTTTCGGGCGTCAGACGATAAAGCAGGCCGTTCTGCACCGTCTCGCGAATCTCCTTGTCGGCTGCGACGAAGCGCTTTGAACCAGCAAGGTCAGCTTCAGGCATCTTGTTCAAGTTGGCGCCGACGGCAAGCGAACCTTGCATCGCCACCAGGAATCGGTATTGGAGCGAGACGCTGCGATTATTCATATTCGGCACATCCGTGACCCAGGCCATCATAATGTGCGGTGTATAAGCATAGGTAAAGCCGCGCTGAATACGGAGGCGGTCGAAGGCTTCGGTGTTGTCCGACGGCCAGACCTCTTCAGTGCGGGCAAGCACGCCGAGGTCGACGCGGCCGCCGCCGCTGGAGCAGCTTTCAATCTCCAGGCCGGGATGCTTGGCGCGCAGCCGGTCGAGAATCTCATAGAAGTTACGGGTGTACTGTACCCAGACCTTTTTCTGCTGGTCTACCGGGGCTTCGGGCCAGCCGGGCTCGCTCCAATTCCTGTTGTAATCCCATTTCAGGAAACTAATTTTATTATTCGTGACCAGGTCGTCAAGCCAATGAAAGGTGTACTCCTTCACATCTTCGCGGGCAAGATTGAGCAGCAGCTGATTGCGGCCTTCGGTATGCGGGCGGCCTTCAAAGTGCATCGCCCAGTCGGGATGTTTGCGGTAGAGGTCGCTGTCCGGATTGACCATCTCCGGCTCGACCCAGAGGCCGAAACTCATGCCCAAGCCGTTGACGTAGGAGATGAGTGAACCCAGGCCATTAGGGAATTTCCGCGGGTTGACGTTCCAGTCGCCGAGCCCCGCATGATCGTCGTTGCGCTTGCCGAACCAGCCATCGTCCATCACAAAGCGCTCGATACCCATGGCGGCGGCTTTGTCGGCGAGCGATCTTTGCCCCTCTTCGGTAACGGCGAACTCGGTCGCCTCCCAGGAGTTGTAGAGGATGGGACGGGTTTTGAGACCGGAGCCGGCAGGCAAAATCTGGGTACGCTCAAAGCGATGGAGGACGCGCGATGCCTCGCCGATGCCTTTGGCTGTGTAGCCGCCGTAGAATGCCGGCGTGGCGAGCGATTCTCCGGGTGCGAGCGTATAGGCGAAGTCGAACGGATTATAGCCGCCGGTGACGCGTACACGGTGCTCGGGCGTCTCTTCGACGCCGATACGCCAGCTGCCGCTCCAGGCGAGCGCGCCGAAAAAGACGTCCCCGTGCTCCTGATCGCTGCTGTCCTCGTGGTCGATTGCAAACCAGGGATTGACCTGATGGCTGGTACTGCCGCGGCGGCTTTCGAGCACCTGCATCATGCCGGGTTCGATCTTGTTTGACTGCAGCTGCCACTCGCCGGCCCAGCGGCCAGTAAGCGTATGGAGGCGATAGTTTTCACCTTCGGGCAGCGTCCAGGTAGCGGCCTGCGCGCTTTCGATGGTCAACGGTGTCTTGCCATGATTCTCAATGACGGCCCCGCGCTTGAGGATGCCGGTGTCCGGGTAGACGGTATAGGTGAGCGCAACGGATACAGGGCGGCTGATGTCCTTAAGGGTGAGAGTCAAGGTGTCGCCATCGATTTTATGGCTGTCGTAGTGGAGGACAAGGTCGCGGTTGCCGTCGGGATAGGTAATCTTAAGGGCGGGTTCGGAGTACAGGCCACCGCCCCAGCCGGCGTACTCCTGCGGTGTTGTCGTATTGGAGAGATCCAAGGAAGCCCATTCCGGAACGATCTTGGCGGGCTGGAAATCTTCAATACGCGTGACCGCGCCGCCCCAGTAGATATGCTGCAGTTCTCCTCGCTGATTGACCCCCATGGCGTAGGTGACGGGGCCGGATTGCAGAACGAAGAGTTTTCCGGCTTCGTCGTAGCGGATGTTTTGAGCGAAAGCGATCGAGGATACCCAACAGAGCATCGACAAAAGACGCGGCATTTGTGTAAGGCGCAAGAGAACTCCATCGCGGCGAAAACGAAGTCAACCGCTGCACGCAACACTACTGTGTCTAACGCATAGACGCAATTTTCAGGGCAGCGGATGAGCCGGCGACGTGGGAGGCACTTCCGGATTCATGCCGGAGCTTTGCATAAATTGTCTCCGTGTATCCGCCATCATCGCCATGGTGTCGCCCGGAACGGCCCCGTAAGGCATGGAGGCGACGAGCTCCTCGGCCCGGTTAAGGTGCTGCATGGCCGCTGTCTTGAAGTTTGCGTAAAGCTCCGTGCCGGCCCATGACAGCTCGGTCTCTATGTTGGCCCTGCACTGAACAAGAGCATCGTAATCACGGTATTTGCCGAATATCTGGCTTGCCGCCCGGTATTGATTGCGTCCATCCTCGGGTTTGCCAAGATAGAAGTAGAGATAGCCCAAGTTGCGGAGCGCGGCAATCTCATCGTTGAAATCGACCGCGGTCTGGGCCGCATACTGTAAAAACTCCTTAGCTTCCTGAACATTGTAGGCACGGTTCAACGCAAAGCCGATGGAAAGGTACTCTGTCGCGGAGATGTAGTTCTGCGAGACAGGGACGGCACCGCTGATTGCCCCTTTAATTCGAAAGGTCAGGCCGCTCTCCTGTTTAGATTTAAGCCGCCGGGCGATCTGGGCGGCTTGGCGCGCTATCAGTTGATTTTCTTCATTGCAGGTCTTGCCGAACGCCAGGATGGCACTGTCGTCGCCGGCATATTTGCGCGTGATGTCCAACTGTTCGCGAGGAAGAGCTACGATGCGTTTCAGCAGCTCACGCAGCTCTTTGCGATCGTCGTGGATATCCTGCTTATAGGTGCGAATGTAGGTGACGAAGGTGGTTCCGCATGAGACGAGTAGAGCGATCAGCGAGATCGTTGTGGACTGCGGCATGGAGAACACAGGCACCTCTTGTGTGTAGCGGCGGGTGGGATCGGGAGACGACGCCAGTCTAGCTGAAATCTTTGGGATGTTCACTTGAAATGTTGAACGCTTGTTCCAAGGCGAGTCCGGCGCGGCCGAGGGTGCCTTCGTCGAAGAGGCGGCCAATAAGAGTGACGC